>CAZRFE010000016.1:0-25760 GCA_964599565.1 uncultured Gammaproteobacteria bacterium
TAGCCGCCGAGGCTCGCCACGCCCTCCTGGATGCGCGCGCCGCCCGAATCGTTGAGGCCGATCACCGGCGCGCCGACCTTCATCGCCATGTCCATGACCTTGCAGATCTTCTGCGCATGGCGTTCGGAAAGCGAGCCGCCGAACACCGTGAAGTCCTGGCTGAACACGAACACCAGCCGACCGTTGATCGTGCCCGATCCGGTGACGACGCCGTCGCCGGGCACGACAGACTCGGGCATCCCGAAATCGACGCAATTATGCTCGACGAACATATCGACTTCTTCGAAGCTGCCTTCGTCGAGCAACACGTCGAGCCGTTCGCGCGCGGTGAGCTTGCCCTTGGCGTGCTGCGCGGCGACCCGTTTCGCGCCCCCGCCGGCGCGCGCATCGGCGCGGCGGCGTTCGAGTTCCTGCATGGTCGACGACATTCACCTCTCCTTCGAGCGCACGCCTCTCTTTCGTGTCGGCGTGCCGATTGCAAATGTGAACTTGCGAAGTTGCGAATGCCTGTTTTGCGAAGTAGCGTCCCACCATGCCCAATACCCGCCTTTATGCCGGAGAACGGCTGCGCGCGTTGCGCAACGGGCTCGGCTTCGGGCAAGCGGCGATGGCGGCACGGCTGGGGCTGTCGGTCAGCTACCTGTCGCAGTTGGAAAACGACGCGCGGCCGCTGACCGCGGCGGTGATCGCCGCGCTCAACCGTCATCATCCGGCGGTGATGGCGGCGATCGAGGGCGAGGCCCCCGCGCGGCGGCTGGGCGCGCTGGCCGACGCGCTGACCGATCCGGTGCTCGCCGCCCCGCTCGACGCCGAGGCGATCCAGCGGCTCGCCGCCGAGCGCCCCGACGTCGCCGACCGGGTGATCGCGCTCCACACAGCGATGCGCGACGCCGATGCGCGGATGCAGATGGTCGAGGAGGTGCTCGCCTCGGGCATGGGCGCGCGGATGCCGTGGGAGGCGGTGCGCGACTGGTTCCACGAGGCAGGCAATTACGTCGATCCGCTCGACCGCGCCGCCGAGGCGCTGGCCGAAGTGATCGCGGGCGAAGGCGCGGTGAGCGAGGCGGCGCTGGCGAAGCGCCTCGCCGCCGAGGGGATCGGGATCGCCGACAGCGCCGACGAGGCCGCGCCGATGCGCCGTTTCGACGCGGCGCGCGGCCTGCTGACGATCAACGCCGCGCTGCCGCCCGAAAGTCGCCGCTTCCTGATCGCACACCAGCTCGCCGCAACGGCGTTCGCCGGGCAGATCGACGCGATCGCCGACACGGCGGAAGTGGGGAGCGACGCCAGCCGGACGTTGCTCGGCATCGGCCTTGCGAATTACGCGGCGGGAGCGCTGATGATGCCTTATACCCGCTTCCGCGCCGCCGCCCGCGCGTTGCGCCACGACATCGACCGGCTGTCGCGCCGCTTCGGGGTCAGCTTCGAGCAAGCGTGCCACCGGCTCTCGACCTTGCAGCGGCCGGGCACGGAGGGCGTGCCTTTCTATTTCTGCCGCGTTGACATGGCGGGCAACATCACCAAGCGGCATTCGGCGACGCGCCTGCAATTCGCCCGTTTCGGCGGCGCCTGCCCCTTGTGGATGGTGCACGAGGCGGTGGCGATCCCCGACCGCATCCTCGTCCAGCATGCCGAGACGCCCGACGGCGTGCGCTACGTCTCGATGGCCAAGGGGCTGGTCAAGCCGTCGGGCAGCTTCACCCGCGCGCCGCGCCGTTATGCGGTGGTGCTGGGCTGCGAGGCCGATCAGGCGGGGGATTTCGTCTATGCCGACGCGATCGACCGCGCCGCGCCGCCGACGCCGATCGGCATCTCCTGCCGGCTGTGCCCGCGCGCCGATTGCGACCAGCGCGCCTTTCCGCCCGCCGACCGCGCGATCCGCGTCGATCCGGCGGTGCGCGCGGTGGTGCCGTATCGCGTGGTATAGCGGCATTGGTCTGCTTGGCTTTGCGCGCGCATTTGGGCAAACAGGGCGCAAAGAGGAGAGCCGCATGACCGACGCCGACATCTATCCCGTTCCCGCCGACTGGGCGAAGGATGCGCGCGTCGATACCGAAAGCTACGAGCAGCTCTACGGCCGCAGCCTTGCCGATCCGGGGAGTTTCTGGCTGGAGCAGGCAAAGCGGCTGGACTGGATCAAGCGGCCGGAGATTGCGGGCGACTGGTCGTTCGATGAGAAGGATTTCCACATCTCATGGTTCCCCGACGGGGTGCTCAACGTCGCGGCGAACTGCCTCGACCGGCATCTGGCGGCGCGCGGCGACACAGTCGCGCTGATCTGGGAGCCGGACAGCCCCGATGCGGCGCCGAAGCACTTCACCTATGCCCAGCTTCACGCCGAGGTCTGCCGGTTCGCCAACGTGCTCAAGGCCGAAGGTGTCCGGAAAGGCGACCGCGTCACCATCTACATGCCGATGATCCCCGAAGCGGCGTTCGCGATCCTTGCCTGCGCACGGATCGGCGCGATCCATTCGGTCGTGTTCGGCGGCTTCTCGCCCGACGCGCTGGCGGGGCGGATCACCGATTGCGATTCGAGCGTCCTGATCACCGCCGACGAAGGGTGCCGCGGCGGCAAGAAAATCCCGCTCAAGGCCAATGCCGACGCCGCCGCCGAGCGTGCGTCGGCGCTCGAAAAGATGATCGTCATGAAAGCCACCGGCGGCGATGTGCCGATGCAGCCGGGCCGCGACATCTGGTATCATGAGGCTGCCGCAAGCGCCTCGACCGACTGCCCGCCCGAGCCGATGAACGCGGAGGACCCGCTGTTCATCCTCTACACCTCGGGGAGCACGGGCAAACCCAAGGGGGTGCTCCACACCTCCGGCGGCTATCTGCTCTGGTGCGCGCTGACGCATGAGGTGGTGTTCGATTACCGGTCCGGCCAGGTCTATTGGTGCGCCGCCGACATCGGCTGGGTGACGGGGCACAGCTACATCGTCTACGGCCCGCTCGCCAACGGCGCGACCACGCTGATGTTCGAAGGCGTGCCGAACTGGCCGGACGCCAGCCGCTTCTGGCAGGTGATCGACAAGCACCAGGTGAACATCTTCTACACCGCGCCGACTGCGATCCGCGCGCTGATGCGTGAAGGCGACGCGCCGGTGAAGAAGGCGAAACGCACATCATTGCGCCTGCTTGGCTCCGTCGGCGAACCCATCAACCCCGAAGCATGGGAGTGGTATTACCGCGTCGTGGGTGATGCGCGCTGCCCGGTTGTCGACACCTGGTGGCAGACGGAAACCGGTGGCATTCTCATCAGCCCGCTGCCGGGCGCAACACCGCTCAAGCCTGGTTCCGCCACGCAGCCGCTGCCCGGCATTCGTCCTGCCATTGTTGACGGCGAAGGCAACATCCTTGAAGGCGAAGCATCAGGCAATCTCGCGCTGCTCGATTCCTGGCCGGGGCAGATGCGCACGGTGTACGGCGATCACCAGCGTTTCATCGACACGTATTTCTCGACATTTCCCGGCATGTATTTCACGGGCGACGGCGCGCGCCGCGATGCGGACGGCTACTACTGGATCACCGGGCGCGTCGACGACGTGCTGAATGTTTCCGGGCACCGCATGGGCACCGCGGAGATCGAATCCGCGCTCGTTGCGCATGCGAAGGTCGCGGAAGCGGCCGTCGTCGGTTTCCCGCATGACGTGAAAGGCCAGGGCATCTATGCGTATGTGACATTGATCGCGGGCGAACCCGCGACGGAAGCGCTACGCCGCGAACTCGTTGCGTGGGTGCGAAAGGAGATCGGCCCGATCGCGACACCGGATTTCATCCAGTGGGCGCCGGGGCTGCCGAAGACGCGCTCGGGAAAGATCATGCGCAGGATATTGCGAAAGATCGCGGCGAACGAGCACGAGCAGCTCGGCGACACCTCCACGCTCGCGGACCCGGGCGTGGTGAACGATCTCATCGACAATCGCATGAACCGCTGAAGCTGCATCATGCGCCATGAAAAACGCCCGCGTTCGCGGGCGTTTCTTCATGGCGGGGAACCTCGCACGCGTCTTCGATGTCGAAACGTTTTCTTCTCCTGCACGCGATGGAAGGCACCATGAAGACATGCACGATCGCAATCATCCTGCTCGCATTCTGCCCCGCAATCGCAGGCGCGGATGACGCCGCCTGCACGGCGGCGTGGCGCTGGCTGTTCACCAGCGGGCCGCATGGCGAAGATGTCGATGGCAGCCGCAAGCAGCTGATCGACGCGCTGCGCAGGGGCAGCCCGCTGCGCGTCGGCTGGGGAGAAGCGGCTGCGGACGGCGCGTGGTCGGTGGAAGAATTCTCGAACACGACGTTCGTGAACATCATGGGCGGCAAGGATGTCGTCGCGCAGCTCGAGCCCGCGCTCATCCAGGACAATTACATCGATGCGACGGTTGCGGATCTCAAGGCGCCGCTGATCGACTGGCATGCGATCGCCTCAACGGACGGCCGCTTCAGCGCAACGATGACGGATCGGCGCAGCGGCGAGGTCATCCGCCACCTCGTGCAGCGCACGCATTTTCACTGGTACGCGCTCGCGCCGGATCCGGCGTGCGATGCGCGCCCTGCCATCGACTCCGCACCGAAGGGCCGGATGAACGAGCAGGCCGGCGATTCGCGCGCGCATGGCGGCAAGGCGAAACAATGATCGGTCAGCGGGATGCAAGCGGGCGCACGCGCGTCATCCAGCGGCCTGATGCAACGAGTTCCGCGAACTCCTCGCCGAGAATGCGTCCGGCGTGCGTGACGGCGTGCCATGCGCGGATGCGGTCGGATTCGGTGTAGCGATAGAAATCCTTGCGGTCCGGTATCCTGCCGCCCGGCAGTTTCGCGACGAATGCATCGCTCGGTGCAAGCAGCAGCACGTGCGCGAAGTTTCGCCCGCCCGCCCGTCGCCACGGCAATGACTTGTCGAACCAGCCCGGCACGATGCGCGAATAGAAGTGCGGATACAGCACGAGACCATCGCCGCTGCCGAAATCGAAGTCCGGGTGATAGTCGATCACGCCGCCATCGCGGTACGTGCCGTCGAGTCCCGGGATGCGCACGCCTTCAAGAACCAGCGGGATCGATCCCGAGGCGATCAGCGCGGCGCGCAGGTTTTCGTGCGTCAGCGGCACGTGTCGCGTCGGCATGTCGTGCATGCGGAACGGGCTTGCATCGCCGGCGGTATCGAAGATCACGCGCTCGGCATGCCAGCGCAGCGTGCGCCGGTTGAGTGCGTTCGTCACCGCGGCAATGGCAAGGCCCGCGGTGAGCAGCCCGCGCCGTTCGCTCGCGGCAAGACCGCGGCAGCGCGCGGCGATGACATGCAGGTGCGCGCGCGGATTCTCGAGAATCTCCCGCGCGCCGTTCTCGCCGAGCAGCGCATCGAGCAATGCAACGCTCACGCGCGAGACTTCCGCCGGCGAGGGGCGTGCGGAATAGCGCTGCCGTTCGATGTACGCGGTCTCGAAACGATCGAGCGCGGCAAGCGGATCGCGCTGCGCAAGGCATGCCATGCGCCAGCTGCCGATCGACGAGCCGATGAGATGCAGCGGTCGCGTTCGCTGCGCGCCGCACAGTTCCGCGAACAGCACGCGGTCGAGCCCGCTCAGCGCGAGCCATTTCGGCCCGCCCGATGCGCCGATGACGGCATCCACGTTCGCGGCATCGAAGCCGCGCTGCCGAAGCGTCTCGAACGCTTTCGGACCGGCGAGAATGTCGAGCGCGAAGGACATCGCCTACTCGTGATCCTGCGGCGCGAGCATGCGGCGGAACGCCTGCATCGCAGCGGGATGATGGATTGTTGCGTGCTGTTCATCGGGCATCGGCTGGTAATGCCAGCGAAGTTCTTCACCGGCGTTCTCGCGCAGCGCCGCGACGAGCTTCCCGACGGGTTCGACGATACCGCTCTCGTCGCTCGTCGCGATGTAAAGCGCGGCATCCGGCGTGCGCTTCCGCAGAAGGCTTGCGGCATTCGTCACCAGCGATTCGCCGTTCCACCACAGGCTCGGGTCGATCGCGATGTAGGTATCGAACAGTTGCGGTTCAACGAAGAAGGTCTCGATCGCGAACAGGCCGGCGAGCGATTCGCCGGTGATGGCGGTTTCATCCGTGACGCGGTAGCGCGCCCGCACCGTCGGCATCAGCTCGGTGCGGATGAACTCGCGGAATGCCTTCGAGCCGCCGACGCGCGGTGCGATCTCGCGATCCGTTGCGACGTCCGTCGGGCCGGTGAGATCGCGCCGGCGCTCGGTGTTCTCGATGCCGACAAGCAGGAAAGGACGCATCGTGCCGTTCGCAACGGAAATCTGCACGAGTCCTGCAATGTGCAGGAAGTCTTCGTGGATGCCGCCATCCGGCATGTAGAGCACGGGCAGCGGCGCGTCGATCGGTTCGCCGTACCAGGTCGGCGTGTAGACGTTGATGCGGCGGGTTTCGCCGAGCACCTTCGAATCGATGGCGAATGTCTCGCCGATCGCAAGCGGCGCGGCCTCCGCCATCGGTGCGAGGAGCAGGCACGACAGCAATATCGCTCTTGCGGCATTCATGGCGTTTCTCTTGTTGTTGCGATGTCAGTCGCTGATCCTGCGCACGCGAAACCTGCGTCCCTTGATCTTTCCCGCGCGCAGCTTCGCGAGCGCGCGATTCGCGTGTGCATGCAGAACGGCAACATAGGTGCGCGTGGGGAACACGTTGATCCTGCCGATCGCATCGCCCGGCAGTCCCGCATCGCCGGTCAGCGCGCCGAGCAGGTCGCCGGGGCGAAGCTTGTCCTGGCGGCCCGCGTCCACGGCGAGCGTGACGAACGGTGCGGTGAGCGGTTCGCCTTCATGCGCCGGCACGCGGCTCCAGTACAGCGGCTCGCCCAGGCGTTCCTCGATCATGCCCGCACGCCGCGATTCGCGCGGCGAACAGAGGTTGAACGCAAGCCCGTGCCTGCCCGCACGCCCGGTTCGCCCGATGCGGTGCACGTGCGTGTCCGCATCCGATGCGATGTCGAAGTTCACGACCATGGCGAGATCGTCGATGTCGAGACCGCGCGCGGCGACGTCGGACGCAATGAGCACGTTCGCGCTGCGGTTTGCGAACTGCACGAGCATTTCCTCGCGCTCGCGCTGGTCGAGTTCGCCATGCAGCGCGAGCACGGAGAATCCGCGTGCGCGAAGCGCCTCGCTGACCCTGCGCACGTCCTGCTTCATGTTGCAGAACACGACGGCGGTCTCGGGGCGATGCCTGAGCAGCAGCGCCGCGAGCGCGTTCACCTTTTCATCGGCCGCGACCTCGAAGAACGTCTGCGCGATCGACGATTCGCCGGCGCTTTCAACCTTGATGTCGAGCGGCTCGCGCTGGAAGCGACGGCTGATGTCGCGGATGGCATCGGGAATGGTTGCGGAGAACAGCAGCGTCTGCCGGTTCGGCGGCGCGCGGCGGATGATGTCGTTCATCGCGTCCGCGAAACCCATGTCGAGCATGCGGTCGGCCTCGTCGATGACGAGCACCTTGAGCGCATCCAGCGGCAGCGCACCCTTCTCCAGCAGTTCAAGCAGCCGGCCCGGCGTGCCGACGGCGATGTGCGGCTCGTGCGCGAGCGAGGCAAGATGCGGGCGCAGCGGCACGCCGCCGCACAGCGTCAGCACCTTCACGTTCGGAATGAAGCGCGCGAGCTTGCGGATCTCGCGGCTGACCTGGTCGGCGAGTTCACGCGTGGGACACAGCACGAGACCCTGCAGGCGAATCGCGCCCGCATCCAGCGCGGCGAGCATGCCGAGCGCGAAGGCGGCCGTCTTGCCGCTGCCGGTCTCGGCCTCCGCGATCACATCGCGGCCTTCGAGTATCGCGGGCAGGCTTTTCGCCTGCACGGGCGTCGGCGTTACATAGCCGGCCTCGGTGAGCGCGCGCTGCAAGGGTTCGGCGAGATTCGTTTCGGTGAATGCGTGCATGCGCGCATGATCGCATTGATCGGCGCTTGCTGTCGCGGTGTCACTGCCGGACGCGTTCGATCTCGTCGTCGCGGTAATGCGGATCGGTCCAGCACGCCGGCAGCGGTTCGCCGGACGGGAAACACAGCGTCGCCTTCGCGAACCTCTCCGGCGGCTGCGCTTCCTCGCCGTAATCCGCACGCGCCTTCACCGCCGTCTCGTGCGGATTGACGAGCGCGCGCACGTCGAGCACTTCAACAATGTGACCGCTGGATCGTTCCGTCAGCAACATGGAAACCTCCGGTGCTCCATCATCCTGCAGCCTGCGCACAGGCGATCCCGGTGATGTCGCGCACGACAATGACGGCGCCGTCGGGATCGCCCGCCGCCGTGCACAGCGGTGTCACGTTCAGCGTCACGTGCATGGCGCGCTGCGTGGCCGATGGAACGACGACGAACGCCTCGTCGCGCACCGTTTCACCACGAAGCGCACGGAACAGCGGCGCGTCCTCATCGCGCATCGGCGTGCCGTCCGCACCGTACACCGCGCAGGCATCGCCCTGCCGGCCTTCCTGGCTGCCCGCAAGCCCGAGCCTCGCGCGCAGCGCGGGGTTGAAGTAGGTCACTTCGCCATTGCGGTCGCACATGGCGATACCCTCCGGCAGCGTGTCGAGAACACGCCGCGAGAATGCCTTCTCGTGGCGCAACGCCTGGATTGCGCGCTGTTCTTCCGTCAGGTCCTGCACGCAAACGAGCCGGGCCTCCTCGCCATGGAAGTCCACGCCGTGCGCGTTCACCCGGACATGCAGAAGCGATCCGTCCTTTCGCCGGTGCACGCAGATCCGCTCGCCCGCAAAACTGCGCGCGTCCATCGCACCGACTTCCTTCAGCACGCCCGGCACCTCCGCGGGCGGGCGGATGTCGAGCAGCGTCATGTCGGTGAACTCATCGTGCGAGTAACCATAAAGCGCGGTCGCCGCATCGTTGACGTCAAGGAACGCGAGATCGTCCACGCGGTAAAACCACATGGGCTGCGGATTGTTGCAGAAGAGATTCGTGAACGTGCTTTCGGGGTTCATGTCGCTCGCTGTCAGGAGCGCAGGATGCCTGCGTGCTTACCTGAAAGCTGGGGGTTCCGCGCAGCTATCCCAACCGTCGCGAACGACCGCACGATTTGCCATAAGCGATGGCGCATGCAGCCATCGACGGACGACGGTGCGGCGCTCAGAGCGTATCCGCGAGCTCCATCACCTTGCACACCGTGCGCCAGTTCCGCGCGGTGCCCCACACACCGAGCGATTTCTCGATGCGCGAGAAAAGCTTCGAGCGGCCGACGCCGGCCGGCGCATGGAAATAGAAGACCTTTCCCTTCAGCAGGAACGCCTCGCCGTTCGCGCGCAGGCTTTCCAGCTTCGCAAGATCGGGATCCGGCGGCGCCGAGGAGAGAAAGGTGAGATGCAATGTCGCGGGCTCCGCTTCCGCGTTGCGGAATGGATTGCGTGCAATCGCGTCCCGCAGTTCCTGCGGCGTGAGCAACAGCACCTCGGGCGCAAACCCGCGCACTTCCTCGATGCGCGCCTTCATGCGCTTCGCGAGCGCTGCGCCGTTCGCGCTACGCGTGCGGAACACCGCGTTTCCGGTCGCGATGTAGGTCTTCGCGTCCTTCGTCCCGAGCGATGCGAGGATTTCAATGAACGTCTTCGATGGCAGCGTGCTGTTGCCGCCGATGGCGCGAAGCAGCGCGATGTATGTCGTCATCTGAAGAATGCTCCGGGCTCGTGGTCGGCGGGAACGTCAGCGGCCGCCGGCGATGTCGATGAACGTGCCGGTAGTGTAGGACGCCTCGTCCGAGAGCAGCCAGGCGATGGCCGCGGCGACTTCCTCTGCGGTTCCGCCGCGATTGAGCGGGATCGCGGATTTCACCCGCTCGATGCGGTCCGGCTCGCCGCCCGCAGCGTGCATGTCGGTATGGATGAAACCGGGCCGCACCGCGTTCACGCGAATGCCTTCACCTGCCACCTCGCGCGAAAGGCCGAGGGTGAGCGTATCGACCGCGCCCTTCGACGCCGCGTAATCGACATACTCGCCCGCCGAGCCAAGCCGCGACGCCACCGATGACACATTCACGATCGCACCGCCCGCGCCACCGCGATGCGTGCTCATGCGCCGAACGGCTTCGCGACAGCAGAGCAGGCAACCGGTGACGTTCGTTGCAAGGATGCGGCTGATGCGATCCGCATCGAGATGCTCCACGCGCGCCTGGCGCGCGAGTATGCCGGCGTTGTTCACGAGCGCCGTCAGCGGACCGAGCGCCGCGTCCACCTCACCGAACAGTCGCACAACGTCAGCCTCGCGCGAGACGTCCGCCTTCACGGCGATCGCGTTCCCGCCAAAGGCTTTCACATCCGCAAGCACCTGCTCCGCGGCTTCTGCGTTGTGCGTGTAGTTGATGGCAACCGCGTAGCCGCGGGATGCGAGCAGGCGCGCCGTCGCCGCGCCGATGCCGCGGCTGGAACCGGTAACGAGCGCGACACTGTTCGTGAGCGTCTTCGACATGGAGACTCCTTGCCTTGAGGCTTCCGCATCCCTTGATGCGTCGGCATTAATAAACGACCGGCAAACCTGATGCAAGGCAACGGCGAGCGGCGCGCTGCCAGCGCTCATCACCGCGACTGCAACGCGGACCACTCACCCGACTTCAATCGTTTCCTCGCCACTGACACCGTGCAAGGCGCATTCGAAGCCATCCTCGAAATGTTCGCTGAAATACCCACGGACAACGATGGAAGCGGGATTCGCGCCCGGGAATTCAGGCAGTACTGAATGTGCGCAAGAAAAAGGGGCCGTGACGGCCCCTTCATCATGCGGTTGAACGCGGTGCTTACCGCTGTTCTTCCGTTTCTTCCTGGCCGCTGTCTTCCACGTCCATCACGCTCTGTTCGTCGTCGCCGAATTCCATGAATCCGTCCTCGGCTTCGCCGAAGTCGATCAGGCCGTCGTCGTTGACGTCGGAGTGCTCGAAGAGGTTGATGTCGATCCAGTCTTCGTTCGTGGCTTCGGTTTCATCGAGCATGCCGTCGGCGTTTGCATCGCGCGCATCGAAGTCTTCGCGGAAGCGCGTGCCGTCGTCGCCTTCATAGCTGCTCGGGTCGAACGTGCCGCGGTTCGCAGCGTCCTCGTCGCCGCTCAGCACGGCGGGCGAGGTGCGCATGTCTTCGCCGCCGCTGACGGTTTCGCCGGATGCCTGCGTTTCCTCCATGCCCTGCTGGTCATCCATGCCGATCGTGGCAGGCTGCGTGCTCTGCGAACTGCTCCCGAGTGCACTCGACTGCGCGGCCGTTGCCGATGAACCGGACGTGCTCTGCCATTCGGCGCCGGACTGCGCGCCACCCTGCGCGGATGCGCTTTCCGTCATCACGCCCTGCGACTGCTGCTGCATGCCTGCATTGACTTCGGCGCGGTCAAGCCGGCCGTCGCTGTTTGTATCGAGCGTGTTGAAATCCATGCTGACGTCATCGATTTCCATCCACTCGGTGTTTGACAGGTAACCGTCGTCGTCGGTGTCGCTGCTGTCGAAGTTGATCGGATCCTGGGCGATGGCGGCGCCCGTCGACAGCAGCGCGGCCAGGATGATGTGCGAAACGCTCTTCATGTCTTCCTCCTGCGTGATCGTGTCTGCATTCATGGATGAATGGCGTTCACGCGGAAGATTCCAAGCAGGTCGCAATACGCAGGTATTACCGCTCAACGGTGCGCCGGCGCTCAAGCCGGCTTGCAAGCAGCGCGCACAGCGCCGCCCAGGCCGCACCCGCAAACCATCCGGCGAGCACATCCGTCGGCCAGTGCACGCCGAGATACACGCGGCTTGCACCGACGAGCAGCGTGATGAAGACGGCAATGACGAGGATGTACGCGCGGATGCGCCGTCGCGCGTGCACGCGTGCGAGCAGCACGGCGAGCGTGAGATACGTGACGGCGGAAAGCATCGAGTGCCCGCTCGGGAAGCTCGCGGTGTAGACCGCAACTTCATGCGGCACGAGGTCGGGCCGCGGGCGGTCGAAGCCGAGCTTGAGCAGCGTGCTCAGCAGCATGCCGCCGCCGACGGCGACAAACGTGAACAGCGCGGCGCGGCGACGGCGCGAAAGCAGCAGGTAACCGATGACGCCGAGCGTGAGCAGCGTGAGCACGGCGCTGCCGCCGAGCGCGGTGAAGTCGCGCCCCATTTCCTCCACCCAGCCCGGGCCGATGGGATCGGAAAGGTCGGCGGGATTGCGCAGCGCGAGCAGGAGTTTCTCGTCGATGCGCGCGGTTTCGCTTTCCATGACGTCATCTGCAAGCTCCGCGAACGCCCACGCGCCCGCGAACAGCACCGCGAGCAGCAGCAGCGCGGGAAATTCGTGCAGGCCGAGGCGGCGGATGACGGCGCGGACAACGTGAATTCCTGCCATGCGCGATGCTCCTGTTGAACCTGCCGTGCCCGCGAGAGTACCGTTACGCGCGCGCAGGCAACAGTGCGCAACCTTTTTACATATCGGGGCAGTGCATCGATGAAACGCCATGTCGTGATTGCCGGTGCCGGCTTCGCCGGCCTCAATGCCGCCAAGATCCTCGCGCGCGAACGCGAGGTGCGCATCACGATCGTGGACCGCACCAACCACCATCTCTTCCAGCCGCTGCTTTACCAGGCGTCCATGGCGGAGCTGAATCCTTCCGACATTGCAGCGCCCATCCGTTCGTTCTTCCGCCGGCACGGCAATGTCGATGTGCTGATGGCGGACGTGACCGCCGTGCATCCGCAGGCGCGCCGCATCGTCACCGACGGCGAAGAGATCGCCTACGACATCCTGCTGCTCGCCACCGGTTCGCGGCATTCGTATTTCGCGCATGACGAATGGGAAGCGCACGCACCCGGCCTGAAGACGCTGGAACAGGCCACCGAGATACGCCGCCGTGTGCTGCTCGCGTTCGAGCGCGCGGAGCGCTGCACGCACGCTGCGGATCGCGCGGCGATGCTCACGTTCGTGATCGTGGGCGGCGGCCCGACCGGCGTGGAACTCGCGGGCGCGATCGGTGAAATGGCGCACTTCACATTAAGAAAGGAATTCCGCCGCATCGATCCGCACGACGCGCGCATCATCCTGCTGGAAGGCGGCGACAGCATCCTTGCCGGTTTCGACCGCGCGCTCGTTCAGCATGCGGTGAAGGATCTTGCCTCGCTCGGCGTGACGGTGCGCGTGAACAGCCTGGTCACGGACATTCGCGAGGACGGCGTGCGCATCGGCGAGGACTGGATAGCCGCGCGCACCGTGCTGTGGGCGGCGGGCGTTTCGCCATCGCCGCTCGGCCGGCAGCTCGGCACGCCGTGCGATCGCAGTGGCCGCGTGATGGTCGAGAGCGATCTCAGCGTTCCCGGGCATCCGGAGATATTCGTGGCGGGCGATCTTGCGCACGTCGAGCAGGATGGCCGGCTGCTGCCGGGCGTGGCCGGCGTCGCGCTCCAGCAGGGACGATTCATCGCGCGCGCCATTCGCCGTGAAATCGCAGGCCGTCCGCGCGGCCGCTTCCGTTACCGGGACAAGGGTTCGATGGCGACCATCGGACACAACAAGGCGATCGCCGAGATCGGACGCATCCGGCTGAAAGGCTATCCGGCGTGGCTTGCCTGGGTGTTCGTGCATATCTGGTATCTCAGCGGTTTCCACAACCGGCTGTTCGTGATGCTGCAGTGGGCGTGGGCGTACTTCACGCACCGGCGAAGCATGCGGCTGATCCTTGGCAAGGAATGGCGGTTCCATCGCACCGGGAAGCCGGACGACCGCTAGCGATTGTTTCGTGTCCCTGCGCAACTCCCCGTAGAATGCGCGCTCCCTTCCGCGAGGCATCCTTATGTTCGCGCTTCTCAGGATTCCGAACGTGCGCCTGCTGTTCATTGCGCAGGCGCTCGGCATGGCGTCAACGCCGCTCAACACGCTGCTCGGCGGCATCATCGGCACGCGGCTTGCGCCGGATCCATTGTTTGCGACGCTGCCCGTCGCGCTCGTGATCGTCGGCACCGCGGCCGCCATCATGCCGGTGGCGATGCTGATGCGAAGCCGCGGACGGCGTTTCGGTTTCATGTTCACCACCGCGGTTGCCATCGCCGGCACGCTGCTCGCAGCCGTCGCGATCGAACTGCAGAACTTCTGGCTGTTCTGCCTGGCAACGCCGCTGCTCGGCGTGAACGTCGCGTCCGTCCAGCAATACCGCTTCGCGGTGGCGGAGAACGTGGCGAGCGCGGACGTGCCGCGCGCCGTGTCGCTGGTTCTGCTTGCAACGCTCGCGGCGGCGTTTCTCGGTCCGTTCCTCGCGCAGCGCGCGCAGGCGGTGCATGACATTTCACGCGACGGCGTCGCCTACCTGATGCTCGCGGGCGTGCTTGCCATCGCACTTTTGCTGCTGTCGCGCTACCGCGACGTGCAGCAGGCGGAATCCGTCGCGCAGGGCGAAGCGCGCCCGATGCGCACGGTGCTTTCGCAGCACCGCTTCATCGTCGCCGCACTTGCGGCTGCGATCGGTTACGGCGTGATGACGCTGCTCATGACCGCAACGCCGATCTCGATGCACGTCGTCGACGGGCATCCGCTGCACCACACCGCAACGGTGATACAGATGCACATCGTGGCGATGTACCTGCCGTCGCTTGCATCCGGCTGGCTCATTCGCCGCTTCGGCGAAGCGCGGCTCCTGCTCGCCGGCATCGCGATCCTCTGCGGTTGCGTGATCGCGGCATCGATGGGTCACGAGCTGATGCACTATTCCGCCGCGCTGATCCTGCTCGGCGTCGGCTGGAATTTCCTGTTCGTCGGCGGCACGACGCTGCTCACGCACACTTACCGCGCATCGGAACGCTTCCGCGTGCAGGCCGCGAACGACTTCCTCGTGTTCACCGTCACCGCGCTGTCCTCGCTCGCCTCCGGCGCCGCGGTGCACGCTGCGGGCTGGAACCTGCTGCTGCTCGGCGTGCTGCCGCCGCTCGCGGTGCTGTTCGTCGTGGTCGTGACAGGGCGGCGGCGGCTTGCCGCGGTACCCGCGCAATCCTGAGCCGCTCTTGCCTGTCGCCTGCGCAGTCCCGATGTAGGAAGAAATTCGCGACATCGAGGAGACGCATCATGGCAACGCAGCAGGGTTCAGGACGCATCGCGGACTGGCCGGAGGAATCGCGCGAAGCCGCGCAGCTTGTGATCGACAAGTACGGTGAACCCGACGAGGCCGCGGACACGCATCTTGTCTGGCACAATCCCGGGCCGTGGAAGCGCATGATCGCGACACGGACGTTCTACCGGCACAACTTCCCCGTGCCGCACATCGACGCCGTCGAATCCGTCATCGACTACCACGTGCCGGTGGAAAAATTCAGCGCGCTCGCCGCATTCGACGGCAGCGTGATCGCGGAACGTACGGCGGGAGAAGTCTCGGCGCGCTGCCATGATGAGCAGGCGAACCTTCTCGCGCTCAATCTCATGCACGACATCGTCACCGGCAGGAAGGACGTGGAAGCGGCACGCGCGTACTACGCGAAGGAATTCGCGGACTACCGGCGGAAGAAGCCGACGCCGTACATGCAGAAGCTGCATTTTTCGCCGGCGGGCGATGACGCCGCCGATCCCGATCGCCGCGTGCTTTCCGATGAGGATCTGAAGCAGGCCGTGCGCGAAGGCAAGCAGCGCGGATCGCAGACCCCGGCGCGGCCATGATCCGCAGCACGCGCGAGGTCTTCGACGATCACCTTGCTCGCGCGGATGGTGGCGACATCGAAGGCGACATTGCCGCGAACTTCGCGAACGACTGCATGCTGCTGACGACATACGGCCGCTTCGCGGGACACGACGGGGTCCGCGAAGCGGCCGCGCTGCTCGCGCGCCAGGTTCCCGATGCGACATACCGCTACACGCAGCGATCCGTGCACGGCGAGATCGCGTTTCTCGAATGGACGGCGAACGGACGCGGCGCGACGGTTCGCGATGGCGCGGACAGTTTCCTCATCCAGGACGGCCGTGTGCGCGTGATGACGATTCACTACACTGTGGTGCAGTAGCGGCGTCTGCCTTGCCGCGCCGGGAAACCTCGAGGAGACGCCATGTTCCGTTCACGCACTGCGTTCATCGCGATCACGCTCCTGTTCGCCGTTTCTTCCGTTCACGCCGGTGCCGGTTGCGCGCCGCTTGAAACGCGCTCGCCGAATGCATCCGGCCAGCAGCCGGCATTCCCCGGCCAGACGCGCGCGTGCGAAGCGGTATCCGATGTCGCATTCAACGTGGTGGTGGTTGCAACGGGGCTCGAATATCCCTGGGCGGTGGAGCCGTTGCCGGATGGCGACCTGCTCGTTGCGGAAAAGCCCGGCCGCCTGCGCATCGTTTCCGCGGACGGGAAGATCGGCGAACCGCTCACGGGCGTGCCGGACGTGGATTACGGTGGCCAGGGCGGACTGCTTGATGTTGCGTTGAGTCCCGGCTTCGCGTCCGACCGCACGATCTTCTGGAGTTACGCGGAACCGCGCGATGGCGGCAACGCAACGAGCGTTGCGCGCGGCGTGCTCTCGAAGGACAGCGCGCGCATCGACGATGTGCGCGTCATCTTCCGCGCGATGCCCGCCTACGACGGCAACAAGCATTTCGGTTCGCGCCTTGTCTTCGACGGCGAAGGCATGCTGTTCGTCACGCTCGGCGACCGTTCGGTTCGCGAGATGCGCGCGCACGCGCAGCAGGCGGACAGCCACATGGGCAAGATCGTGCGCATCACGCCGCAGGGTGCCGCACCGAAGGACAATCCTTTCGTGGATCGCGACGGCACGCAGCCGGAAACCTGGACATTCGGACACCGCAACGTGCAGTCCGCGGCGATGGATGCCGATGGCGAGCTGTGGATCGTCGAGCACGGCACGCGCGGCGGCGATGAACTGAACCGCATCGCGAAGGGAAAGAACTACGGCTGGCCGCTCGTCGCATACGGCGAGGAATACACCGGCTTTGCGATCAGCGGCGCGAAGACCGAGCGCGAAGGCTACGAGCAGCCGGTGTATTACTGGGACCCGGTGATCGCGCCGTCCGGCGCGGTGTTCTACCGCGGCGATGCATTCCCCGGCTGGCAGGGCAACCTGTTCATCGGCAGCCTGCGCGACCGCATGCTGGTGCGTCTTGTGATCGAGAACGGCAGGGTCACCGGCGAGGAACACCTGCTTGAAGACCGCGGCGAGCGCATCCGCGATGTCCAGCTGGGTGCGGACGGACTCCTTTATATAGTGACGGACGCATCCGACGGCGAACTGTGGCGCATCGCACCCGCGCGCTGATGCCATGGCGCCGACGGGAGCGCTTCGCTATGCTCGCGGCGTATCGTCACCTGGGGGAGTTAGCGATGCGTCATCTTCTGCTGCTGTGCCTGCTGTTTCTTCCGTCACTGCTTCACGCTGCCGATTTCCGCGGCCTGTGGGCGGGCTACTACGCGTATGAGCCAGGCACGTCGGCTGTCGAACGCGTCGAGTGCGCGATGGTGCTGGAACAGATCAACGCGGAGGTCGGCGGCGTGATGATCGAGCGCCAGACGTTCGGCGATTCGCTGCTTCCCGGCCTGCCATCGAACGTGCTCGGTACGGTCAGCGCCTCCGGCATCGTGTTCGAGAAACTCTATTTCCATGACGGCGATGACGCGACGACCGTCATCTACGAACTCTCCGTCTCGCCTGACGGCAACACGCTCAGCGGTTTCTGGAGACTCGGCGAGGTGCATGGCACCGCGTTCTTCCGCCGCGTGACGGCGGCGTCCGCGGAACGCATACCCTCGCCGCGCTAGAACATGCCGAAACTGTGGCCGGCGAGACACGCGCCGGCCCGACCGCTGCCGCGCCGCCGGGAACATGCAGCGCCGGCCGGGTGATCGCGTTGATCATCGCCTTGCTGATTTCCTCGCGCAGGAAACCCTCCAAGGTGAGGCAGGACACGCCGTCATCCGATACGCCGCATGGATCTTTGCGCCGCGCTAGTGGAAGGATTTCGCGGCGGTGATGCCGAGCATCCAGCGGCGGCCCGGTGCGGGCTCGTAGTAGCGGCCGTTGCCTTCGTTCACGATCACCGAGCCGACATATTCACGATCAAGCACGTTGCTGATGCGCGCGAACGCCGTCCATTCGATGCCGGCGGCATCGATGCGCTGTTCCGCGCCGAGATCGAAGCTCGCGTAGGGCGCGGCCGCTTCGCTGTTCTCGTCGTTGACATATACCGCGCTCACGTAGCGGCCTTCGATGAGAAACGTCGTGCCGGTGCGCGGCGACCACGCAAGTTCGCTCCATGCAAAGTGACGCGAGAGCCCGGGAATGTCGTGCCCGTCGAGATCAGCGGAGAAGCCGCGCCGGTATTTCGCATCAAGCAGCGTCCAGGCGGATGCAAGCCGCCAGCGCGACGCAATGTCCGCCGCGAACGCAAGCTCGATGCCACGGCGCCGCGAGATGCCGGCATTGCCGTACACGCTGCGCCCGCCCTCGTTCGCGATGACGACGAGTTCATCCTCCGTGCGCGTATCGAAGATCGCGGCGGCGTATTCGACCGACGCATGCCGCGCACGCACGCCCGCCTCGTAGTTCCGGCTCGTTGCGGGAGACAGCGCATCGTTCAGCCCGCTTCGCCCGTCTCTCCGGTACGCAAGCTCGGAGAATGTCGGCGTCTCGAAGCCGGTGCCTGCATTCGCATAAACGCTCAGCCCGGGCGTCACGCGAAACAGCACGCCCGCGACGGGCGAGGTGTGTGCGTATTCCAGTGCGCCGCTGTCATCGGGATTCTGGCCGGTGATGTACCGGTCATCCGACGTGAAACGGATTTCGCTGCGGCGCGCACCGATGTTGATGCGCCAGCGTTTCGCGGGCTCGATGCCGGCCTGCACGTAGAGCGCGTCTCCCGTGACGCGGTTGTCTTCATCGCGCCGCAGGGCGCCGAACACGCCGATGCGATCATTGATGAAATTCTCGTAGCCGCGGCGGCGCTCGTCGGAAACTTCGCGTGCAACACCCGCTGTGAACGAAAACGCCTGCCGTTTCCATTGCCAGCGCAGGTCCGCGCCGTGATAGCCGCGGTCAAGATCGATCGCGCCGCCGCCCTGCAGCGGGTCTTCCTGCACGAAGACGGGAATGGAAAGCATCTGCGCGGTTTCGCGGTTGCCGCTGTATGCCATGAGCATGAACGCGTGATCCGCGGAGAATGCCTGCTCGATGCGCACGCCCGCCTGGTCCTGGTGCACGGTCTTGCGCGTATCGAACAGCAAGGCGTTCGCGCTCGATGCGCGCCGGTTCCCCGCGAGCTGCTCCGCGGTGAGTCCCTGCGGGTCCAGCGCTTCAAGGTCAAGCCAGTTGCCGAGCACGGTGAAGCGCGCGTTCGCGCCGAGCGCGCCTTTCAGCACGAGCTGGCCGTTTCGAAGCCTGGCTTCGCTGTGTTCACGAAAGCCGTCGTCATCGAGATCGGACACATCGATCAGCACGTCGCCGTCGTTTCCCCACCGCGAATGAAACGACAGCGATGTGCGGCGCAGGCCGTCTTCACCGGCAACGTAACGGCCGCGCAGCAGCGGATCGGCGGGCGCATCCGCGGTGAAGAGCTCGATGACGCCGCCCGATGCATTGCCATACAGCGCGGAGAACGGTCCGCGCAGCACTTCGATGCGCGCTGCAGACTCGAGCGAGAAATGCGAGACCTGTCCCTGCCCGTCCGGCATGGTCGCGGGAATGCCGTCGGTGTATAGACGCACGCCGCGCACGCCGAAGGTTGCGCGCGCGCCGTGGCCGCGTATCGATACCTGCAGGTCCTGCGCGCGGTTCTGCCGGTCGCGCGCCACCACGCCGGGTATGCGATCGAGCGATTCGGCCAGATCGATCCTCGGCTGCGCGCGTGCAATCTCCTTCGCGGTGATGACGTCGATGGCCGCCGGAACCACAAGCGCATCATCGGGCATGCGCGTCGCCGTCACGACGAGCGGTTCGAGCTGCTTCGCGGGATTCTCCGCATCCGCATCTTCCGCATGCGTGGTGCCGGGCAGCGCGAGCGCGACAGTCATGGCAATGGCGACGGCGAGCGCGGAAGACGTGTTGTCATGCATCGTCCAACCCTTGCATTTCGCGTACCGCCGGGCGCTGGGTCTTTTCATTGAATTTGATGCCTTTCGCATGCCGCCATGTTATGTGCAACGCGCGACTGAAGCGCATCCCATCCGTCAATTGCTGCATACAAGCGCCGTCCAGCGCGGCCGATACTCCACGGTCCACGCATTCTTCCGGAGAGCCGCATGAGCCAGTATCCGATACTTGTCGTCGTCGGCAGCCTTCGCCGCGATTCGTTCAATCGCAGGCTCGCCGACGGCATCGAGAAGCTTGCGCCGCCGGAGTTCTCGTTCAAGCACGCGAAGATCGACGACCTGCCGCTGTACAACCAGGACGACGACGACAACCAGGCCGCGCCCGTGAAGCGTTTGAAGGACGAGATCCGCGCAGCGAAAGGCGTGCTGTTCGTGACGCCCGAATACAACCGCTCGATTCCAGGCGTGCTGAAGAACGCCATCGACAACGCATCGCGTCCATACGGACAGAGCGCATGGGCGGGCAAGCCTGCGGGCGTGATCGGTGCGTCCATCGGTTCCATCGGCACGGCCATCGCGCAACAGCACCTGCGCAACACGCTCGCATATCTCGACATGCCCACGCTCGGCCAGCCCGAGGCGTTCATCCACGTGCAGGACAGCCTGTTCGAGAAGGACGGCAGCATCGGTCCCGCGAGCCGCGATTTCCTGAAGAACTGGATGGCACAGTTCGCGGACTGGGTGAAGCGCCACGCCGGCTGACGGAGCGGCGCGTTCGTCTTTCGCCGCGCATCACGCACTGGTAATGTCGCGTGCAGGTCTGACCCTGCGCGGAGCTGCCGTGAACAGCCTGATCGTTGCGATGGATCTTCTCGGCACCTTCGTGTTCGCGATCAGCGGCGCGACGGCGGGCGTGCGCCGCCAGCTCGATCTTTTCGGCGTGCTCGTGCTGTCGTTCGCGGCCGCCACCTCCGGCGGCATTGCGCGCGATGTGCTGATCGGCGCCGTGCCACCCGTTGCGCTCATCGACTGGCGCTATCTCGCCGCCGCGTGTCTTGCAGGCCTCGTCACGTTCTTTCGCTTCACGCTCATCGACCGGCTGCGCAATCCCGTGCTGATCTTCGACGCGGCGGGCCTCGCGCTGTTCGCGGTTTCCGGCGCGGTGAAGGCGTTGTCATACGGTCTTGGCCCGGTGACGGCCATCCTGCTCGGCATGCTCACCGGCATCGGCGGTGGCATCGTGCGCGACATGCTGATCGCGCAGGTTCCCGTGATACTGCGCTCCGAGCTTTATGCCGTCGCGGCACTTGCCGGCGCAGCCGTCGTCGTCATCGGCGATCATTTCGATACGCCGCGCATCGCGACGCTGCTCTGCGGCGCGGGCCTCTGCTTCGGCCTGCGTTTCATGGCAATTCGTTACGGCTGGAAGCTGCCGATCGCGGAGCACCGCGAAACCTGACCGCGTGCGAACCATGTCGGCATTCCGCGTGTCAAAGAGAAAACATCTCCGGGAGGAAAACGCCATGAACATGCATCGCACGTTCGCCGCACTGCTCATGCTGCTGGCAGGTCCGGCCTGCGCCGACCATGTCGCCGGCGATATTGCCGGCGGCATCGCACTGCCGGCGGAGTTTCGCCATGCGCGCGTCTTCGTCGTGCCACAGACCGTGGCAGGAACGAGGATCGCGTTCTACACCGACACCGGCGGCGGCGTGAACATGCTTTACCGCGATGCCGTCGAACAGCTCGGCCTTGAAGGCGAAACCGTGGATCTTGGCGGCGAGCCTGCAACGCTCGTCGCATTCCCGGCGTTCCGCGAAGGAAAGTCGATTCCGCTGCCACAGCAGAAATTCTTCAACGGCAAGCTGCTTGTCATGGACAACCCGACAATGGGAGGAGCGGGCTTTCTCGGCGGCCGCTGGTTCGCGGACAGGATCTGGGCGTTCGACTATCCCGCGCAGACGCTCCATCTGCTCGACGCCGTGCCGGAAGATGCGCAAGGCGCAGTCGCGCTCGGCTTCCAGGTGGATGGAAACGGCGAACGCACCATGCACTTTCCGCGCATGGCGGTCGAGATCGACGGCGAATCCATGGACATGCTGCTGGATACCGGTGCGACCGCGACGCTCACGGAAAGCTCCGCGCCGCACTTCGACGTCGCCGCGGGCACGCCGGTCGGCGCAAGCTTCATCACGAAATCCACGTTCGAGAAATGGGTGCAGCGTCATCCCGGCTGGCTCGTGGTGGACGCGGCCGACAGCGTGCGGGGACACGCGTTCCCGATGATCCGCGTTCCGGAGGTGAAGATCGGCGGACACGCCGTCGGGCCGGTATGGTTTGCGCAGCGCCCGGATCGCGCGTTCCGCGAATACATGTCATCGATGATGGATGCGCCGATCGAAGGCGCGATCGGCGGTTCGGCGTTCCGCTACCTGCGCATGGTGATCGACTATCCGGGCGCCAAGGCATATTTCGACAGGCCCTGACGCGCAGGACTGGAATTCGCGGTGCGTTGTGCTTCACTTGAATAACGCGATTCCGCCTTCACGAGGAGCACTCCATGAGCATGCAGGCATTCTTTCACCGGCTTGAACCGTTCGGTTACCCGCTGATCCGCATCGCCACCGGCGCGATACTGATGCCGCATGGCGCGCAGAAACTGTTCGGCTGGTTCGGTGGCTATGGTCTTGCGGGCACCGGCCAGTTCTTCGAGACCTCGCTCGGCATGGCGCCGGGCTACTTCTGGGCGCTGGTGGCAGGATGCATCGAATTCTTCGGCGGACTCGCGCTCGTGCTCGGTTTCCTGACACGGCCGGCCGCGCTCGCCATTGCGATCTTCATGGGTGTTGCGATGTCCACGCACATCGCGAACGGTTTCTTCTGGCCCGAGGGCGGGTTCGAGTATCCGCTGCTGTGGGGGCTCATCGCGCTCGGCATCTTCCTGCACGGCGGCAACGGTTACTCGCTGGACCGCCGCTTGCGCATGCCATTCTGATATCCGCCAGGACGAAGAAGGGCCGTTCGCGGCCCTTTCTTTTTTCGCCAGCACCATCATCCGGGAGGTTGCATGACATCACGCGCATGGCCGGAACTGCCGCGGCTCGAAGACTGGGAGGAAACGCTGACGACACTGCACATGTGCACGCAGATCGTCGGCAAGATCCGGCTTTCGCTGTCGCCGTGGATCAATCACTCATGGGGTTCTGCGCTCTACGTGACGGCGCGAGGGCTTGGCACTTCGCCCGTGCCGTTTCCCGGCGGCGCGTTCGAGATCGAATTCGATTTCATCGAGCACGCGCTGCGCATCACCACCTCCCGCGGCGGCAAGAGCGCCTTTTCGCTGCAACCCATGCCGGTCGCGGATTTCTACCGCCGGCTCATGCATGCGCTCGGCGAACTCGGTATCGAGGCGAAGATATTCACGCGGCCCGTCGAAGTCGTCGAAGCGATCCGTTTCGAGGACGACGTGCAGCACGCGGCGTATGACGCGGACGCCGTGCATCGTTTCTGGCGTGCGTTGATCGAAGTGGACCGCGTGCTGAAACTGTTCCGCGCGCGCTTCACCGGCAAGGCAAGCCCCGTGCATTTCTTCTGGGGTGCGTTCGACATCGCGACGACGCGCTTCTCGGGAAGGCGTGCGCCGCTGCATCCCGGCGGTGCGCCGAACTGCGCGGACTGGGTGATGCAGGAAGCGTATTCGCATGAACTTGCAAGTGCGGGGTTCTGGCCGGGAACAGGTCTCGGCGAGGCAGCGTTCTACGCATACGCATACCCCGAGCCCGACGGATACCGCGAGCGCGCGATCATGCCGCGCGATGCGTACTGGTCCGATGCGCTGCATGAATTCATCCTGCCGTACGAAGCGGTGCGCCGCGCGAGCGATCCTGACGCGGTACTGCTCGACTTCCTGCAGTCGAGCTACGAAAGCGCGGCAGTGCTTGCCGGCTGGGACCGCGCGGCGCTGGAGCAGGATGCAGGTCATGAACACCGGGGAGCACCATGACGATCATCATCGGAATCTCGGGAAGCCTGCGGCGCGGCTCGTTCAACACCGCGCTGCTCGATGCCGCCGCAACGATGGTTCCGGACGGAACGGAACTGCGCATCCGCTCCATCGCGGACATTCCGCTTTACAACTTCGACATCGAAGCGACAGACGGCGTGCCGGACAGCGTGGCGCAGTTGAAGAACGACATCGCCGCGAGCGACGGACTTTTCATCTGCACGCCCGAGTACAACAACTCGATCCCCGGCGTGGTGAAGAATGCGATCGACTGGCTGTCGCGTCCGCCGGCCGACATACCGCGCGTGTTCGGCGGACTGCCGGTTGCGATCGCGGGCGCGAGCCCCGGAAGGTTCGGAACCATCCTTGCGCAGAACGCCTGGCTTGGCGTGCTGCGCACGTTGCGCGCACAGCACTGGAGCGGCGGACGGCTGATGATTCCCGCCGCCGGCAAGGTGTTCGACGAGGACGGCGCGCTCATAGACGACGGCATTCGCGAACGGCTGAAGGAATTCATGCACGGTTTCTCGGCGTTCGCCGCGAACGGCCGGCGTACGGCCTGACGGAGGAAGCATCCATGCAGGGTTGTGAACATCTCGCGGCAGTCACGCACCTGCTGCATGCGAAACGCCTCGAATGCGATGAGTGCGTGAAAAGCGGCGACACCTGGGTGCACCTTCGCACCTGCCAGTCATGCGGAACGACGCTGTGCTGCGACAGCTCGCCGAACCGGCACGCCACGCGGCATGCACAGGTGAGCGGGCATCCCGTTGTTGCGTCCGCGGAGCCCGGCGAACGCTGGCTGTACTGCTATCCCGACAACACGATCAGGAACTACTGAAGCCTCAGCCTTCCTCGATCACCGACAGGATGTTGCCCGCCGGATCGCGGAACCACGCAATCAATGGCCCGCCACCGCGGTGTATGCCCTTCGCATCCGTTGCGATGTCACCTTCGTATTGCTCGAATCGCACGCCGCGCTTCACGAGTTCATCGATGGCGCGTTCGATATCGTCGACGGGAAAATTGAGTACCGTGAACAGCGCGGGTTCGTGGCTCTGCCGCGGATAGATCAGCACGCTGCCGCCGCCTGCAAGGTGCAGCGACAACGGACGGTACATTTCCGGTACGCCTTCCATCTCGACATCCGAGACTTCCATGCCAAGCATGTCGCCGTAGAACATCCTTGCCCTCGCGATGTCGTCAACGGCGAAGCTGCTGAATGCACGAACATTCCTGAACATCGTCACTTCTCCCTGGCGCTGGAACACGCCCGCTTTCAATCTGCCGCGAGCCCTTCACGCAGCATGGAAGCCTTCTCGATACGCCGATCGACGCTGAACGCGCCCGCGCCGACCGCGGCGAGATGCAGGCCGATGAGCACGAGACACGCGGACGGGAACGCCGCACGGATTCCACCGGCCGCATCGACCATGACAATCGCAACCACGAAGTTCACCGCACACACGATGCCCGCCCAGCGCGTGATGAATCCGGCGATGAAACACAGGCCCACCAGGAACTGCGCCCACACCGACAGCGGCGCCATGAGTGCGGGCAAGGGAAACCCGAAGCTCGCAAGGAAATGCTCGAACTCGAGCATGCGCTCGGCACTCAGGATGTTGTCCAGGACGCCCCACACAAGGAACGCGCCGGTCGTCATGCGCAACAGCAGCAGCGTTGCATCGCCCTGGTCGCGCAGCGGCGAGGACAGCAATGCGTTGACGAATTGCCTGTTCATTTCACGCTACCTCATCGTTGAAACCGTCATTCCT
>CAZRFE010000016.1:25860-38231 GCA_964599565.1 uncultured Gammaproteobacteria bacterium
GTTGACGAATTGCCTGTTCATTTCACGCTACCTCATCGTTGAAACCGTCATTCCTCTTCAGCGCTTCTGCCTGGATGCGCAGCGTGACGCGGCCGGTTGCCTGCCGCATCCGCTGCGCTTCATGCCGAATGTCGACCGGTCGAGTTCGCCGATCGCATCCGCGCCGCACGCTTCCCGCCTGGACACAGGATGCTCGATGCACGCGAAACTTTCCATCGCGCTTCAGCGGCTGCGTGACGCCGCGAAACGTGAGCATGCCGTCGATCGCGGACGTTGAATCTGTTCAACCGGTCATTCACCGGCCACGGTATCGACGATTGCCTTGAATCCGCCGTAGATCATGCGCGCACCGTCGAAGTCTTCCTCCGGTTCAAAGATGATGAAACACAGCAGGCGGATGCGGACTGTCGTTGCGTCCGTCCACGTAAACGATCGGCGCGTTCGCGAGTTCATCGTCGCTGGCATTGTCCAGGCACCCGAGGTTCACGCCGTGGATGCGTTCGCCGTCCGGCAGATGCCCGATGCCGAATGCACGCACGCCGCAGGTGCGGCAGAACAGGTGCAGGTTCCGCCGCGTGTTGAAGCGGTACTCGATGAGCGCATCTTCGCCGTCAAGCAGGCGGAACGCATCCGGTGCGACGATGGCAGGCCAGAACCGCGTGCGCGTGCAGATCGAGCAGTTGCAGCGATAGGTGCCGGCGGCAAGGTCGATGTCCGCCTCGAAGCGAACGGCCCCGCAATGACAGCTTCCCGCATACGTCTTCTTCATGACGCCGCCTTGTCCGCATGCGCGGCGAGATGCTCGGCGAGACGCGCCATGGTGTCGTGCAGACCTTCGATGGCGCCGTTGTCCGCAGCAAAGTCGAATACTTCCGCGGTATCGAAGACCATGCGCATGCGCACTTCGGTTGCATCATCCTTCGCGATGAACTGCACGGTGACGTGGAAGCGCACGTGATCGGTGTCGTCGTCGCCGCTGTGGCGGTAGACAAGCCGTTCGGGCCGCTGCACGTCGATGTATTCCACGCGGTTGGGATAGTCGCGGCCGTCCGGACCGTGCATGACGAAGATCCACTCGCCGCCGGGACGCGCATCCATCTTCGATGTCGTCGTCGTGAAGCCGCGCGGTCCCCACCAGTTGCTGATGTGCACGGGATCGGTCCATGCATCGAAGACGCGTTCGCGCGGCGCATCGAAGAGGCGGATGGCGGAGAGCTCGCGCTCCGCTTTGGAGACGTTCACGTTCGTGCGTTCGTTCATTGCCGTTTCTCCTGGCTGGCGGCATCCGCCGCGGATGAGTGTTTCAGTTCGGTGTCATTTCTTGCGCGTGCTGCCGGCGTCCTCGGCCTTGAGTGCTTGCAGGTAGTCATCCAGGCGATCGAAGCTCTGCTCCCAGAAGTGCCGGTATTCCTCGATCCAGTCCGCGGCGTCCTTCAGCGGCCGCGCTTCAAGCCGCGCGGGACGCCACTGCGCGGATCGGCCGCGCGCGATCAGGCCGGCGCGTTCCAGCACCTTCAGATGCTTGGAAATGGCCGGCGCGCTCATCGCGAAAGGCTCGGCCAGCTCCTTCACCGATCGCTCGCCGGACACAAGCCGCGCGAGGATCGCGCGGCGCGTTGGGTCGGCGAGCGCGGCGAACACGGTACTCAGGCGATCGGATGTCATTTGCTGAACTCGACGGTTAATTAACTGATCGGTAAACTACGCAGACGCACGCCGGGTGTCAACGTCGCGAACTGCCGCAGGCGCACGCGGTCAAATCGCCGTGTTTACACGCAATGTAACCAGCAAAAAAATGTTGACCGGTTTCATAAGGCTCGGTTAGGTTGTAACCCCTCAATTCACATACACCGGTTACTGGAGTTCCCATGATCCGCAACCTCTTCCTTTCCGGCGCGCTGCTGCTCATCGCCGCGCCCGCCCTCGCCGCCGATGCGCTGCCCGACGCCGCACTGAAGGCCGCAGCGCACGCCGAGCGCAAGTACGACAACGCCCAGGTCGAGCTGCTCGCGGACCTGGTGCGCTTTCGCACCGTTCACCAGGACGGCATCGCGAACGCGGAGAACCCCGAGTTCCGCGCATTCGCCGCCTACCTGGAAAAGCGCGCGACGGAATTCGGCCTCGACTTCACCGATCTCGGCGGCGTGCTGGTGATCGGGCTTGGCGATGCGAAGCCGCGTCTCGGCGTCGTCACGCACGGCGACGTGCAGCCGGCGGACGCCTCGAAGTGGGCGCGTTCGCCGTTCGAGCTTGATACGCAGTCCGAACCCGGCCGGCTGATCGCGCGCGGCGCGGAAGACGACAAGGCGCCGATTGCAACCGCGCTTTACGCGATGAAGACGCTGAAGGAGATGAACGTTCCGCTGACGCGGCGGATCGAGCTGATCGTCGCGCTCACGGAGGAATCCGACTGGGCGCCGTTCCGCGCCGCGCTCGAGAAACACCCGCCGCCGGAGATGAACATCGCGATCGATTCGCAGTATCCCGTCGTCGTCGCGGAGAAAGGCTTCGGTGCGCTGATGGTGACGTTTCCCGCGACGGATGCGGACACCGGCGTGACCGCCTATGAAGGCGGCGCATTCCTGAGCCAGGTGCCGGAAGATGCAAGCGTCACGCTGAACGGCGCGGACGATGCGCTGGTCAAGCGCCTTCGCGAACGCGCGCAGCACGCCGCCGACGGCGTGGACTACCGCTTCGAGCAAACGGACGGCGCGCTGATCGTTCACGCCAAGGGCCGCGCCGCGCATTCCTCGACGCCGGAGAATGGCGTCAACGCGCTCACGCACCTCGCCGCGTTGCTGAAGGACGAGAAACTGCCCGACAGCGCCGCAAGCCGCGCGCTCGATTTCGTGAACGCGCTGATCGGCACCGGCGTGTACGGCGAAAAGTTCGGCGACGCCGCGTACGCGCATCCGTTCATGGGTCCGCTCACCGTGAATCTCAGCACCGTGCGCACGACGGAGAAAGGCGTCGAACTTGCCATCAACCTGCGCGCGCCGGCCGGCAAGACGACCACGCAGCTCGACACCGACCTGCGCGCTGCGATCGATGCGTGGGCGACGTCGCGCCACGTATCGCTGCCCGAGATCGGCATCCATCTCAGCGAGGCTTACCTGCCGGAACGTCCCGGACAGGTTGCACCGCTGCTCGCGGTGTTCAGCCACTACACGGGCATCGACGATGCCAGGCCCGTCAGCATCGGCGGCGGCACCAACGCGCGCCTTCTGCCGAACGCGGTGAACTTCGGGCCCGCGATGCCCGGCGCCGTGTACACCGGGCACTCGGAGCATGAGTTCATCACGCGCGAACAGATGACGCTGAACCTGCGCATGTACACCGCGATGATGGCGTGGCTTGCGACGGAACCGGTGAACTGATCACTCCGGCGGCGGCATGTCGTCGCGCACGCGGAGAAAGCGTGCAAAGCGCGGCACGCCGCCGTCGGTGAGTCCGTTGTAGCGGTAGGTGATCCAGCGTCCGATCGATGGCGGATCGGCACGCTCGGCATCGGTGAAACCGCTGCCGATGCGAAAGCGAAGACCGTCGGCGCGCTCGACGATCAGCGCACCGAGCATGCCTGCATATTTCCCTTCTCCCGGCGCATGACCGACAACGCGCGCCTCGGCGTCGTCGTACGGCTTGTACTTCAGGAGATCCTCGCTGCGCCCCGCGCGGTAGCGTGCGGCATGATGATGCAGCATCAACCCTTCGCCGCCCGCTGCAACAATCTCCGCAAGTTTCGCATCGAGCGCATCGGCGTCATCGACGCGGAACTGTGCCACGGGTTGCAGCCAGGGAATGCCCGCTTCCCCGATGAGCGCGCGCATGCGCAACACGCGCGCATCGAACGGTCCGCCGTGCGCGGGAAGATCGAACACCATGAAACGAACGCGGCGCCACGCATCGTCACCGGCACTCGCGGCACGCACGATCCCGCTCACATCCTCGAACCGGCCGCGCGCAATCCAGAGCTCGCCATCCATCGGTTCCGCCGGCCAGCCCGCGGTGAACCATGCAGGTGCCAGGATGCGGTTGCCCGCACGCGTGTAGAGCGCCGTTCCATCCCAGCGGCCGCGCACGCCGTCGAGCTTCTCGCTGACGAAGTACGCGGAAACATCCACGCCGCGCGCATAGACCTTTGCAAGCATGAGCGGCGGCGCGTCGTCCTGGGCGGACACGTGCGGCGCGTGCAGGACGCAGGCAAGCAGCAGGAAGGCAATGCGAAGTTCCATGATCTCGTCCTTGAGCCTCGGGGCTCCAAGTGTTGCAACTTGCGCGCTGCGTGTGAAGCCCGCGGAGAATGAACGATTGCGCGCGCACGCTGTCACAGCCGTCGCGCGGACGCGTCAGCGCCGCCCGGCATCGAACGGAGAACATCATGCCAGTGACCAGGAAACCGCTTCTCGCATGCATGGCTGCGCTGCTTGCGCTCGGTTCGGCAAGCGTCGCGGCGAAGGATGATGCGGCGAAGCACATCATCGCGGACCTGCAGCGCATCGTCGCGCCGGACGGTGTCCAGGAAAGCTTCAAGGCAACGCTCGGCGGCTTCGAGCAATGGGTGTCGGTGCGCGGCAGCGACCGCGACAACCCGCTGCTGCTGTTCGTGCACGGCGGTCCCGCATCGCCGATGATGCCGCAGGGCTGGGCGTTCCAGCGGCCGTGGGAGGACTGGTTCACCGTCGTGCAGTGGGACCAGCGCGGCGCGGGCAGGACGTATCTCGAGAACGCGCCGCAGACCGTTGCGCCCACGCTCGACATCGAACGTTACGTCGATGACACCGTCGCGCTCATCGCGCTGCTGCGCGAGCGTTACGGCAAGCGCAAGGTGATTCTCGTCGGGCACAGCTGGGGCACCGTCGTCGGCCTGAAGGCCGCGCTGAAACGGCCGGAATGGATACATGCCTACGTCGGCATCAGCCAGGTGATCGATTTCCAGGAGAACGAGCGGCTTGGATACGAGTTCGCGCTCGCGGCCGCGCAACGCGACGGCAACGATGCGGCAATCGATGAACTGCGCGCGCTTGCGCCGTATCCCGGCGACGGCGCGCTCACCATCGAGCGCATCGCGCGGCAGCGCCGCTGGGTGCAGCACTATGGCGGGCTCGCCGCCTATCGCGACAACGCAGGCTACTACGCGGCGGTCCCGCAGCTCTCGCCGGAGTACGATGCCGCGGCGCTTGACGCCATCGGCAAGGGCAGCGCGCTCACGCTCAGCCGCGTGCTCGATGAACTGGCCGGCGTGGATTTCACGCGCGTGACGGAAGTTTCCTTCCCGGTCGTCGTGTTCATGGGACGGCACGATTACATGGTGCCGTCGCAACCCGCCGCGGCGTGGCTCGACGCGCTGAAGGCGCCGGCGAAACGCGGCGTATGGTTCGAGCATTCCGCGCATCTTGCGATGTTCGAGGAGCCGGGCCGCGTGCTCGTTGCCCTGGTCAACGACGTGCTGCCGCTTGCGCGCGAGGAACGCGCACGCTGACGGAACTCAGCCGCCGATGCCCGAGAACGCACCGACCGCAGCCGTCAGCGCCATGGCGAGCGAACCCCAGAACGTGACGCGCACGATGCCGCGGATGATGTTCGCGCCGCCGACGTGCGCGGAAACGCCGCCGAGGATGACGAGGAACGCCAGTGATGCGAGCGCGACAAGCGGAATCAGCCATGCCTGCGGCGACAGCACGGCGACGATCAGCGGCGTTGCCGCGCCGATCGCGAAACTCGCGGCGGACGCCGCCGCGGCCTGCGCGGGCCGCGCGCTGAGCGTTGCGGTGATGCCGAGTTCGTCGCGCGCATGCGCATCGAGTGCATCGTGCTTCATGAGCTGTTCCGCGACCGTCTCCGCGAGCGCGGGATCCAGTCCGCGCGCAACATAGATTCCGGCGAGTTCCTTGCGCTCCGCCGGTTCGTTCGCATCGAGCTCGCGGCGCTCGACGTCGAGATCCGCCTTCTCCGTATCCGCCTGCGAATGCACCGCGACGTACTCGCCGGCGGCCATCGACATCGCGCCTGCAACGAGTCCGGCAACGCCCGCGACGATCACGCTGTCGCCGGCGCCGGTTGCAGCAGCAACGCCGAGTATCAGGCTCGCGGTTGAAACAATGCCGTCGTTCGCGCCGAGGACTGCGGCACGCAGCCAGCCGGAGCGCTGCGCGTGATGCCGTTCGGGATGACGTGATGCAATCATGCGTGCCACCGTTTCAGAAGGGATACATGAGGCGCGCCTTCAGTTCGCGGATGCCGCGCATCACGCGCTCGCGATTCTCCGGGCGCTTCATCCATGGTTCGAGACCGCCCGCATGCACCGCGCTCTCCCAGCGCGGATCGCAATCCTGCTCCGCGGCGATGGCGCGTTCCAGGAAGTCGAGGTGTGCTGCGTTGTTCGCGTAGAGAATCTCTCCGCCGCAGTCGACCTGCAGCCACAGCGGCAGGATGAAATAGCCATCGTGCGGACCGCCGGTGACAGGACCGCGCGCTGCGCTTTCCGCGTTGCGCGCCTTCGTGCCGCGCATCCCGCAGTGCGCACAGGAAAATTGCGCAGGCTCGGTGCTGCGAATCTTCACCGGGCCGCGCACCCGCGCGCGCGACATGCAGCGCGGGCAGATGACGAGATACTCGCCGGTGAATTCGTGGCGCGCCCTTGCGCCCACCGGGCGCCGGGAACTGCCCGCCTGCCGTTGATCGTCACGCCGTTCATCCATTCTGCTTCACGCGCTCCTGCCGCCTTTCTGCGCGATGGACTGCGCCTCGATGAACACGTACCGGATTTCCGGGTGCAATGCGCGTATCTCGCGATCAAGCCTGTCGATACCCGCGGCAACCTGCGCCGCCGTGCAGTCATCGTGAAATTCCATTTCCATCGTCAGCAGCACCTCGCGCGGGCCGAGGTACATGGACAGCCCGCGCACCATCCGCGCCGCGGAGGGATCGTCGGCGACGATTGCGCGAATGCTTTCCGATGTTTTCGCGCTCACGCCTTCGCCGATCAGCAATCCCTTGCTTTCGCGTGCAAGAAAGATCGCCACGCCCGCGAGGATCACACCGATGACGATCGATGCCACGCCATCGAGTTCCGGCACGCCGAGCGAATGTCCGGCGTAGATGCCGATGAACGCCGTCAGCAGGCCGAGCAGCGCGGCGCTGTCTTCCAGCAGCACGGTGTATGTCGTCGGATCCTTGCTTTGCCGGATGGCCGGGATGTAACGGCTCTTGCCTTTGACGCGGCGGAACTCGCGCAGCGCAATCGTCCACGCAATGCCTTCCGCAACCAGCGCGAAGCCGAGCACCGCGTAGTTCCACACCGGATCGCTCACCGGTTCGGGATGCTGGATATGACGAATGCCTTCATAGATGGAGATGCCGCCGCCGACCGCGAAGATCAGGATCGCGACGATCAGCGTCCAGAAATAAAGTTCCTTGCCGTAGCCGAACGGATGCTCGCGATCCGGCGGCCGCTGGCTCTGGCGAATGCCGAAGAGAATGAGCACGCCGTTGCCGGTATCCACCAGCGAGTGCACGCCTTCCGAGACCATCGCGGAACTGCCCGTGACGAACGCAGCAATGAACTTCGCCGCCGCGATGGCGAGATTGCCGGCGATTGCCGCATAGATGACGGGTTTCGAACTGCCGCTGGCCATGCACGCTCCGTGACAACACGCATCGAGTGGAGCACAGGCACGCAGACGTTGCCAGAGGTTGAACACCCTCCGCCATTGCGACATAAGCACGCACTTGAATCGCGCCATCGAGGACATACGGATATGTCATGCATCGCCGACTCATCCTGTGAACATGCAACCCGCCGAGCGTCTCAAGGAATATCGCCGCAAGCGCGACTTCACGAAAACGCTGGAGCCTTCCGGCGCGGACGCCGCCGTCGATGCCGGCTGCCTTTACGTGATGCACAGGCATGCGGCAAGCCACGATCACTTTGACCTTCGCCTTGAGGAGAACGGCGTACTGCGCAGCTGGGCGCTGCCGAGGGGCGCGAGCCTCGAGCCCGGCGAGAGGCGCCTTGCCGTGGAAGTGGAAGACCATCCGCTGGAGTACGGCGGTTTCGAGGGCGTGATTCCCGCCGGCGAATACGGCGGCGGCACGGTGATGCTGTGGGACGCCGGCCGCTGGAAGGTGAACGGCAAGAACAAGGAAGGCCATCTCGATTTCATTCTCGACGGACAGAAGCTCAAGGGCGCGTGGACGCTCGTTCGCACGCGCGGAAGGAAAGGCGGACGCGCGAAGGAAGGCAGGAGCTGGCTGATGATCAAGCGCAGCGATCCCGGCAGGCCGCCGCTTGCGCCAGAGGACGGCAGCGTTGCAAGCGGACGCAGCATGGATGAAATCGCGCGCGATCATGATCGCGTATGGCTTGCCGGCGAAGCGGTCGATGCAGGACGCGTGCACGCCGAAGACATCGCCGGTGCGCGCAGGAAACCCATGCCGCTGAAGCTCGAGCCGCAGCTTGCAACGTCCGTGGAACACGCACCGGAAGGCCGCGAATGGATTCATGAAATCAAGTTCGACGGTTACCGCGTCATCGCGCGGATCGATGACGGCAAGGTGTCGCTCTTCACGCGCAACGGCCATGACTGGACGCACCGCTTCCCGGAGGTTGCGCGTTCCATCGCCGCACTTCCCGTGAAGCGCGCGATCATCGACGGCGAAGTCGTCGCGATCTCGAACGATGGCTACAGCAGTTTCCGCCGGCTGCAGGAAGCGCTTTCCAGCACGAAGACGGCATCGCTCGTCTACCAGGCATTCGACCTTCCCTATCTCGATGACCGTGATCTCGCCGGCGCACCGCTGCTGGAACGAAAACACGCGCTTTCAACACTCGTGCACGCGGCGGGTGACAGCCGCGTGCGCTATTCCGATCACATCGAAGGCCAGGGAGCGGCGTTCTTCGAGCAGGCCTGCCAGCTCGGTCTTGAAGGCATCATCTCGAAACGCCGCGACGCGCCGTATCGAAGCGGCCGCAACAGGCAGTGGCTGAAGGTGAAATGCACCTTCCACGAGGAGTTCGTGGTCGGCGGCTTCACGCCGCCGGGTGGTGCGCGCACCGGTTTCGGTTCCTTGCTGCTCGGCGCGTGGGAGAACGATGCGTTTCGTTACGCAGGGCGCGTCGGCACCGGCTTCAGCGCGCGGCAGATCGATGAGCTGCACGATCGCCTGCGCGAACTCGACGTAAAGGCGAAACCGTTCGCGGACGATGTGCCGGATGCGCGCGGTGCGCGCTGGGTCGAGCCTGTACTTGTCATCGAAGTGGAATTCACCGAACGCACGCGCGATGGCCGCCTGCGGCATCCCGTGTTCCGCGGCGTGCGGGAAGACCGCAACGCGCGCGAGATCACGCTCAACCGGAAAGCCGACATGAGAGAAGAACCTGTTGCAAAGACGCCACCGCGCGCGCGCGTGAAAACACCCGGCGCATCCGTCGCCGGTGTGCGCATCACGCATCCCGATCGCATCATGTATCCCGAGCTCGGCATCACCAAGCTCGATATCGCGCGCTACTACGAGGACATCGAAACGTGGGTGATGCCGGGACTCATGAACCGCCCGCTGTCGCTGCTGCGCTGTCCCGAAGGCTGGAACACGGAATGCTTCTTCCAGAAACATCCGCGCAGCGCGATCGCGAAGGATGTGCCGCGCGTCCTGATCGCGGAAAGCAAGGGACCGCGCGAGTACGCATATGTCCAATCGCTCCGCGACATCGCCGCGCTCGTGCAGGCGGGCGTGCTTGAATTTCATCCCTGGGGCTGCCACGTCAGTGACGTGGAGAAACCGGATCTCATGGTGTTCGACCTTGACCCCGCGCCCGATGTTCCATGGCGCGAGATGCTGCGTGTCGCGGACGAACTGCGCGAACGGCTTGCGTCGCTTGATCTTGCAAGTTTCCTGCGCACCACGGGCGGCAAGGGGCTGCACCTTGTCGTGCCGCTGAAACCGAAGGCCGACTGGGACGAGGTGAAGTCGTTCGCGCAGGCGATTGCGAAGCAGCATGCGAGCGACGATCCGAAGCACATCACCGCGAATCTCTCGAAGACGAAGCGGCGCGGCAGGATCTTCATCGATTACCTGCGCAACGGGCGCGGCGCAACCGCCATCGCATCGTATTCGTTGCGCGCACGCGAGAACGCGCCGGTTGCGGTGCCGCTGCGCTGGGATGAACTCGGCGAAGGCCTGCGCCCCGATCACTACAACATCGACAACCTGCGCCGCCGTCTCGGCGCGCTGCGCGATGACCCGTGGAAGGAGTTCGATGCCGCGCGCCGCCTCATCGGAGCGAAGGCGCGCAAGGCAGCCGGAGTTTCATGATGGCCGCAAGAGCGATGTGGAAAGGCGTGATCCGCTTCGGCGACGTGCGCGTGCCGGTGAAACTCTATGCCGCGATCGAGGATCGCGATGTGCATTTCCGCATGCTGCATCGCAAGGACAGGCTGCCCGTAAAGCAGGCGATGGTGAATCCCGAGACGGATGAAATCATCCCGCATGAAGCGACGAAGCGTGCGTTCGTCACGGACGAAGGCGACATGGTGCTGCTTGAGCGCGACGACCTCGACGCGCTCGAACCCGAAGCGTCACGCGACATCGAGGTGGTCAGCTTCCTGCCGCAGCACGAGATCGATCACCGCTGGTATGACCGTCCGTACTATCTCGGCCCGGATGGCGCGAGCGAGGACTACTTCGCGCTTGCCGACGGACTCGAGAGCGCGAAGCTCGAAGGCCTCGCGCGCTGGGTGATGCGCAAGAAGGAATATGTCGGCGCGCTGCGCGTGTACCAGGGCTACCCGATGCTCATGTCGCTGCGTCACGCCGAGGAAGTGATTTCCGCGGAAGATCTCGAAGCGCCGAAGGGAAAGCCGCTCGATGCCCGCGAGCTTGCGATGGCGCGGCAGCTCATCGGCATGCTGGAAGCGGGCTTCGAGCCGGAGCATTACCGCGACGAGTTCCGCGAACGCGTGCTCGAGATGCTGGAAACGAAGAAGCGCGGCGGCAAGGTAAAGGTCGTCGAGTTCCGCCGGCGCGCACCGTCCGACGATCTTGCACGCGCGCTGGAAGCGAGCCTGAAGCAGGAAAGAAGACATGCCTGAGGAGAAGGACGACAATCAGCCGCTTCGTCCGCGCCCGTTCTGGTCCGGCGTGATCGCGTTCGGCCTGGTGAGCCTGCCGGTCAGCCTGTTTCCCGCGAACCGCGCACGCGCGCTTTCGCTGAAGATGGTGGATGCCGACGGCACGCCGCTCAAGCGCCGCTACTTCTGTGAAAAGGAGCAAAAGGCGCTGTCGAGCGAGGAGATCGTGCGCGGCTATGAAGTGGACAAGGATGCCTATGTCGTCGTCGAGGACAAGGAACTTCAAGATCTCGCGCCGGAGAAATCCCAGGAGATCGATCTCAAGCGCTTCGTTTCGCTCGCGGAGGTGAATCCCGTGTACTTCGAGCGCGCGTATTTTCTCGTGCCCGATGAAGGCGCAACGAAGGCGTACCGCCTGCTTGCGAAGAGCATGGAAGATGAAAGACGCGCGGGCATCGCGACGTTCGTGATGCGCGGCAGGGAATACCTCGTTGCGATCATGGCGGAGCGCGGCATCCTGCGCGCCGAAACGCTGCGCTTCCACGACGAGATCCGCTCGCCTGCGGACATCGGGCTGCCGGAAAGAAGGCATGCCGCAAAGGACAGCGTGAAACACATGCAGGCGGCGATGCGCGCACGCGCCGCGAAATCGCTCGACCGCGATGAACTTTCCGACCATTACGTGCGCGCGGTGCTCGCGCGCGTGGAGAAGAAACTCGCCTCCGGCAAGGATGTGCTGAAGGCGCCGGAAGATGCGCCCGAGGAATACGACGAGGAATCGAACGTCATCGATCTCATGCAGGTGCTGAAGGAGCGCCTTGCGGGCGAGCCTGCGGAGTCACGCCAGTCGCCACCCGCAGCTCCCGCCAGCGCACCGCCGCGGCAAAGGTCGCGGCGCGGCGGCAACGGCCACAAGCCGCCGGCCGGTGCGCGTGCCGAACCTGACCTGGGTGACGCGACGAAGGACGAACTCTACGAACGCGCGAAGGAACTGCACATTCCCGGGCGAAGCGCGATGTCGAAGCAGCAGCTGATCGACGCCATTCGCCGCTGCTGAACCGTCAGCGCGCGGCGCGTGCAACCTCCGCTGCCGGTACCGGCAGGCGTCGCTTCGCAGCGTCGTAGCCAAGCCACGCCGCCGCCGCGATGAGCGCAGCGCTGATGCCGATGGCGGCAGGCGATGCGAAATCGCCGGCATTTAGAAGTGACGACGGCGACGGCGCGCCTGTCAGCGGGGTTTGTTCAGCGCTTCGGTATGCGCAACGTCAAAACCGCAGCCGGCCCGATGCGGCCGGCTGCGGCCTT
>CAZRFE010000017.1:0-36647 GCA_964599565.1 uncultured Gammaproteobacteria bacterium
GCCGCCGGCGCCGGTCGCGAGGCCGAAGAAGCGACCATGCGCGTGCTGCGCGACGAACTGCGGGGCATTGCGGGCGTCGACTACAAGTTCGGCCGCCCGGAACTCTTTTCATTCGAGACGCCGCTGGAAGTCGAGATCGTCGGCTACAACCTCGACGACCTGAAGGACGTCAGCGAGACGCTCGTTGCACGCATGAGCGCGATGGACCGTTTCGCGGACGTGAAGTCGAGCATGCAGAACGGCCATCCGGAGATACAGATACTGTTCGACCACGAAAAGGCCGCACAGCTCGGGCTCAACGTCAGTGACATCGCCAACCGCGTCGTCGGCAAGGTGCGCGGTGAAGTCGCGACGCGCTACACCTGGCGTGACCGCAAGATCGACGTGCTGATCCGCGCCCGGGAAGACCAGCGCAATTCCATCGACAACATCGAGAATCTCATCGTCAATCCCGAGAGCGATCGCCCGGTGCCGCTGCGCGCCGTCGCGGCCATCGAGACCGGCCTCGGTCCCGCGGAAATCCGCCGCGTCGCGCAGGAACGCGTCGCCATCGTCTCCGCGAACCTGAACTACGGCGATCTCGGCACTGCGGTTGCCGCTGTCGAAGACGTGCTCGGCAGCATCGCGATCCCCGAAGGCATCGTGCCGCGCGTCACCGGCCAGAGCGAGGACATGGAAATCGCGTTCACGTCCATGCAGTTCGCGCTCGCGCTCGCGATCTTCCTCGTCTATCTCGTGATGGCGTCGCAGTTCGAGTCGCTGCTGCATCCCCTCGTCATCCTGTTCACCATTCCGCTCGGTCTCACCGGCGCGCTGCTCGCGCTGTTCCTCACCGGCACGACCATCAGCGTGGTGGTGTTCATCGGCCTGATCATGCTGGCGGGCATCGTGGTGAACAATGCCATCGTGCTGATAGACATGATCAACCAGCTCCGCGCCGCCGGCATGGAAAAGCTCGAAGCGATCATCGAGGCAGGACACTCGCGCCTGCGCCCGATCATCATGACCACGCTCACGACCGTTCTCGGCCTGCTCCCGATGGCGATCGGTCTCGGTGAAGGTGCGGAGATCCGGACACCAATGGCGATCACGGTGATCGGTGGCCTGAGTTTCGCGACGCTGCTCACGCTGTTCGTGATCCCGATCATGTACGCGGTCATCGACCGCAAGACGATCGTCGTGGAAAGCACGGCAACCGCCGGTGACACCGGCGCAACCGAAACCGCCTGAGGACGACGCCATGTGGGAAATCACGCGTATCGCGATGCGCCGTCCCGTCACGACAGTGATGGCGTTCCTGAGCCTTGCAGTGATCGGCATCATCTCCGCGAAACTGCTGCCGCTCGAATTCCTGCCGGAGGAATCCTTCCCGGGGCTGTTCATCCAGGTTCCCTACCAGGGTTCGTCCCCCGAGGAAGTCGAGCGTCTCATCACGCGTCCGATCGAGGAAGTGATCGCAACCATGGGTTCGATCGAACGTCTCGAATCGACATCGTCGAGCAATTCCGCAGGCATCTTCGTGTTCTTCGGCTGGGGCTCGGACATCGGCGTGAAAAGCGTCGAGGTGCGCGACAAGATCAATGCCATCCGCAACGATCTTCCCGACGACCTGCAGCGCATTCACATCTTCAAGTTCGTGACGACGGACCAGCCGATCCTGCGGCTGCGCATCTCTGCGGATCACAACCTGATGAACGCGTATGACCTCCTCAACCGCAATCTCAAGCGGCCGCTGGAACGCATCGACGGCGTGTCGCGCGTCGATCTCGGCGGCGTCGAGGAGCCGGAAATCCGCATCGACCTCATCAGCGACCGTGTTTCCGCGCACAACATCGATCTGCGCGCGTTGTCGCAGCAGTTGCAGGACGACAATTTCTCGGTCACGGCAGGCAAGATCACCGGGCATTCGGGAAGGCTGCTCGTGCATCCCATCGGGCAGTACGAATCGCTGGACGACATCCGCAACGTGATCGTCGCGCCCGGCGTTCGCCTCTCCGACATCGCCAACGTTCATCTCACGTACAAGGAGCGCGAGTTCAGCCGGCGCCTTGACGGCTCGTTCGCCATTGCGCTTGAAGTCTATCGCGCGTCCGGCGCGAACATGGTCGAAGTCGCCACCCGCGTCATGGACGAGATCGACCGCATCGCGGCGTTGCCGCAGATGGCAGGCATCACGATCTTCACGATGGAGAACCAGGCGGACGGTGTCACCTCGTCGCTGAATGATGTGCTCAACTCCGGTCTTGCCGGTGCAGGCCTTTCATTGCTTGTGCTGTTCTTCTTCCTGCGCCAGTGGTCGACCACGTTCATGGTCACGCTGGCCGTACCGTTCGCGCTCGCGCTCGCGCTCGCCGCGCTGTACTTCATGAACTTGAGCCTCAACATCCTGACGATGATGGGACTGATGCTTGCCATCGGCATGCTCGTGGACAACGCCGTCGTCGTGACGGAGAGCATCTTCCGCTACAAGCAGATGCATCCGGACGATCCGATGGGCGCCGCGCTCGAAGGTACACGCGAGGTCGCGACCGCGGTGTTCGCCGGCACGCTCACCACCATCATCGTCTTCCTGCCCATCGTGTTCGGCCAGGAAACGGGCATGACGATCTGGCTCAAGCATGTGGCGGTCACGATCATCTTCTCGCTGATCGGTTCGCTCGCGATCGCACTCACGATGATTCCGATGATCGCGGCGCGCATTCACGGCAGGCCCGACGATGAATCAGGCTCCTTCATGTCGCGCTTTCGCACGCGCTATGGCGCGTTCCTCGGCTGGACGCTGCGGCATCGCTGGGCATCCGTCGCGCTGATCGGATTGCTGATCGTGATATCGATCCCTGCCTTCATGGGCGTGAAGCAGGAGATGTTCCCGGAGGAGGAAGGGCGCGAGCTCTACCTCAATTACAACCTCAATGGCGTGTATCCGCTGGAAACGGTGGAAGAGAACATCATGCGCATCGAGCGTTTCCTGCTCGACAACAAGGAAAAGTACGAAATCGATTCCGTGTACAGCTGGATGGCCGCCGACTTCGCGCAGACCGCGATCCTTCTCACGGAAGACGATGTCGCGGAACGCTCCGCGGCAGCGATACGCGATGACCTGATCAAGGACCTGCCGAAGGTCGCGATCGGCGAACCTGGCTTCGACCGCAACCGCCAGGGCGCATCGGAAGGTCTCGGCATCGAGCTGCGCGGCGAATCGACCGAAACGCTCATGTCGCTGGCCGAGGAAGTGAAGCGCATGCTGCGCGGCGTGGCGGGTGTCACGGAAGTGAAGGTCGACAATGCAGACGGCGGGCGCGAGATACAGGTCGTCGTCGATCGCATTCGCGCGCAACAGCTCGGCCTTTCCAGCGAGGACGTCGCCACGACGATTTCGACGGCGATGCGCGGACTGAACCTCAAGCAGTTCCGCGGCGAGAACGGCGAGATCGACATCCGCCTTGCATTCAGCGAGGACGACCGGCAGTCGCTGCAGGAACTTTCCGCCCTGCCCGTTCACAATGCGGCCGGCGAGGAAGTGCTGCTGTCGTCGGTCGCGAACGTTCGCGTCGTGGAAGGTCCCGCGGAAATCAGCCGCAGCAATCGCGCCACGACGGTGACCGTGCAGGTCGGCCTCGACAAGGACACGACGATGCAGGACATCCAGCCGCGCCTTGACGCAGCGCTGAAACAGCTGGCGTTCCCCGAAGGCTATTCGTGGAGCCTTGGCCGGTCGTTCGATGAAGCGCAGCAGAACGAGGACCAGATGGGCACGAACTTCCTGCTCGCGCTGCTGCTCATCTTCATCGTGATGGCGGCGCTGTTCGAGAAGATCCTGCAGCCGATCGCAATTCTCTCCGGCATCGTGTTCTCGGTCATCGGCGTGTTCTGGCTGTTCTGGATCACCGGCACGACGTTCTCGATGATGGCGTGGATCGGCATTCTCATTCTCATGGGCGTGGTCGTGAACAACGGCATCGTGATGCTCGATCACGTCAACAATCTGCGCATCGGCGGCATGGACCGGCGCGAAGCGATCCTGCAGGGCGCGATGGACCGGCTGCGACCCATCCTGATGACGGTAAGCACGACAGTGCTCGGCCTGCTGCCGCTCGCCATAGGCAACACGGAAATCGGCGGTGACGGCCCGCCGTACTTCCCCATGGCGCGCGCGATCATCGGCGGACTGCTGTTCTCCACGGTCGTCAGCCTCGCCATGCTGCCGTTGATCTACTCGCTGCTCGATGACCTCGGCATGTGGAGCGGACGGATATGGCTGCAGGCGCGGCGGCTGGGATTCCTGAAGCCCGCCAGCAGCGCGCCATAAGCGAAACCCGCGATGCAGGAAAAAGAAAAGCCGGGAATTTTCCCGGCTTTTCTTTTTCCCCTATCGGCTGAAACCCCGCTTTCCGAGTTCGTGGATGAAGCGACGCCTACCTGTCATTCGATTTCCCGTCACTCAACACGATCTCGTCAAGATTCCAGTAACCCTGCTCAAGCACGTTCACAAGCAGATCGCCGCGCACGGCATCGAGGCTCTGGCTCGTCGTTCCAAGACTGAGCGCAATGCGGTTCAGCACGTGCGGCTCAGGCAGCGTATCGGCGTTGCCGGAATACTGCGCAAGCTGGCGCAGGTGATCCGTGCGCCGCTTCAGGCGTTCGCCGCGCTTGTCATCCGACTTGAGCTTCAGCACCGCATCACGCAACGGCTTCTCCATCGCAAGGCATTCCTGCGGCGTGCCGTAGTGACTCTCGCCCGGCGCCTTTCCTTTCGTCGCCTGCGCGAGCGCGGCCAGGTCGTTCTCGCTGAAATGCACGCACAGGTATTGCGCCAGGCCGATCAGCTGGATGTTGATTTCGCGCTTCGCGGCAACGCTCAACCCCTTGAATGCCGGCGGCTCGCGATCGCGCACGCGCTCCAGTTCCGCAAGACACGCGTCGCGCTCGGCGACAACCGGTGCAACCTGCTCCTCTGCAAGCGCGATGTCGGCGGCAAGTTTGCGGCGGCGGAAGACCTGCCAGAACGACTGGCTCTGCCGCAGCGCATCCTGCAGCGACTTCAGGTTGGCGGCCATTTCCTGGTAGATGGAATCGAGCTGGGAAAATTTCGCTTCGAGCTGGCGCTGCTGTCCCGCGGCGTTCGACTTGAAGACATCCAGCAGCTTCTGCTTTTCAAGCTGTTCGAATTTCGCAACGAGTTCGGTGCGACGCTGCTCGAGCATCTGCGCGCAAAGCCTGCGCACGGCGTCCAGCCGGAAATAGACCACGGCGTTCTGCGCGCGCTGCGGATCGGAAAGCATTGCTTCAAGCCCGCCCAGCCGCGATGCGCAGCGCGCGTGGATGTCGCGCAGCTCGGCGTGCTCGGCCTTCAGGCGTTCGAATTCATCAAGCGTCCTGCCGAACTCGCGCTTCAACTGGTTGCGTTTCTCGAACAGCGCCAGCAGCTGCTGCTGCTGTTCGTCGGCCACGTCGTCCGCGGATGTCGAACTTCCACGCCTGAATCGCGCGAGCAGGCCTTCCTTGTCTGTTCCGGATGCGTCCGGCATGTCTTGCGTCTCCCCTGTTACCCGTCTGCTCGTTTCAGAAATCGAACGAATGGCCGTGATCGAGACAGTATTCCAGCCATTTGTTCAGCAGGATGTTGCGTTGCCAGCGGCGCGCAAGTTCGTTGTGCGCATTGGTTGCATACCGCCCGAGCAATCGGTGCCGGTGATGCAGGCGCCGGCATGACAATGCTTCGGCAAGCCGCGCATCGTGGTAGATGCGCACCGTGATGTCGGGATCGGCGTCAGCCTCGCCGCTGGCATCGAAGAAATACGTCAGCCGGAACGTCGTCGTATACGGCGAGCGGTCCTCGACGCGAAGGTGCAGGTCAAGGTCGCCGGGCACCGCGGAGACGATGTTGTCGGGCGCATCGCGCAGGTGCGCCGGCCCCAGCAACTGCGCAAGGTGTCGCCAGTTGCTTTCATACACGGCCATCAGTCCGCGGAAGCTTCCCGCCCTGACGATGTGCACGCCCTGCTTGTCGATGTCGATCAGCATGGATTCGAGAATAGCACAGCGTTTCCGAGCCTCCGCGCCGCCTGGTTCTCAGAAGAAGCGACGCTTGATGCCGGTCTCGTGGATGATCGTGGTGGCGATTTCCTCGATGGAGCAGTTGGTCGTGTCGATGAACGGAATGTTCATCTTCCGATAAAGGTCTTCCGCCTGGCGAAGCTCGAGATTGACCTGCGCGGACGACGCGTAGCGGCTGTCGGGGCGGCGTTCGTTGCGGATCTGCTGCAACCGGCCGGGATCGATCGTCAATCCATAAAGCTTGTGGCGGTGCGGCAGGAGCGGCTCGGGGAAGCGGCCGGACTCGAGGTCTTCCTCGGTCAGCGGATAGTTCGCGGCAAACAGTCCGTAATGCAGCGCAAGATAAAGGCAGGTCGGCGTCTTGCCGGAGCGCGAAACGCCGATCAGCACCACGTCCGCGCGCTCGTAGTTGCGCGTCGTGACGCCGTCGTCGTTGGCGAGCGCGAAATTCATCGCGTCGATGCGCGTGGTGTACGAGGTGGCGTCATGCATGCCGTGCGCGCGCCCTGCGGTGTGTGAGGACTTCACGCCGAGGTCGCGCTCCAGCGGGCCGATGAATGCATCGAAGAAATCCAGGAACAGGCAGTTCGCACTCGCGACAACCTGGCGCGCGTCGTCGGTGATCAGCGTGCTGAAGACCACCGGCCGCGCGCCTTCCTCCTCGGCTGTCCGGTTGATGCGCTCGACAAACGCCTGCGCCTTCTCGACGGTGCTGATGAACGGCACGGTCACCTGGCGGAAACGCACGCCGTCGAACTGGGTCAGCAGGCTGTGTCCGAGCGTTTCGGCGGTAATGCCCGTCCTGTCGGACACGAAGAACACGGTGCGGGATGCTTCCATCGGTTGCTCCTGGATGTCTTTCGCGGATCGTCATCCGCGAACCGGAAGGCAACATAACAGCCCCCTCGGCGCGTTGAAACCAATGCTTTACCCGTTGCGAAACGGGCCGCCGTCCTCGGTTACAATTCCGCGTTGTGCATCCATGGACCATCCGCGCCCGCGCGCGCCCGACCCGGGGGAAGAACGTTGGACAAGTACGTAATCCGTTTTGAGTTGCTTGGCATGGACGACGTCGAGCGCGTCGGCGGCAAGAACGCCTCCCTTGGAGAAATGATCTCGAACCTGTCGAATGCGGGGGTCAAGGTGCCGGGCGGCTTCGCCACCACGGCGCAGGCGTATCGCGACTTTCTGGCGCACGAAGGTCTTGCGGACCGCATCAACGCGGCGCTTTCAAGTCTCGATGTCGACGACATCCGCGCGCTGGCCACGACGGGCCGGCAGATCCGTGAGTGGGTGATGGCCACGCCCTTCCCCGCACGCCTGCGTGACGACGTTGCAGCTGCCTACGAGCAGCTCATCAAGGATTGCGGACCGGATGCCTCGTTCGCCGTGCGTTCCTCGGCGACCGCCGAGGACCTGCCGGATGCCTCCTTCGCGGGTCAGCAAGAAACTTTTTTGAATATCAAAGGTTTGGAAAATATCATTGATGCGATGCATGAGGTCTTTGCGTCGCTCTTCAATGACCGCGCCATCGCCTACCGCGTGCACCAGGGCTTCGACCACAGCCAGGTGGCGCTGTCCGCCGGCGTGCAGCGCATGGTGCGCTCGGATATCGGCGCCTCGGGCGTCATGTTCACGCTGGATACCGAGTCCGGCTTCCGCGACGCCGTGTTCATCACCTCCGCCTACGGCCTGGGCGAGACGGTCGTGCAGGGCGCCGTGAACCCCGACGAGTTCTACGTCTACAAGCCCGCGCTCGCCGCCGGCAAGGAAGCCATCCTGCGCCGCAGCCTCGGCGGCAAGGCAATCCGCATGATCTATTCCGATGAGTCAGGCCACGGCCGTTCCACGCAGACCGTGGAGGTCCCGGAAGCCGACCGCAACCGCTTCTCGCTGAACGACGCCGAGATCCAGGCACTGGCGCGGCAGGCGGTGATCATCGAGCAGCACTACGGGCGGCCGATGGACATCGAATGGGGCAAGGACGGCAACGATGGCGAGCTCTACATTCTCCAGGCGCGTCCCGAGACCGTGCAGTCGCGCGCAGGCCAGGTGATCGAGCGCTACCAGCTCACGGGCAAGGGTCCCGTGCTGGCCGAAGGCCGCGCCATCGGCCAGCGCATCGGCTCGGGCACTGCAAAGGTCCTGAAATCCATCGCCGACATGCACCGCGTCGAGCCCGGCGACGTGCTCGTCACCGACATGACCGATCCGGACTGGGAACCCATCATGAAGCGCGCTTCCGCGATCGTGACGAACCGCGGCGGCCGCACCTGCCATGCGGCGATCATCGCGCGCGAGCTCGGCATTCCCGCCGTCGTCGGCTGCGGCGATGCGACCGAGCGCGTCGGCGACGGCACGGACGTCACGATCTCCTGCGCGGAGGGCGACACCGGCTACATCTACGAAGGCAGGCTCGACTTCGAGAAAAAGGAAATCGCGCTCGACGACATGCCGGAGATTCCTCTCAAGGTGATGATGAACGTCGCGAATCCCGACCGCGCGTTCAGCTTCGCCGCCCTGCCCCATCGCGGCATCGGGCTCGCGCGACTTGAGTTCATCATCAACGTGATGATCGGCGTGCATCCCAAGGCACTGCTCAACTTCGACCGCATGGAACCGGAAATCCAGGCGAAGATCCGCAAGCACATGGCCGGCTACGCGGACCCGGTGAGCTTCTATGTCGACAAGCTCGCCGAAGGCATCGCGACGCTGGCGGCGGCATTCGCACCGGAACCGGTCATCGTGCGCATGTCGGACTTCAAGTCGAACGAATACGCCAACCTGCTCGGCGGGCGGACGTTCGAGCCGCACGAGGAAAATCCGATGATCGGCTACCGCGGCGCATCGCGGTATGTGTCGGAGAATTTCCGCGACTGCTTCGAACTTGAAGTGAAGGCGCTGAAAAAGGTGCGCGAAGAGATGGGCCTAACCAATGTGCAGGTCATGATCCCGTTCGTGCGTACCGTCGAGGAAGGCCGCCAGGTTGTCGAACTGCTGGCGAAGAACGGCCTCAAGCGCGGCGAGAACGGCCTGAAACTCATCATGATGTGCGAACTGCCGTCGAACGCGCTGCTCGCCGACGAATTCCTCGAACACTTCGACGGCTTCTCCATCGGCTCGAACGACCTCACGCAGCTCACGCTCGGACTTGACCGCGACTCGGGCCTGATCGCGCAGCTGTTCGACGAGCGCAACGACGCGGTGAAGAAACTCCTCTCGATGGCGATCCAGGCCTGTCGCAAGCACGGCAAGTACATCGGCATCTGCGGCCAGGGGCCGTCCGATCATCCGGACCTCGCGGAATGGCTGCTGCAGCAGGGCATCGAATCCGTATCGCTGAACCCTGACACCGTTGTTGAAACCTGGCTGTACCTCGCAGGGCAGAAAGTCTGACGCACACGCGCCGTGCGGAGTACCGGTACGGCTTTCGGGCGTGGCGCCATGCATGACCGTGAACGGCGCAGGCGGAAGCGGGAATTGCGGAGCTTTCGCCAGGCGCCGTTTCTGCATGGGCGACTGCGCGAAAGCCTGTTTGCAAACCGGGAAACGCCCGACCGGCTGCGCAACGCTGCCTCCTGAACGTTTCCCCATTCGACCGGAACGGACATGCGCGAAACACTTCCACGCACGGTGATCGTTCGCAATCCCGCCACGGGAGAGGAAATTTCCCGTCATGTCGAAATGGACGCGGACGCGCTGCGCACCGTCATCCGGCAAGCGCGCGACGCGCAGGCTCGCTGGTACGCGACTCCGCTCAAGACGCGAATCGCTTGCGTTCGACGCATGCGTGAATGGCTGGTCGCGCACGCTGATGAAACCGCACAGGCCATCAGCCACTGCACGGGAAAGCTTCCGATGGAAGCGCTCGCGTTCGATGTCCTGCCATCGGTGTTCGGCAGCGCGTGGTATTGCCGCCATGCGCGACGGTGCCTCGCGGATGAAACCCTTCCCGGCGGCAATGTCTTCCTGCTCAACAAGCGCAGCCGGCTGCATCGGGAACCGCGGGGCGTTATCGGCGTGATCTCGCCCTGGAACTACCCGCTCGGGATTCCCATGCATGAAATCGTGCCCGCATTGCTCGCGGGAAACGCCATCGTGTTCAAGACAGCGCCGGAAACCCTTCCCGTCGGCGAATGCATCGAGGCCATGTGCCGGGATGCAGGCATTCCCGCCGGCATCTTCAACCATGTGATCGTCGATGGTCCGCTCTGCGGCGACGTGATGCTCGAAGCCGGCGGCGTCGACAAGCTTTTCTTCACGGGCAGCGTGCGCGTCGGCAGGATCCTCGCGGAGAAGGCTGCGAGAAATTTCATCGACATCTCGCTTGAGCTTGGCGGCAAGGACGCCATGATCGTGCTGGACGATGCCGATATCGATCGCGCGGCACGCGGCGCAACCTGGGCGGGCATGCAGAACGCCGGCCAGTCATGCGCGGGCGTCGAGCGCGTGTACGTGCAGCGCGGCGTGTACGACGCTTTTCTTGATGCGGTGAAACGTGAGGTCGAGCAGCTTCGCGTGCAAGGCCCGCGGCATGCCGGCCGCGACATGGGCGTCATGACAACCCACCGGCAGGCAGCAACCGTCAGCGCGCAGATCGAAGAAGCCTTGCGTGACGGCGCGACCGTGCATGCGGGCAGCGTGCGGTCCGATGCGCACACTGTGTCGCCCGCAGTACTGGTGAACGTGCATCACGGCATGCGCATCATGCAGGAAGAAACGTTCGGCCCCGTATTCGGCGTGATGCCGTTTTGGACGGATGAAGAAGCCGCGCAGCTCGCCAATGATTCCCGTTATGGCCTCACCGCATCCATCTGGTCTGGAAATGCCGTGCGTGCACGTCGTCTCGCACGCCATCTTGATGCCGGCGCGATCACCATCAACGATCACCTGATGTCGCATGGCATGACGGAGACACCCTGGGGCGGCGTGAAGGAGTCGGGTTCCGGCCGTGGTCATGGGCGGATTGCCTTTGAAGCCGTGACGAAACTGAAGGTCGTCATCGATGACCGGCTCGGTTTCCTGCCGCGCAATCCCTGGTGGTATCCCTACTCGGCGCGCGCGTACAACGCGTTGAAGGACACCATGCTTGCGCGCCATGGAAACGGCGCACGCTTGCGCCTGCGTGCACTGCGCCGGCTGCTCATGGCGTTGCCGTCGATGTTCCGCTCGTGAACCACGCGAAACACCGCTGACGCCGCATTCTCACAAATCAGGCCGCGCCTCATTGTTGCGCGCTGAAAGCTGCCGGTACCTTCCGTGCGCCCAACGAACACGGAGGTTTCATGCGCATCGCACTGTTGCTGTTCACGTTCCTGTTCTTCCCCGCAACCGGCGTTGCCGCCGGCGTCACGGACATATCCTTCTCAACGGCAACCGCTGTCCCCTCGGATGACGGTCTCGAGCTCACGGGTTACCTCCACGTTCCGGAAGGTGATGGTCCATTTCCCGCCGTCATCCTCATGCACGGTTGCTCCGGGCTGCGTTCCAATGGCTATCGTGCTGCGCCGGTCGCAAGCCAGTACCAGGGCTGGACGGCAGAATGGCTGTCACGCGGTTACGTCGTCATGCTCGTCGACAGCTTCTGGCCGCGCTACGAAGCGCATCCCGAGCTGTATGTCGAAGACGCCGGAGGAAATCCCGCAGACTTCATCGACAGCAGCCTGAAGGAATGCAGCAACGGCACACTCGGCATCAACGAAGTCACGCAGCGTGCCTACGATGCGCACGCCGCGAAGGAATACCTGCTCACCGCGTCGGGCGTCGACATCGATCCCGAACGCATCTTCCTGCAGGGCTGGTCGCATGGTGCAAGCTCTGCGATGGCGGCCATGCATGAAGAGCATGCGGGCGGCACGGCCGAGTTTCGCGCCGCGGTCGTTTCCTACCCGGGTTGCAGTGTCTATGGCGCGATGCCCGATGTCCGTCCGGTCGGTCCGCTGCTGATACTGCATGCCGAACTTGATCCGCTGTACAGCAACAGCACGTACTGCGAAGACCAGGTGCGGAGTGCGCATGACGCCGGCTTCGATGGCTTTTTCGAAATGGCGGTGTACGCGGGCGCTGACCACAGCTTCGAGATCGCCGGTGGCGCCGCGAACGATGCAGCGGCCATCCACGCGCGCGCCACGACCACCGCTTTCTTCGAACATCTGCAGACGCACGCACTCCCCCAGTCGCTGCAATGGTCGCGAAGCTCGCCGTTTCTCTCGGCGCGTCCTTACCTCCCCGCAATGCCACCGATCGTCGCCGAAGGCTGGCCGGATGACACGGCAATCGACATCCCGACGGAGAGCATCAATCTCGCGGCGCTGTTCACCTCTCCGCTCGGCGGCAACATCGCGACCACGATCGCGACATCAAGCGACCACGTGACCATTGACGGCGACGATCTCGTGATTGACGTTTCCGATGCCGAACTTCCGCTTGTATTTGCGGTCACCGTTGCGGATGACAGCGGTCAGCGCGTGCAGTGGTTCGAAGTCCGCGCCCATGATGTGCAAACAGCGACGCTCGTCATCTCGGATCACCTTGTCATCGAGCAACGCAATCCGCTGCAGTTTCCGGCGGAAGGCCCGCTGAACGTCGGCGATGTTCCATTCGACGTGTTGCTCGATGGCCTGGAAGGCAGCGAAATTTCAGCAGCAGGACTGCCGGACGGCCTTGCGTTTGAATCCGGCTCGCTGACGGGAGATCTTTCCGGAATCATGCTCCCCTTCAACTTCGTCGCGGAAGTTGCCTTGTCTTCTGCAACCGTGCAGCTGAACGTGACGGTTGCCGCACATCCGCTGACGCCGGGTGTTGCAACGCTGAGCATCGCGGGCATCGGCAACATAGCGCCCTTCGACGACATTCCGGATGACGACGTGCCGGACGACGAAGACCCGGCGGAGAAAGCGGATCTCTCGCTGAGCATGATCGCTGAACCGGAGGTCACGCGCGGGAAGGAGACCGGTGTGCTGGTCACTGTCGTCAACAGCGGACCCGATGCTGCGCAAGGTGCGGCTGTCGAACTGAGCGCGCCGGACACATGGACGATCACGCGGATCGATCACTGTGAAACGCTCGACAAGCTTTCTGCATCACGCTGGGTCTGCGACATCGGTGCAATGGCAGCCGGTGCAACGGCGAGACTGGATGCGGTACTGGCGGCACCTGCCTCATCAACAGCAGCCAGCGGAACCCTGACCGCCGTCGCGTCCGCGACGACCAGCGACCCGAACGCCGGCAACAATTCCGATTCCGCGAGCATCACGCTCACCGATCCTTCGGGCCCGGGTGATCCCGATCCGCAACCCCAGCCTGGAGGCAACGGCAATGGCGGCGGCGGCGGCACGGGTGCGTTGTCGTTGTTGCTGCTCACGCTCCTGCATGGCAGACGGCCTCGACACTCATGACTACAAGAGCAGACAGCGGCCATCCCGGCGGGTGGTCGCTGCCTGCGTATCACACGTCGTTGCGCAGCCAGCGTACCTCGTAGAGGTCACGCCGGCGGTCACGGAAGTTCTGCACGGCGCCTTCATCACGCAGCACCTTCAGTTTTTCGAGATCCACATCCACGATCAACGTCGTTTCCGTGTTCGGCGTTGATTCCGCCGCGATGCCGTCGTGCGGAAACGCGAAGTCGGCCGGCGTGAAGATCGCTGACTGCGAGTACTGGATGTCCGCGTTCTCGACACGCGGCAGGTTTCCAACGCTGCCCGTGATCGCGACGTAGCACTCGTTCTCTATTGCACGCGCCTGCGCGCAGCGTTGCACGCGAAGGTAGCCGTTCTTGGTATCCACCCAGTACGGAACGAAAAGAATCTGCATGCCACGGTCTGCGAGCAGGCGCGGCAGTTCGGGAAACTCCGCGTCATAGCAGATGAGAATGCCGATCCTGCCCGCATCCGTATCGAACACATTGAGATGATCGCCGCCGCGTGTACCCCAGTACTTCTTCTCATCCGGTGTGGCATGCAGCTTGTATTGATGCTCATGCGTGCCATCGCGCCGGAAAAGATACGCGACATTGTAAAGCCCGGTCTCCTCGTAGACCGGCATGCTGCCTGCAACGATGTTGATGTTGTAGGAGACGGCAAGTTCCTGGAACTGCTCGGTGATTTCGGTGGTGTAACCCGCCAGCTGCCGCATGGCTTCGGCGGGACTCATCGCGTTGAAACGTTCCATGAGCGGTGCATTGAAGTATTCCGGGAACAGCGCAAAATCGGCGTTGTAACCTGCCAGTGCATCAACGAAGAACTCCACCTGCCCCATCAACTCCTCGACGGACTTCATGGGGCGCATCTGCCATTGCACGGTCCCAACGCGTACCGTCGTCTTGGGCGCAGCGACCGGCGGCGGATCGCGTTCCTCGTAATGGATGTTGCTCCATTCGAGCACGGTCGCGTAGCCGAACGAATCGCGATCGTCCGGAAGATAGCCGCGGATGACGCGGCGCGCCTGGAAATCGTTGGCGAGCTGAAAGCTCAGGATGGGATCGTAGATCTCACGCTGCCGGACCTGCTGCACGTATTCTTCCGGAGACATCTGCTCGGCATGCTTGCGATAGCCGGGAATGCGGCCACCGGCAACGACGGCGCGAAGGTTGAGATTGCGGCACAGCTCCTTGCGCGCGTCGTACAGGCGCCGGCCGAGCCGCATTCCGCGATACTCGGGATCGACGAAGACATCGACGCCGTACAGCACATCGCCATTCGGATCGTGCGTGGTGAAATAGCCGTTGCCGGTGATCTGATCGTAGGTGTGGCGGTCGCCGAAACGTGCGTAGTTCACGATCAGCGTCAATGCCGCGGCGACAACGTCGCCGTTGTCTTCGATGCACAACTGTCCTTCGGGGAAACGATTGAGCTGCGCGACGAGTTCTTCCCTGGACCAGCGACTGTTGTCGACGCCCGTGTACGCCCGTGCCATGAGCCGCCGGAGCGCATCGTGATCGTCCGGTCGCAGGTTGCGCAGTACCAGGCGTGTTTCATCCTGCGGCTGTCCGTCTTGCGCCGCGTCGTGCATCGTCCGCTCCGCGGTATGGAAAGAGCATGACGGATGTTAGCACGGCAATCATGACGGTCCGCGGAATGCGGAAAGTGTGAAATCGCGCGATGCTTACTGCACGCTCTGCGGCAATGACTTTCCCGTCGCGAGCACACGCGTCCATTCCGTGGTACGGCCGAACATGGAAATACCGACATACCCCCTGACCTTCAGCGTTCCCTCGTCGGTCAGTTGCAGCTTGCACCGGTACGTCCTGCCGTTTTCCGGATCGTAGATCGTGCCGCCAGCCCAGCGATTCCCGCCCTCGTACTGGAAACCCTCCATGATGCGCAGACCGAGAATGCTGCGTTTACGCAGTTGCGGATCGGGATTCTCGCGATCCGTCTTCGGCTGTCCCGCCAGTTCGTCGTCCGCGGCGAAGAAGGGCTCCTGCAGCCAGGTGATCACGCCGTGATAGCCGTTCTCGCCAAGGGAAATCTCGACATGCGCTTGTGCCTTCTCCGTGGCCCATACGCCGAGCACACGGCTGCCCGCCGTATCCTGCGCAAGAGAACTGCTTGAAAGGAACAGCAGTGTCGCGATGAGCGCTGCACGTTTCATGCAGTCACCTTTCCGCCACGACGAATGCGAGGCGTGCGCCATCCGGACTCAACGCCAGTCGCGAAATATCGCCGGGAAGGCTTTCGAAACTTGCAAACTCCTGCCATGCCCCACCCTCACGGACAAGCAATGCGTGTCCGCTTGCCATGATCAGCCGGCCATCCGGCAGCATCGCGAAATCCTCGCTGCCCTCGATGGCCGGTGCGAGCTCGGTGATGCGGCGCGCGGCGAAATCGAGTTGCTTGATCCAGCGCTTTCCATCGCTTCCCGGCTCGACGAACGCCATGCTGCCCGGCGAGCCTGGCACCGGCAACAGGCAACGTCCGATGTTCTTCGCGAGCACCATGACGTCACCGCTCCTGCGGTTTGCGATGTGCAGTTCGGATACCGGATCACGCACCATGAAAAGTGCGACGTTCTCGCCGTCCAGCCAGGCGTGATAGCCGATGCCTTCAAGCATCGGAAAAACGATCTCGTAACCTGATGCGCCGGGCGCAAGCACGGCGAGCTGCTGTACGCCATTCATGTCGACGCGCACGACGGACAGTTCGCCTTGCGGTGCAGCTGTCGGCGAGTATTCGCTCTCGGGCGTCATGAGAACGGGAGCGGCCTCGCCGGTTGCAAGATCGTAGCGCCATGCATCGGCCTGGCCGTTCGCATCCGATGTGAACAGCAGCGAGTGACCGGTCAGGAACATGGGCTGGTTGTCGTAGCCGCGACGCGCGGTGAGATTGCGCGGCGCGGATGCGTCGAGCCCCTCGGCGGTCGCCTGGAGATCCACGATCCAGATATCGGATCCCGGCGGTATCACGGATGCATGCGCAGCCATCGATGCCATGCCGATGATGCACAAAACGATGCGGCGGATTCTCGTCATTGCAGTTCTCTTTGTCCCGCGTCGTCGACACTTTATATAAAGTGCGGACAGGATTGAATCGAAGCTTACCCTTTGAGCCACGGCATGGCGTCAAGATCGGCGTTCCCGCCTGTAAGCACGATGCCCGTGCGCGCGCCGTTCGGTACGAGCGTATCGCCAAGCACCGCAGCAAGCCCGACGGCCGCCGACGGTTCGATGACGATCTTCAGCCGCTCCCATGCAAGGCGCATTGCCGCAATGATTTCCTCATCGGTCACCGTCACGATGTCGTCGACCTTCGACCGGATGACATGCAGGTTCGGCTCACCAACCGTCGCGCGCAATCCGTCCGCGATGGTTTCCGGCCGTGCAACGGCGCGTACCGCGCCCGCGCGGAACGATGCAAGCGCATCCGCCGCACCGGCGGGCTCGACGCCGATCACGCGCGTACCTGGCGACAAGGCTTTCGCAACCGTTGCACAGCCGCTGATGAGACCGCCGCCGCCCAGCGGCACGACCAGGACATCAAGCATCGGCGCGTCCGCGAACATTTCCAGCGCAAGCGTACCCTGCCCCGCCATCACGTACCGGTCTGCATAGGGATGGACGATGCACGCGCCGGTCTGCCGCACAACGTGTGCAAGCGCGGTTTCACGTCCCGTCATTGTCGCTTCGCAATCGATGATTGCCGCGCCGTAGCGCGCGATCGCCGCACGCTTGACCGGGTTCGCACCTTGCGGAACGACGACATGACAGGGAATGCCGCGCAGCGCAGCGGCGCGCGCAAGTGCGGCACCGTGATTCCCGGAAGAATGTGTTGCCACGCCCCGTTTCGCGACGGCGTCATCCAGCGCGAAAACGGCATTCGCCGCGCCGCGTGCCTTGAATGCGCCGACCTTCTGAAAATTCTCGCACTTGAACAGCAGTTCCGCGCCGGCCATCTCGTCCAGGCTTGCCGCATGCATCATCGGCGTGCGGTGGACGTAGGGTGCAATCCGCGCGGCTGCTTCGCGAACGTCCTCGATCCCAAGCTCGAACGTTGCCGTCATGCCGTCTTCTCCCAGCAAAGCAACCGGTTGTTCGCGGGCAGTGCGCAGTCTGCGAGAAATCGCAGGCCATGCGCCGCCGCCAGCGCGTGGACATCTTCGATGTCGCGTATGCCTTCACCGCCGCCACGCGCGTGGAGTTCCACGTCAAATGCCGCGTTGCCTGTGCTCGTCGCTGTGCCGGCGTAGTGAAACGGCCCGTAGATGATAAGCCGGCCGCCGCGGGGCAATCTCGCGCTCGCGTTGTCGATGAATGCTTCCACCGCAGGCCACGGCAGGATGTGCAACGTGTTCGCGCTGAAAACGCCGTCGAACGCAACATCGGGCCAGCGCGCTGTCACATCAAGAACCAGCGGTCCTTCGACATCCGCGACAGGGTGCGCGGCAAGCATCGCGCGGATACCGTCTTCGCGTTGTTCGACGTCCGAGCATATCCAGCGCAACCACGGCATGCCGGCGGAGAAATGCACGGCATGCTGGCCCGTTCCGCTGCCGATTTCGAGTATTCGCCGGTTTTCACGCAGCAGGTATTCAAGGCGCGCAAGTATCGGCGCCTTGTTGCGCTCCGACGCCGCTGACCAGGACGCGTTCAGCGCGTTGCATCCGTGCTGGTCATGACGTCTGCACGAAACAGTCTTTCGCGGTAGTGGCGCAGCTCGTCGATCGAATCGCGGATGTCATCAAGCGCAAGATGGCTCGATTCCTTCGTGAAACTGTCCGCCACATCCGGCGCCCAGCGCTTCGCCAGTTCCTTCAGTGTGCTGACATCGAGGTTGCGGTAATGAAAATAGCGTTCCAATCCGGGCATGCAGCGGGCGAGGAACCGGCGGTCCTGGCAGATGCTGTTGCCGCACATCGGCGAGCTGTTCGGCGGCACCCATTGCTGCAGGAAGGCGATCGTGCGGCGCTCCGCTTCCGCTTCGTCCATGTGGCTTTCGCGCACGCGCTGCGTGAGGCCGGACGCGCCGTGCTGGCGCGTGTTCCATTCGTCCATCGCGGCGAGCACGGCGTCGTCCTGGTGGATCGCGAGCATCGGGCCCTCGGCGAGCACGTTGAGATGCTTGTCCGTGACGACCGTGGCGATCTCGATGATACGGTCGGTGAACGTATCCAGGCCGGTCATTTCGAGATCGATCCAGATGAGGTTTTCCGGGCTGGACGGCATGCGTGATTCCTCGTGAATGCGGGCGTGCTTGTGGCGCATTCTAGCAAACGCTAGGCTAGGCGCGTTCCTGCCTGCCGCCGCATCGGAGTTTTTCATGCACGCATTCACCCTCCTGTTCCTGGCGTTTCTCGCGCTGGGGCTCGCCATCCGTTTCTGGCTCAACATCCGCCAGGTCCGGCACGTTCGCGCGCACCGCGACACGGTGCCCGACGCGTTTGCGAGCGCAGTCAAACCGGATGAACACCGCAAGGCCGCGGATTACACGATCGCAAAGGCGGGACTCGGCCGCTGGGACGCCGTGATCGGCGCACTGCTTCTGCTGGCGTTCACGCTTGGCGGTGGTATCGACTGGCTGGATGGGCTCTGGCGCGAGACCGCATGGCATCCGTACCTGCTCGGCGTCGCGGTGATACTCAGCGTGATGCTGATCAACATGCTGCTGGAGCTGCCGCTGTCCGTGTATTCCACGTTCGTTGTCGAAGAACGTTTCGGCTTCAATCGCAGCACGCCTGCACTGTTCGTTTCAGACCTGTTCAAGGGTCTGGCGCTTGCGTTTCTCATCGGCGGACCGCTGCTGCTGCTGACGCTGTGGTTCATGGATGCAACGGGCCGCTTCTGGTGGCTGTGGGTGTGGGCGTTGTGGACAGGTTTCAGCCTGCTCATGGCGTGGGCGTACCCGACATTCATCGCACCGCTGTTCAACACGTTCTCGCCGCTTGCGGACACGACGTTGCGTGAACGCATCGAGAACCTGCTCGACCGCTGCGGCTTCCGCAGTTCCGGGATCTATGTCATGGATGGCTCGAAACGCTCCGCGCACGGCAATGCGTATTTCACCGGCGTCGGTCGCTCGAAGCGCATCGTCTTCTTCGATACGCTGATGAAAGACCTTGACCATGACCAGATCGAGGCCGTGCTTGCGCACGAGCTCGGTCACTTCGCGCGGCGCCACGTCCTGAAACGTCTCATCGTGAGCGCTGCCGTTTCGCTTGCGGCACTCGCCCTGCTCGGCTGGCTGATCGACAAACCCTGGTTCTACACCGCGCTCGGCATCTCGATTCCATCGCAGCATGCCGCGCTGCTGATCTTCCTGCTGGTCCTGCCGGTGTTCACGTATCCGTTCACGCCGCTCGGATCGGTGTTCTCGCGCAAGCATGAATTCGAGGCCGACGAATTCGCCGTCGAGCATGCCGAGGCGCGCGCGCTCGAAAGCGCACTGGTCAGCCTTTACCGCGAGAACGCCAGCACGCTCACGCCCGACCCGGTGCATTCCGCATTCTACGATTCGCATCCGCCGGCAACGATCCGCATCCGCCATCTGCGGGAGCTCGATGCTTGAGCGATGCATGCACAGGACTTGTGATCGTCAACTTTCGCCGCCACTCCGTCGTCGAAACGGCGGGCGGCGAGCAGATTCGCTGCATCGTGAAGGGACGCAAGCTGAAACCGGTCGCAGGCGACAGGGTCCGTTTCGAGCAGACAGGTGATGACAGCGCGATCACCGAAATTCTTCCACGGCATGGTCTTGTCGAGCGCTATGACAGCGTGCGCGAGCGGCAGCTGCTCGCGGCGAACGTCGACCAGGCGATCGTCGTCACGGCCATCGAGCCTGAGACCGACTGGTTCACGCTCGACAAGTATCTCGCCGCAGCGCAAGCAAACGGAATCGCGCCGCTGATCGTGCTGAACAAGATCGATCTCGCGGACGCCGCGCAGCTCGCAGCACTCGAAATCCGCTTCGAGGTGTACCGGAATCTCGGCTATGACGTGCTCATGCTCAGCACGGCGAACGGCGCGGGCGGCGATGAATTTCTTGAAAGGCTGTCCGGCAGGACGAACATCCTGATCGGCGCATCAGGCGTCGGGAAATCCGCCATCACGCAACTGATGTTGCCGGATGCCGATATCCGCACCGGCGAGATTTCGCAGGCGAGCGGCGAAGGTCGCCACACCACGACGGCAACCACGCTCTACCACCTGCCGCTCGGCGGAAACCTGATCGACTCTCCGGGCGTGCGCGAATACCGGCTGTGGCCGATGCCGCCACGAGATATCGGACCCTTGTTCCGGGAAATTCGCGATCTGCAGGGACAATGCAGGTTCATGGATTGCCTGCATCGCAAGGAGCCGGGTTGCGCGGTGAAGGCGGCGGTGGATAGGAACGCGATCAACGAACGCCGTTACGCAAGCTATCTTGCGCTGGTGGGCATCATGGAAGACCAGTACCGGAGTTACTAGCGCGTCCTTCGATCAGCCCGGCGGCCATTCCATTCGCCGTCCGCCGAGCACGTGCAGATGCATGTGAAACACGGTCTGCCCGGCACCCTCGCCACAGTTCATCACCGTGCGATAACCCGATGCCTCAATGCCTTCGCGTGCGGCGATTTCCTTTGCTGCAAGATACAGTCTGCCGACCAGTGCGTCGTGATGCGCATCGAGATCGTTGATGCTGCTGACATGTTCCTTCGGTATCACCAGCACATGCGTCGGCGCCTGCGGGTTGATGTCGCGAAACGCGAGCACGTCATCCGTCTCCAGCACGACGTCGGGCGCAATCTCGCCGTTGATCATCTTGCAGAACAGGCAATCGTTCATGACATCCCCTTGCGTCTAGCGAAAATCCAGCCGGCCGCTGAAGGCGTGCGACAGCGTGCCACCATCAACGTATTCGAGTTCGCCGCCGAGCGGTACGCCGTGCGCGATGCGCGTGACGCGCAAGCCGCGATCCCGCGCCAGCTCGCCGATGTACTGCGCCGTCGCTTCGCCTTCGACAGTCGGATTCGTCGCAAGAATCACTTCCCGCGTCTCGCCTCCTTCCAGGCGCTTCTCAAGCGTATCAAGGCCAAGTTCTTCCGGACCGATGCCATCCAGCGGCGACAGCCGGCCCATCAGCACGAAGTAATACCCGCGGTAGCCGGTGTTCTGCTCGATCGCCATCACGTCCGCCGGGTTCTCGACAATGCACAGCACGCCGGCATCGCGCGTCGTTGACGCACAGATTCCGCACAGCGCATCGTCGCTGAGCATGCGGCAGCGTTCGCAATGACGCACGTTGTCGCATGCATCCTGCAGCGCGTTCGCGATTTCGCGTGCGCCCTGGCGGTCGCGTTCAAGGAGATGGAACGCAATGCGTTGCGCGGATTTCGGGCCGACACCCGGCATGCAGCGCAATGCCTGCACCAGCCGTTCGACCCTGCGTGAATAGCTCATGATCAGAACGGCAGCTTGAAGCCGGGCGGCAGGCCGCCTGCGAGGCCCGAGAATTTTTCCTTCGTCTGCTCCTCGACGCGTCGCACGGCATCGTTCACCGCCGCGGCGAGGAGATCCTCGAGCATGTCTGCGTCGTCGGACAGCACCGAAGGATCGATGCGCACCTGTTTCACTTCGTGACGGCCGGTCATCGTGACCTTGACCATGCCGCCGCCCGCCGTACCTTCGACTTCAAGGCGCGCGATTTCTTCCTGCGCACGCTGCATGCCTTCCTGCAGCTTCTGCGCCTGCTTCATCATGTTGCCGAAACCGCCTTTCATGTCCGCTCCTTACTCCCGTTCGATGGGACGCACGCTGTCCGGATCCAGCGCCGCGCCAAACATTTCCTGCATCGCCTGCACGTTCGGATCGTGCGCGAAGGAGTTCTCTGCGGCCTGCTGGCGCGCTGAGCGACGCCGCGCTTCGCGCTGCGCGGGCGTTTCCGCTGCAAGCTCGCCGACGTGAACCTTCAATTTCAGTTTCTCCCGGTAGAAGCGGCACAGCGCCGCCTCGATACGCTCCACCAGCTTGCCGTTGAGCATCTGGGCATGTTGTGGTGCGAGCGTGACATGCAGCACGTCGCCATCACGACGCTGGTACGCGCAGTTCAATGCAAGCTGCTGCGCGATGCCCGTCAGGCCGAGCGCTTCCACCAGTCCGTTCCAGTCCGGATCGCGCCATTCGCCGGGTGCCGCAGGCGTTTCCGTTTCCGCAGCAGGCGAGGTGCGCAGGGCATCATCGGCGCGCGCCGTCGCCGATGGCTCCGGTCTCCTGCCGGTTGCGGCCGGCGCCTTTTCCTGGACGCGCGGCGATACATTCGCCGCCGTACCGCCGGTTGCGCTTCCCGGCGTCGAGGCAGGACGAAACGCAAGCATGCGCAAAAGCAGCATCTCGAATGCCGCGCGCACATCGGGCGCCGCGCCGAGCTCGCGCTGTCCAAGCTGCGCAATCTGGTAATAAAGCTGAACGTCTTCCGGCGCGATGGTTGCGGCAAGCGATGCAATGACATCGCGGTCTTCCCAGTCATCGGTGCCGGCAGGCACCAGCTGGAAACGCGCAACGCGCTGGAGCATGCCCGCGAGTTCTTCATTCACCAGCCGGTAGTCCGGCGCCTGCGTGTCGAGCACTTCAAGCGCGGCCAGCAGTGCCGCGCCGTTCGCCGTTGCCAGCGCCTGCAGCAGTTCGACGACGTGATGCCGTTCGATGGTACCCAGCATGGCGCGCACTTCCGCTTCACGCAGCGCGCCGCCGCCGAATGCAATCGCCTGGTCGAGCAGGCTCAGCGCATCGCGCATGCTGCCGTCGGCCGCACGCGCAAGCAGCGGCAATGCCGCGCCTTCGACAGTCACCTGTTCCGCAGCGAGCACATGCTGCAGATGGCTTTCAATGAGATTCGCGGGCATGCGCTTGAGACTGAACTGCAGGCAGCGCGAAAGAATCGTCACCGGCAGGCGCTGCGGGTCCGTGGTCGCGAACAGGAATTTCACGTGCGGCGGCGGTTCTTCAAGCGTCTTCAGCAATGCATTGAAGGAATGGTTGGACAGCATGTGCACCTCGTCGACGAGATACACCTTGTAGCGGCCGCGCGTGGGCGCGTACTGCACGTTGTCCAGCAACTCGCGCGTGTCATCGACCTTGGTGCGTGAAGCGGCATCGACCTCGATGAGATCCACGAAGCGGCCTTCGTCGATCTCGCGACAGGCCGCACACTGCCCACAGGGTTTCGAACTCACACCCTGCTCGCAGTTGAGCGATTTCGCGAGAATGCGCGCGATGGTCGTCTTGCCCACGCCGCGCGTCCCGGTGAACAGGAAGGCGTGATGGAGACGGTCGTTGTCCAGCGCATTGACGAGCGCGCGCAGGACGTGCTCCTGGCCGACCATTTCGCCGAAGTGGCGCGGCCGGTATTTTCTGGCGAGAGCCTGGTAGGTCATTGGAATTCGGAACGTGTTGGAAGCCGCAACTCTAACACAGCGTCGACGATCAGAATGGAGGCGGCCCGCACCGGCCTTGCCCCGGCGCCCGGCATCACCGCTACCGCTGCTCCCTTCCGGGCCTGACGGAGTTCACGGCTGGCCGTCGCGGGGAAGCCGATGCGAACCACCATTGAAACGACTGCAAGGAAAACGCCCGGACAGGCCGGGCGCGCGAACGCATCATACCTGATGCGTCCGCGGCGTTCCCGTTTGCGCACCGCGGAAACGAAAAAGGAGCCGCGAGGCTCCTTGATCAACAGATTCTGTGGCGGAGAGGGAGGGATTCGAACCCTCGGTACGGGGTAAACCGTACACTCACTTTCCAGGCGAGCCCGTTCGACCACTCCGGCACCTCTCCGAGATCTTCATGCCGGATCTTCCGGTCCCGGCGCGAAGGGCGGCAAGGTTACCCGATGCCGGAAACCCGCGCAATGCGAGCCAGCGTCAGGCGCCCTCTTCCGGTTCAACGAGAACTTCGGGCGGCAGCGTCATGGGTGGCTCCGCCAGGCAACCCGCGACCGGCGCACTCGCAGGAACCTCCGGCACGCGGTATTCGCCGCCATCGGCAATCGCCGGAACTCCCTCCGGCAGCACGAGCGGCTTCGCGACTTGCGTGTCGCCGCTGATCGCCAGCCGTTCACACATGTCGCTCGCACAGCCGCCCAGCAAGGGCAGCACCAGCGCGACCGCAAGGAATTCGCGCCGCAGGAAGTGCTTCATGCCTCGTATCTCCATTGTTTTGATTCAGACCGGAATGCCTGCCGATGCCAGCGCGTCCTTCACGACCGGCTGGTTGTGCTCGGCAAGCGGCGTCAGCGGGAGGCGGATACCGGGCGGGATGTGGCCCATCGCATGAAGCGCCCACTTCACGGGAATCGGGTTCGCTTCGACGAACAGTGCCTTGTGCAGTTTTGCAAGCGGAGCATCGGCCTTTTCGGCAGCGTCGCGGTCACCGCGAAGCGCGGCCTCGCACATGCGCGCCATCGCATCCGGTGCAACGTTCGCGGTCACTGAGATGACGCCGTTGCCGCCTGCAAGCATGAACTCCCGGCACGTCGCGTCATCGCCGCTGTACAGCAGGAAGTCGTCGCCGCAACGATCGCGAATCTCGTGCAGGCGTGCGAGATCTCCTGTCGCTTCCTTGATGCCGATGATATTGCTGAAGCTCGCGAGACGTTCGACGGTTTCAGGCAACAGGTCCGCAACCGTGCGTCCGGGAACGTTGTAAAGAATGATCGGCAGCTTCACGGCTTCGGCAATGTGACGGTAATGCAGGAACAGGCCCTCCTGGCCCGGCTTGTTGTAGTACGGCACGATGAGCAGGCAGGCGTCGACGCCAAGATCGGCCGCCTTCGCGGTAAGCGACAGTGTCTGCGCCGTGGAGTTCGATCCCGTGCCGGCGACGACGGGAATCCTGCCGGATGCAATATCGACCGTCAGCGAAAGGAATTCGATGTGTTCGCGCGTCTCCAGCGTCGGTGCTTCGCCGGTCGTGCCGGCCGCGACGATCGCACCCGTGCCCGATTCGATATGCCATTCAATCAGCGACGCGAGGCTGTCGCGATCGATCGATCCGTCAGCGTGCATCGGCGTCACCAACGCAACCATGCTGCCCTTGAACATGTGTTTCTCCCGTGCGGAGAAGCGATGGTAAGGCGGCGGCCAATCGCAGACAAGCGAATCGCGGCCGCACACATCGCCGCGGACGCATACTTGCCAAACGACACCAAGCCGATACACTGGCAGCACACTTCCTTGAACGGTGACGCACCCTGCACGGCAAGGCTCGACAATTGCTCGCCATCACCGCACTGGGCCGCGAACGGCCCGAAACCGTTCTCCGCCTGACCCGCGGCATCGCGGACGCCGGCTGCAACATCCTCGAAAGCAGAATGACCTTTCTCGGCTCGGAGTTCGCCATGCTGCTGCTGGTCGACGGGTCGTGGGATGCCGTCGCGCGCTTCGAGCAGGGCATTCCGCGCATGGAACGCGATCTCGGCGTGCGTCTCGTCACGGGCCGCGCCGAGACGCGCGCACCGATGCTCGATCGCGTTCCGTATGCGGTCGATGCCGTCTGCCTGGACCAGCCGGGCGTTGTGCACCATCTCGTGGATTTCTTCGTCGCGGGCGACATCAGCGTCGCCGAACTGACGACACGCACCTATCCCGCCATCAATACCGGCGCGCCGATGCTGTCCGTGCAGATGGCCGTGAACATTCCTGCCGACATGCACATCGGCACGCTGCGCGAACATTTCACGGAGTTCTGCGATCGCTTCAATCTCGATGCGGTGCTGGAACCGATCAAATCCTGAACGCGGAGGAAACCATCAATGGCAAAAGTCGTCGTCGGCAAGAAAGTCCCTGACTTCGAACTTCCCGCCACGGGCGACAATGTCTTCAGGCTGAGCGACCACCTGGGTGAACGTGTGGTTCTCTATTTCTATCCCAAGGACAGCACGCCGGGATGCACGACCGAAGGCCAGGATTTCCGCGACAACCATCGCAGGTTCCGCGCGCGCAAGACGCGCGTCTTCGGCATCTCCCGCGACAGTCTCAGGTCACATGAGAATTTCAAGTCGAAGCAGGAGTTCCCGTTCGAGCTTCTCTCCGACGCCGATGAAAAGGCATGCCGGCTGTTCGACGTCATAAAGGAGAAGAACATGTACGGCCGGAAAGTGCTCGGCATCGAACGCAGCACCTTCCTGATCGACGCCGAAGGTGTGCTGCGCCGCGAGTGGCGCGGCGTGAAGGTCAATGGTCACGTTGAAGAGGTACTGCAAGCGCTGAAAGACCTGTAGGAAAACAATACGCCGCCGACGCGAGGAGGTTCCGGGTGACGAAGACGAAGCGAGATGGAGAACAACCCTGCCTGTTCGTACTTGACACCAACGTGCTGATGCACGACCCAAGCGCAATCTTCCGCTTCCAGGAACACGACATCTTCCTGCCGATGGTCGTGCTGGAAGAACTGGACGCCGGCAAGAAAGGCATGTCCGAAGTCGCGCGCAATACGCGACAGATCAGCCGTTTCCTCGACGAGCTGATGCGCGACGTCAGCAAGGACGAGATCGATGCGGGCCTTCGCATTCCCGGCATGCACAAGCCGCTTGGCGCCGCCGCATCGACGGACTCGGGACGGCTTTTCTTCCAGACGCGTCCCCTGCCCTCGTTGTTGCCCGACACGCTGCCCGGCAACAAGCCGGACAACACCATTCTCGGCACGACCATCGCCTTGCAGAAGGAGAATCCGGACCGGCGCGTCACGCTGGTCACGAAGGACATCAACCTGCGCATCAAGGCCGCCGTGCTCGGCATTCGCGCGGAGGATTACTTCAACGACAAGACCATCGACGACGTCGATCTGCTGTTCAACGGCGTCGAGGAACTGCCCGCGGACTTCTGGGAGTCGCACAGCAAGGACATGGAATCGTGGCAGGAGCACGGCCGCACGTTCTACCGCGTCAAGGGTCCGCTGGTTGCGAACTGGTATCCGAACCAGTGCATCTTCACCAACGGCGAGGAACCGTTCGAAGCGCGGATCATCCGCAAGGAATCCGCGGAAGATGAAGCGATCATCGCGGTGCTGCGCGATTTCCGCGGTCCGCGGAATACGGTCTGGGGAATCAACGCGCGCAACCGCGAGCAGAACTTCGCGCTCAACCTGCTCATGGATCCGGACGTCGATTTCGTCTCGCTGCTCGGCGCCGCCGGCACCGGCAAGACGCTGCTGACGCTCGCCGCCGGGCTCGCGCAGACGCTGGAAAGCAATTTCTACAAGGAAATCATCATGACGCGCGTCACGGTGCCGCTCGGCGAGGACATCGGTTTCCTGCCCGGCACCGAGGAAGAAAAGATGACGCCATGGATGGGCGCGCTGATGGACAACCTCGAAGTGCTGACGCAGACGGAGGAAGGCGGTGAATGGGGACGCGCAGCGACGAACGACCTCCTGCGCAGCCGGATCAAGATCCGTTCACTGAACTTCATGCGCGGCCGCACGTTCCTGAACCGCTACATCATCCTCGACGAGGCGCAGAACCTCACGCCCAAGCAGATGCGTGCACTGATCACGCGCGCCGGTCCGGGCACGAAGATCGTCTGCCTCGGCAACGTTGCGCAGATCGACACGCCGTATCTCACCGAAACGACATCCGGCCTCACGTATGTCGTCGACCGGTTCAAGGACTGGGCGCATTCCGGACACATCACGCTGATGCGCGGCGAGCGTTCGCGACTCGCCGACTACGCCGCCGAACTGCTTTGACGCAGAACGCAGGGCCGGACGTCGCAGACGTCCGCACCCTGCCATCTTCGGCCTGGTTCCAGGATCGCATTCCGTCGACTCAACGCCTTTCGCTGACTGTCGGATGCAATTGTCATTCGGCATTCACGAAGGCAGAGCGGACGCAAGAACGCAGGCTTTCCGGGTTCCGGCGAGCCCCCGGCGGCCATGATCCCGGCGCTTACAATTTGGACAGACGTATGATTAAATCTGCCCGGATCACCCTTTCACTCGAGGTCGAGGGGATAACTACGATGATGCAGAAGAAATTCAAGAAGCTCTCCGGCGGGCTTTCGCACGCGCTGCTGCTGGCCGCCGCGGCGGGCTTCCCGGCGGTGACGATGGCGGCGGGCTTTCAGCTCACGGAACAGAGTGTCAGCGGCCTGGGGCGCGCCTTTGCCGGCAGCGCGGCCATCGCCGATGACGCTTCCACGATTTTCTACAATCCCGCCGGACTGACGGCGCTCGGCGACCGTGAACTCCTGATGGGCGCCAGCGTGATTGCGCTCGGTGCGGACTTCGACAAGGACGTGGCGGTTGACGCGACCGGGCAGCCGCTGACCGGCGGCGAAGGCGGCGACGTCGGCAAGCTCGGCGGCGTACCCATTCTCTATTACGCGCAGCGAATCAATGACGAATGGGTCTTCGGCCTGGGCGTCAACGCACCGTTCGGCCTCGCTACCGACTATGACCCGGACTGGGTCGGCCGCTACCAGGCGGTCTACTCGCAGGTCTCGACGCTCAATATCAACCCGTCGGCAGGCTGGAAGATCAACGACAACTGGTCGCTGGGCTTCGGTCTGAACATCATGAACTTCCGCGCCAAGCTGACCAACATCGTGGATTACGGCACCGTCTGTTTCGGCCAGGTGAACCCGGTAACCTGCAGCGCGATCGGCCTGACGCCGCAGAGCCACGACGGCTACGCGGAAATCGAGGGTGACAGCTGGGGCTTCGGTTTCAACATCGGCGCACTGTGGCAGAACGAGACCACCCGTGTCGGTTTCCACTACCGCAGCACCGTCGACCAGGAACTGGATGGCGATTCGCGCTTTGAAAGCGCGCCCGACGTGTTTACCGCACAGAATGTGTTCGTGAACACCGGCATCAAGGCGGACTTCGAAACGCCGGAAACGATGACGCTGTCCCTGGTGCACAAGATCAATGACGAATGGACATTCTCCGCCGACGTTACGCGCACCGGCTGGGATACCTTCAAGGAAATCCGCGTTCGCTACGACAGCGCCCAGCCGGACACCGTGCAGCCGGAAAACTGGGAAGACGTCATGCGGTATGCCGTTGGCGTTGACTGGGCCTTCAGCGAGGAATGGACCTTCCGCAGCGGTGTTGCCGTGGACCAGACGCCGCTGAGCGACGAATGGCGCACGGCTCGCCTACCCGACGACGACCGCACCTGGCTGTCGTTCGGCGCAACATGGAAGATGTCAGAATCGATGGAAATGGATTTCGGCTATGCGCACCTGTTCATGGACGACAACATCGCCATGGACGAAACCGGCGCGCTCGGCGACCATGTTGCCGGCAGCTACGAGGCGAGCGCGGATATCGCGGGTGTAGAACTCCGCTGGCAGTTCTGACGCTGCATTGCCTCACGAAAAACCCGGCCACGCGCCGGGTTTTTTCTTCTTGGGTTCTCTCATATTGTCCGCTGCATCCTCCGGGAACCTCATGGTAATGTCGAGTGCCATGCTGCGCCGCCTGATCCTCATTCTGCTGCCCCTTCTCGCACCGCCTCCTGCACAGGCCGGCAGCATCGCCTTGCCTGATCTCGGCAGCGGTGGCATCAGCATTCTCATGGGCACGCGCGAAGAACACATCGGCTGGTCCATCGTCAACGAACTGCGGCGCAGCAACCTGATCCTGGAGGATCCGGAGCTCACCGAATACGTGCAGAACCTCGGCTCCCGGATCGTCGCTGCTGCCGACAACGGCCGGACCAGCTTTTATTTCTTCATCGTCAAGGATGACAGCATCAATGCCTTCGCCCTGCCCGGCGGCTACATCGGCGTGCACAGCGGACTGCTTCTCAGAACGGAATCGGAATCGGAACTCGCAAGCGTCCTTGCGCATGAGGTCGCCCATGTCACGCAACGCCACGTCGCCCGGCGTTTCGAGGCCAGCAGCGGCATGAACCTGAAGTCGATCGCCGTGCTGCTCGGCGCGATTGCGCTCGCTGCATCCGGTGCGGACGCAGACGATGTCACCGGCGCCATGATGCTCGGCCAGGGACTCGCCATACAGGAACAGATCAACTTCACGCGTTCGCAGGAATACGAGGCGGACCGAGTCGGCGTGGAGATTCTTGCCCGCAGCGGTTTTGATCCGAGAGGCATGGTGGATTTCTTTGGCACCATGCAGAGGATGCAGCGTCTGCAGAACAGCCGCATGCCGGAGTTCCTGTCCACGCACCCGCTGTCCTTGTCGCGCATCACCGAAGCTGCGCAGCGCGTGCAGGCAATGGGCGTCGTGGAAGGTGTTCAGGAGTCGCGTGAATACCCGCTGATGAAGACGCGGTTGCGCGCGCTCGCTGGCAAGGCACCGTTGTTTTCTTCTCGCAAGGAAACGCGCAACGACGCCGCGCGTTATGGGAGAGCGCTTGATCTGCTGAATGATGGCGAACCCGAGACGGCCGCCGCCATACTGCGCGGCCTGCGAGATGAAGACGACAGCGTCACGCATTACCACATCGCACTTGGCCGCGCGTTGCTCGAGGCGGGCGCGCGGGACGACGCGCTGGCGGTGCTGAAACACGCTGTCGATCTGTTCCCCGACAATGTGCCTGTCGGTCTTGCCCAAGCCGAAGCGCTGCGCCGTTCTGACAGGCCTGACGAAGCGCTCGTCCTGTTGCGCGACCTTTTCAACCGCCGCGCGCCGCAGCCCGAATACATCCGGATCATGGCGCAGACCGCGGCGGATGCCGGCGCCACTGCAGAATCGCATTACTACATGGGCGAATACTACCTGTGGCTCGGCGACCTCGGTTCGGCGCGTGTCCAGCTTCAACTGGCCGCCAACGCGGCCGAACCGGCTTCGAATGACCGCATGCAGTACACGGCGCGGCTGAAGGAAGTCAGCGACATGCTGCTCGAGCAGCGACGTGACCAGCCCGGACGCGAACAGTAGCAACGCTTTCATCGAGCGCAGTACCCGCTGATATAATCCGCGCTTGCGCAAATCGTTTCCCGGTTGAAACTCCAGCCGCCAAGACAAGGTGACCGTTGAATGGCGAAGTCCTCGCGCCGCGTCCTTTCCCTGCTCCTGCTGCTGCTGCTTTCCGCATGTGCCTCGCTGCCGGAAGGCAGCAAACGTTCCGACAAGGATCCATGGGAGCGTTACAACCGCGCCATGTTCGAGTTCAACGATGCCGTGGACAAGGCTGTGCTCCGGCCGGTAGCGAAGGGTTACCGCGCGATCACTCCAGACCCCGTCGAACGCAGCATCACGAACTTCTTCGACAATCTTGCCTATCCGCTCGTGATCGTGAACCAGTTCCTGCAGGGCGACTTCAGGGATGGCTTCCGCGACACCGGCCGGTTCCTCTTCAACAGCGTGTACGGTCTCGGTGGCCTGTTCGATCCCGCGACCGGCGTGGGCCTTGAGAAGAACAACGAGGATTTCGGGCAGACGCTCGGTGTATGGGGCGTTCCGAACGGTCCCTACGTTGTGCTGCCGCTGATCGGCCCTTCAACCGTGCGTGACAGTATCGGAACGTACGCCGACAGCCAGGGCGACCCGATGTGGGAGCTGTTCGGCGATCCGGAACGCTACTACCTGCTGGGGCTGCGCATCATCGACATACGCGCACAACTGCTCGATTTCGACTCGCAGCTCGATGCCACCTACGATCCCTATACTTTCATGCGCGATGCAGTTCTGCAGCGCCGCGAGTATCTCGTGCATGACGGCAATCCGCCGCAGCAGGACTACGACGACCTGTACGATGATCTGTATGAAGACATCGAGGACTTCGAGGACGACCCGGCCCCGGAGGAAGAAACAGGATCGCAGGAGAAGGAAGACGGTGCCGCTGGCAGTGAACCTGACGGCGGCGAGATCAGCACAACGGAATTACCGCCGGCTGAAACGCTCAACCATTGATCGGCAGGATCGTTTCAAGCTCGCTGATGCGCGCCAGTTGCAAGAGCCGAGCGGGGACGTTGCGGTAAGCAAGTGCGCAACCTCGCGCACTTGCACGACGCAGCCATTCAAGCAGCACGGCAACCGCCGCGCTGTCGCATTCATCCACCCTTGAGAGATCGAACACCAGCGCGCGCGATTGCGCATTGAACGTGGCGTCCGCCGCATCCAGCGCGTCCTTCGCCGTCGCAAGCGTCAAGGCGCCGCCCACGTACACGGCGCCATCACGAGACTCGACAGTCACCCGACGACTGTTCACTCGCCCGCTTCCTCGAGCGGATTCTGCGCTGTCGTGCCGGCGAGCCGCTCGATCAGCGCATCAAGACCCTTCTGTTCGATCTCGGCATTGAAGTCCGTGCGGTAGTTGCGCACATAGGAAATGCCTTCGATGATGACGTCGTACAGCCGCCAGTCTTCGCCCGTCCAGCGCAAGGTGTACGCCACCGGCACCGATTGCCCGTTCTCGCGCGTAACCTCGGTCTGCACGATCGTACGGCGCGCATCCGGCTCGCCGCGGATCGGCAGGACCTTCAGGCGGTCTTCGGTGAATTCCGCAAGACCTTGCGCGTAACTGTTCAGAAGGAACGCCTGGAACGCTTCCTTGAAGCGTGCGCGCTGTTCCTCGCTTGCGCTGCGCCAGTGCGTACCGAGTACCAGCCGCGATATGTACTCGACATCGATGTAAGGCAGCAGTTCCTCGCGGACGATCTGCTGTGCAATGCCGGCGTCTTCGCTGACCTGCTCGCGCTTGCCATCCAGTGCCGAGAGAACGGCCTGCGAACGCTCCTTCACGAACGCGGCAGGGTCGGTCATTTCGCCAGCCACCACGTTCATGGTTACGAGCGCGATCGCGCCAATCAACATATTGCGGAAAAATTTCATTCTTCACCTCCCGAAGCGGAGTCGAACAGGTACTTGCTGATCAGGTTCTCGAGCACGACGGCCGACTGCGTGAACAGGACTTCATCACCGCTTCCGAGGTACTCGATGTCCGCGCCCGGTTCGATGCCGACATATTTCTCGCCAAGCAGCCCCGCTGTCAGTATCGACGCACTGGAATCTGCCGGAATGGTGGTATATCGCGAATCGATCATCAGCGTCACGACAGCATCGAGGCGTTCGGGATCGACTTCAATGCCTTCCACGCGACCGATCGTGACACCCGCCATCGCCACCGGCGCGCGCACCTTCAGGCTGCCGACGTTGGTGAACCGCGCCGTCACGGTATAACCCTCGCCGCCGTACGCCTGGATGTTCGTCGTCTGCGTGATCAGGAAAAACATCGCCAGCAGGCCCAGGAAGATGAACAGCCCGGTGGCGAATTCGACGCTCTTGCTCTGTCCCATTGGAATTCCTCTGATCGTTCAGATCAAAATGGCTGTCAGCATGTAGTCGAGCGCAAGCACGACCATTGCCGTGACGACGACCGTGCGTGTCGTCGCGCGGCTCACGCCTTCGGCTGTCGGATGTGCGCGATAACCTTCGAACACTGCCAGCAGTCCCGCCGCCGCCCCGAAGAACACGCTCTTCAGTACGCCGCCGAGGACGTCATCGAACACATCGACGTTGTCCGGCATCGGCGCCCAGAACTGCCCATTGTTGAGACCCATCATCTGCACGGCGACAAACCACGCGCCGAGTATCGCAATCGCGTTGAAGATCGCGGTGAGCAGCGGCATGGCAATGAACGCACCGAGAAAGCGCGGCACGACGACGTAGCGGATCGGATCGACGGCCATCATTTCCATGCCCGACAACTGCTCCGTCGCCTTCATCAGGCCGATCTCGGACGCAAGCGCCGTTCCTGCACGTCCTGCAAACAGCAACGCCGTGACCACCGGGCCGAGTTCGCGAACCAGTGCGAGCACGACGACGGGGCCGAGCGACTGCTCCGCGCCGAACTTCGCCATGGTGTTGTAGAACTGCAGGCCAAGCACCATGCCGACAAACAGGCCGGCCATCATGATCAGAACCAGCGAGTTCGCACCGACGAGGTGAACCTGGCGAAAGATCAGCCCGGGACGCAGCAGCGCGCGCGGCGTATCCGCAAGCATGCGCAACAGGAACAGGAATGCAGCGCCGAACTGCGCGAGGAAATCCTGCAGACCGCGGCCAAGGCTGTATACCAGCGTCATTTGCCTGTCTCCGTATCCAGCAGCTGCTTGCGCATGTCCGGTGCCGGGTAATGGAACGGTACGGGACCATCGGCAAGACCCTGCATGAACTGCCGCACCCAGGAAGAATCGCTCTCGCGAAGTTCGTCGGGCGAACCCTTGCCGACAACGCGCCCGCCTGCGATGAGATAGATGCGATCCGCCACCGTGCTGACTTCCGCGACATCGTGCGAGACGACAATGCTGGTGAGGCCAAGTATCTCGTTCAGCTGCTTGATCAGCCGCACGATCTGCCCCATGGAAATCGGATCAAGGCCGACGAAAGGTTCGTCGTAGAAGATCATCTCGGGATCCATGACGATGGCGCGTGCCAGCGCAACGCGCCTCGCCATGCCGCCGGACAGCTCGGCCGGCATCATTTCCGCCGTGCCGCGCAAGCCGACGGCCTGCAGCTTCATCAGCACGAGATCGCGAATCAGCGCATCCGGCAGGTCGGTGTGTTCGCGCAACGGGAAGGCGACGTTCTCGAAAACGCTGAAGTCGGTGAGCAGCGCGCCGTTCTGAAACAGGAACCCCATGCGCTTGCGCAGCGCGTACAGCGCGTTGCGCCCGAGGTCCGCGACGTCCTGACCCGCCACCCGTATCGTGCCCGCATCAGGGCGCAACTGTCCGGTGATCAGCCGCAGCAGTGTCGTCTTGCCGGTGCCGCTCGGCCCCATGAAGGCCGTCACTTCGCCGCCGAGGATGTCGATATCCACGCCATCGAAGATCATCTTGTCGCCGCGCCGGTACTTCAGGCCGCGGATTTCAATCAGCACATTGTCCGACATTCGCTTCCGCCCGTGCGTGGTGATGCGCCAGAACTGTCATCTGCAGCATGACGCCCCATGATCCGTCGACCATGGGGCGTCCGCAGATGCCTGGTCAGGCGAGCTTTTCCATCTCTTCGCTGTAGCTGCCATCGTGCGCGGCACCGTTGCATTTTGCACGATGCAGGAACGCCTTCTGTGCAGCGGCGACATTTGCCGCCTTGCCGCTCCACGCCTTGAGCGCGGCAGCCTGCAGCGCGCGGCCGTAGGAGAACGTGAGCTCCCAGGGATGCGGGCCGGCTTCGTTCATCAGGTTCAGGTGCTGCGTGGCAAGTTCGTCGCTCTGCCCGCCGGAGAGGAACGCGATGCCCGGCACGGACGCCGGAACGTAGTTGAGCAGGCATGCCAGCGTCATGTCCGCAACCTGCTCGGGGCTCGCCTGCGTCCGGCACTGCTTGCCGGCGATGACCATGTTCGGCTTGAGGATCATGCCTTCGAGCGCGACGTTCTGCTTGTACAGTTCATCGAACACCGTCTTCAGCGTGTGGCTCGTGACCTCGTAGCACTCCTCGATGCTGTTGTCCGCATCCATCAGCACTTCCGGTTCCACGATCGGCACGATGTTCTGTTCCTGGCAGAGCGCAGCGTAACGCGCGAGCGCGTGCGCGTTCGTCTCGATGCAGGTATTGCTCGGAATATCTTCGCCGATGGTGATCACCGCGCGCCATTTCGCGAAGCGCGCGCCCAGTTCGTAGTACTCGACCAGGCGCTCACGCAGCCCGTCGAGACCCTCGGTGATCTTCTCGCCCGGACACAGCGCGAGATCCTTCGCACCCGCGTCGACCTTGATGCCCGGCACCACGCCGAGCTTTTCGAGAAGCTGCGGGAAGGGCGTGCCATCCGCGGACTTCTGGCGCAGCGTCTCGTCGTACATGATCACGCCGCTGATGTACTGCTCCATGCCAGACGCGCTGAACAGCATGTCGCGGTAGGCACGGCGGTTCTCCTCGGTGCATTCCGTACCGATGGTGTCAAAACGCTTCTTGATCGTGCCGGTGCTTTCGTCCGCGGCGAGAATGCCCTTGCCGGGCGCGACCATGGCAAGTGCAACGTCGTTCAAAGCCTCAAGATTCATTCGGGACCCCTGCGTGTGCGTGTCTGGAATTCAGGGCCGGGCCTGCCGGCGAGGCGCATTTTAACAGAGGGGTTTCCGCCGCGGCCATGATTAACTGCCCGGTTGCCATCCGCGGGACGAGCGCCGGCAAGCAGGATTCCAGGTGAACAACGGAGGAACTGGTGGGCCGTGAAGGATTCGAACCTTCGACCAATTGGTTAAAAGCC
>CAZRFE010000018.1:0-36419 GCA_964599565.1 uncultured Gammaproteobacteria bacterium
ACCGGCGCCCGGCGGGCTTTTCGCGATTCTACGTTGCGGCGTTTTATACCAAGCGCAAAAAACGCATGTCAACAGAATCTAGTGTGGACGCACGGGCGGCGGCGTTACCTTTTCATCTGTTGATGATTCGCCAGCCTTCACGTTCTCCGCAGGTAACTCGCTTTTCGCGGCGGTTCCCGGCAAATGCTGGAGTGCGACTTCCAGCACCGAATCGATCCATTTCACCGCGCGAATGTCGAGTGCATTGCGAATATCCGCCGGAATATCCTGCAGATCCTTTTCATTTTCTTCCGGTATCAATACCTTCTTGATGCCGCCACGATGCGCTGCGAGCAGTTTTTCCTTCAGTCCACCGATCGGCAACACCTCTCCGCGCAACGTGATTTCACCGGTCATTGCAACATCCGCGCGAACAGGTATGCCGGTCAGCGCGGAAACCAGCGCGGTACACATGCCGATACCCGCACTCGGTCCGTCCTTCGGCGTCGCACCTTCCGGAACATGGATGTGCACATCGATGGACTGGTGGAAATCGTCTTTCAGGCCCAGTGCCTTCGCCCGCCCGCGCACGACGGTCATTGCGGCGTGAATCGATTCCTGCATGACATCGCCGAGCTTGCCGGTATGAATCAGCTTGCCCTTGCCCGGCACGATTGCAGCTTCAATGGTCAGCAGTTCGCCTCCCACTTCCGTCCATGCAAGGCCCGTGACCTGGCCAACCTGATCCTTTTCTTCCGCGCGTCCGTAGCGAAACCGACGTACCCCGAGGTACTTGTCCAGATTTTCCGGTGTCACCTTTACCGGAACGCTCGCCGGCTCCAGCAGCAACTGCTTGACCACCTTGCGGCAGATCTTCGCAACTTCGCGCTCCAGGCTGCGTACGCCGGCCTCGCGCGTGTAGTGGCGCACGATCGCCTTCACCGCTTCGATATCGATCTCGATCTCGGATCGTTTCAGGCCGTTGGCCTTAACCTGCTTCGGAATCAGGTAACGGATTGCAATGTTCGTCTTTTCGTCTTCGGTGTAACCGGCAAGACGGATCACCTCCATGCGATCCAGCAGCGGACCCGGGATGTTCATCGTATTCGCCGTTGCGACGAACATCACATCCGACAGGTCGTAATCCACTTCGAGGTAATGATCCGAGAAAGTGTCGTTCTGTTCGGGATCAAGCACTTCGAGCAACGCGGATGAAGGATCACCGCGGAAGTCTGTCGACATCTTGTCGATTTCGTCGAGCAGGAAAAGAGGGTTCCGAACACCCACCTTGGTCATGTTCTGGATGATCTTGCCCGGCATCGAACCGATGTAGGTCCGGCGATGTCCGCGAATTTCGGCTTCGTCGCGAACGCCGCCGAGCGCCATGCGCACGAACTTCCGGTTCGTTGCGCGCGCGATGCTCTGTCCAAGCGACGTCTTGCCCACGCCGGGCGGGCCGACCAGGCACAGTATTGGTCCCTTCAGCTTGCGCACTCGTTGCTGGACGGCGAGGTATTCAACAATGCGTTCCTTGATCTTCTCGAGGCCATAATGATCCGCTTCGAGCACTTCCTCCGCTTTCTTGAGCTCATGGTGAATGCGCGTCTTCTTCTTCCATGGAACATTTACGAGCGTTTCGATGTAGTTGCGCACCACCGTTGCTTCTGCGGACATCGGCGACATCAGCTTGAGCTTGTTGAGCTCCGCGGTCGCCTTGTCGTGTGCTTCCTTCGGCATCCCGGCCTGCTTGATTCTTTCTTCCAGATCCTCGATTTCATTCGGCGCATCCTCAAGCTCGCCGAGTTCCTTCTGGATCGCCTTCATCTGTTCGTTGAGATAGTACTCGCGCTGGCTCTTTTCCATCTGCTGCTTGACGCGGCCGCGGATGCGCTTCTCGATCTGCATGAGATCGATTTCGCCTTCGATCAGACCCATCACGTGTTCGAGCCGTTCGCGCACTGATTCGATCTCGAGCAGCTTCTGCTTCTCTTCGATCTTCAACGTCATGTGAGCGGCGATGGTGTCGGCAAGACGGCTCGGGGAGTCGATACCGGCGAGGCTTGTAAGAATTTCCGGCGGAACCTTCTTGTTCAGCTTCACATACTGATCGAAGAGCGACATGACCGAACGCATCAGCACGTCGACTTCACGTTCGTCATAGCCGGTGTCTTCGCCGATCATCTCGACATCGGCAACGAAGTGTTCTCCGGATTTCAGCCTGGCGATGCGCGCGCGCTGCCCACCTTCGACCAGCACCTTGACGGTGCCGTCCGGGAGCTTGAGCAGTTGCAGAACCGTGGCAAGGACCCCGACGCGGTGCAGGTCGTCGGCGGCGGGTTCGTCGATCTCGGCGCGCTTCTGCGCCACCAGCAGGATCTGCTTTCCGCCTTTCATCGCCTCGTCGAGCGCAAGAATGGATTTCTCGCGACCGACGAACAGCGGAATCACCATGTGCGGATAAACCACTACATCGCGCAACGGGAGTAACGCGACCGTCTGCGGCTGCTCGGAAACCGTTTGATCTTCACTCGCCACGAAACTTCCTCAGGAATTCAGGTGAAGGTACAGGTCGTGCCTTGCGTATCGGCGACCCGACAAGGGCCAGTATCTGGGGCCGGGGTGCCGGCGCTTCAAGATCAGTCGTCCGCCGCCGCGACGCGCGCGGTATCGTCATTGCTGTACATGATGTACGGCCGCGCATCGCCGTTGATCACGCCCTCGTCGACGACGACCTTTTCGACGCTTTCCATGGACGGCATGTCGTACATGGTATCGAGCAGGACGTGCTCGATGATCGTGCGCAGACCACGGGCGCCCGTCTTTCGTTCCATTGCGCGGCGCGCGATCGCACGCAGTCCATCCGCACGAATGTCGAGATCCACGCCTTCCATCTCGAAAAGTTTCTTGTACTGCTTGATCACGGCGTTCCGCGGCTCGACGAGAATCTTGACGAGCGCTTCCTCGTCCAGCTCCTCGAGCGTTGCGACAACCGGCAGCCGTCCGACAAACTCGGGAATGAGCCCGAACTTGATGAGATCTTCGGGTTCGCAATCGACGAGAATTTCGCCGACGTTGCCGCGGGCATCGCGCGACTTCACGTCCGCGATGAATCCGATGCCGCCCTTCACCGAACGATCGCGGATGATCTTTTCGAGTCCTGCGAATGCACCGCCGCAGATGAAAAGGATGTTGCGCGTATCCACCTGCAGGAATTCCTGCTGCGGATGCTTTCGACCGCCCTGCGGCGGTACGGATGCAATCGTTCCTTCGATGAGTTTCAGCAGCGCCTGCTGCACACCTTCGCCGGACACGTCGCGCGTGATCGACGGGTTGTCGGACTTGCGCGAGATCTTGTCGATCTCGTCGATGTACACGATACCGGTCTGCGCCTTGTCGACATCGTAGTCACACTTCTGCAGCAGCTTCTGGATGATGTTCTCGACATCCTCGCCGACATAGCCCGCTTCCGTCAGGGTCGTGGCGTCAGCAATCGTGAACGGCACATTCAGCAGGCGCGCGAGCGTTTCCGCCAGCAGCGTCTTGCCGGAACCTGTGGGACCAATCAGCAGGATGTTGGACTTGGAAAGTTCGACTTCGTCCTTGTCCTTGGCATTGCGCGTTTCCAGCCGCTTGTAGTGGTTGTAGACCGCGACGGACAGCACTTTCTTCGCGCGTTCCTGGCCGATGACGTACTGATCCAGCACGGATTTGATTTCATGCGGCTTCGGAAGCTTGCTGTGAGCGCTGTCCGCCTGCTCTGCCATCTCCTCGCGGATGATGTCATTGCACAGCTCCACGCACTCGTCGCATACGAACACCGACGGACCGGCAATAAGCTTGCGAACTTCGTGCTGACTCTTTCCACAGAAAGAGCAGTACAGAAGCTTGCCGCCATCCTCGTTGCCGCGCGTTTCGTCAGTCATGGCTCACCTTAGGTCGACCCCGGCCGGCGGGCTCAGGGCATGTATAACATGTCGTCCCGAAGCTGCAAAACCCGGGAAAATTGATCATATTTCCGCCAATCGGCCGCCGATCAGGATTTGGCGGCCGCCTGTCGCTGCTTCAGGACCGAGTCGATGATTCCGTACTGCACGGATTCGTCTCCTCCCATGAACTTGTCCCTGTCGGTGTCCTTTTCAATCTGCTCGATCGGCTGCCCGGTGTGCCGGGAAAGGATTTCGTTCAGCTTCGCCTTCGTGGCCAGCACTTCCCGCGCGTGGATGTCGATATCCGAGGCCTGACCCTGGAAGCCCGCCAGCGGCTGATGGATCATCACGCGCGAATGCGGCAGTGCGTAACGCTTTCCCTTCGCGCCTGTAGCGAGCAGTACTGCCGCCATGCTCGCCGCCTGCCCGACGCAGATCGTGCTGACATCCGGCTTGATGAACTGCATGGTGTCGTAGACGCCAAGTCCCGCGGTGACGGAGCCGCCCGGCGAGTTGATATATAAATGTATGTCCTTGTCGGGATTTTCCGACTCGAGGAACAGCAGCTGCGCGACGATCAGGTTCGCCATGTGGTCTTCGATCGCGCCCACGCAGAATATGACCCGGTCCTTGAGCAGGCGCGAGAAGATGTCGTAGGAACGCTCGCCGCGGGCAGTCTGTTCGACCACGATCGGCACCAGGTTCATGGCATGCGTATCGATAGCACCTGAATTGCGAACGGTCATGCTGTTACCTCTTGATTACTTCGATTTACTGGCCTGCGTTCATGACTTCGTCAAAGCTGGCCGGCTTGTCCTTGATGGTAGCCGTTTCAAGCAGCAAGTCGACAGCCTGTTCTTCCAGGGCCATCGCTTCCACCTGGCGCATTATGTTGGCGTTCTTCCGGTAGCTGCGAACCGCTTCGGCCGGATCCGGGTAACCTGCGGCGGAGTCCTCAAGCAGTGCGTCGACCTTCTCCTTCGATGCCGTCAGCGCCTTGTCCTTGATGAACTCGCCCAGCAGCAGGCCCAGCGAAACCCGGGTGCGCGCGCGTTCCTCGAACAGGTCGCGCGGCAGCTGGTGTGGATCCGCCTTGTCTCCCATGCCCATCCGCTTGGCCATGTCGTGCTGCATGCTGTGGATTTCCTCGTCGACAAGCGCGTTCGGCAACTCCACCTTGTTCGCCTCGACGAGCGCATCCAGCACCTTCTCCTTGCTCTGACGCCTGAGTGCCGCATCCAGTTCGCGCTGCATGTGCGCGCGGACGTCCTCGCGCAGCTTCGCGATACCGCCTTCCTGGACGCCAAACTGCCGGCAGAATTCCTCATCCACCTCCGGCAGCGTCAGTTCCTGTACCTCGTGCGCCTTCACCGTGAAGACCACCTTCTGCCCCTTGAGATCGTCGGCGTGATAGTCCTTCGGAAACTTCACATCAAAGGACTTTTCGTCACCCGCCTTGATTCCCGCCAGGTTTTTCTCGAAATCCTCGACCATCCGCCCGCCGCCGAGTTCGACCGGCATCTTCTCGCCCTTGTTGCCGGGGAAATCCTCGCCCTTGAGCTTGCCGTGGAAATCGATCACGACGCGATCGCCGGTCGCTGCAGCGCGCGCGACCGTCTTCCACTCGCCTCGCTGCTTGCGCATTCTCTCGACCATCGCGTCGACATCAGCGTCGGTGACTTCAGCCGTCTGGCGCTCGACCTTCAGGCCTTCGGTCTTCTTCAGCGTTACGTCGGGATAAACCTCGAACGTGGCCGTGTAACGCAGGCCTTCGCCCTCGCTCATGCTGACCGGATCGATTGCCGGCGCGCCGGCAGGGCGCAGTTTCTGCTGCTGCAGCGCTTCGCTGTAGGTCTGGCGCAACAGCTCCTGCAATACGTCTTCACGCACCTGCGGACCATACTGCTGACGCACGACATTGAAGGGCACCTTGCCGGGACGGAATCCCTTGACCTTCGCGGTGCGGCCCAGGCGGCGCAGCCGGTTGTCGACTTCGCTCTCGACCCGTTCCGCCGGAACGTGAACCGTCATCTTGCGTTCCAGCCCCTTGGTGGCTTCGACGGAAACCTGCATTGCTTTGCTCCTGGAAGAAGGATCGCTCGTCTTCAGGCGATCATTGGAAAAATCGGGTGAGTAAGGCGTTCTGCCGCCGCGGACAGGGTCCGCCTTCAACGCTGAATATCAATAAAATCAACAACCTGTGGTGCGAAAGGAGAGACTCGAACTCTCACCCCTTGCGGGACCGGGACCTAAACCCGGCGCGTCTACCAATTCCGCCACTTTCGCCGTGACCTGCGCGCGAAGCCGTTGATTATACGGGATTTCCGCGGATCGCCGCAGGCGCGAAACGGCGGGAAAGCGAGATCCATCAGCGCGTCGTTCAGTAAAACAAACGCCCGGCAGTGCCGGGCGCGGATTTGGTGGGCCGTGTAGGACTCGAACCTACAACCAATTGATTAAGAGTCAACTGCTCTACCAATTGAGCTAACGGCCCTTGTAACCGTTGCCAGGAGCAATGCTCGCCAGCGAAAAATGGGGTGGACGATGGGGCTCGAACCCACGACAACCGGAATCACAATCCGGGGCTCTACCAACTGAGCTACGCCCACCACTGAAACCCTGCAAGGCTGTCAGGCGAATGGCGCGCCCGGCAGGACTCGAACCTGCAACCCCCGGCTTAGAAGGCCGGTGCTCTATCCGGTTGAGCTACGGGCGCAGTATCGTCGCCGGGCTCCTGCCGATCTTTGGTCGGGGCAGAGGGATTTGAACCCCCGACCCTCTGGTCCCAAACCAGATGCGCTACCAGACTGCGCTATGCCCCGCTCTTGCCGCGGCGGGAACCGGCCCGCGAGGCCGGGAATGATACGGATGCCCATATACCGCGTCAACGCATTTTAGCAGACATTCCGGGCGTTCCCGTGCAGCGCAACGACGCGCGCCGCGGCATCAAGTTGAGAGGTGCGCGATGCGCATGCGACAATCCGCGCCTCGCAACGCAACGGAACTCCGGCTTCATGAGCGCGCGTCTCATCGATGGCAAATCACTGGCGAAATCCATCCGCACGGAAATACGCCACGCCGTCGAAATGCGATCCGCTGAGGGCAAACGCGTTCCCGGACTTGCCGTCATCATGGTCGGCGACGATCCTGCTTCCCAGGTGTATGTGACGCACAAGCGCAACGACTGCCGGGAAGTCGGCATTCACTCGCTGGCTTACGATCTGCCCGCATCCACCGGCCAGGACGACCTTCTCGCGCTCATTGACCGCCTGAATGAAGATCCCGCGGTGGATGGCATCCTCGTGCAGCTTCCGCTGCCGCAACAGATCGACAGTGTCGCGGTCATCGAGCGCATTCGCCCGGACAAGGACGTGGACGGATTCCATCCATACAACGTCGGCCGGCTGGCGCAACGCATTCCGAGGCTCCGTCCGTGCACGCCGTTCGGCGTCATCCGGCTGCTCGAATCCATCGGTGAAACCTTCAAGGGACGCAATGCGGTCGTGGTCGGTGCGTCGAACATCGTGGGGCGTCCGATGGCGCTGGAGCTGCTGCTCGCCGGCGCGACGGTGACAATCTGCCATCGCTTCACCTCGGATCTTGCCGAGCAGGTCGCGCGTGCGGATATCGTCGTCGTGGGCGTCGGCAAGCCGGGACTGGTGAGAGGCGAATGGGTGAAGCGCGGCGCGACCGTGATCGATGTCGGCATCAATCGAACCGAGGACGGTCGTCTCATCGGCGACGTCGAATTCGATGCTGCGAGGGAGCGCGCGGCGTGGATCACGCCGGTGCCGGGCGGCGTCGGGCCAATGACACGCGCGATGCTGCTCGCGAACACGCTCTATGCTGCGCGCGAACACGACGGTGAGAGCGTCGCTGTCTAGCTACGCCGCCACGTCGTTCCGGACGGCCCGTCTTCAAGGATGACGCCCTCGCCGATCAGCTGATCGCGAATGCGATCCGCCTCCGCGAAATCTCTCGCCCTGCGCGCGGCGTTGCGCGCGTCAAGCAACCCCTCGATGCGCGCATCGTCATCCGACGCACCACCGCGCAGATACGCTTCCGGATCCTGCTGCAGCAGCCCGATGATCTCACCCAGTTTCTTCAGTTCGCCACGCAACGCAGGCTTGTCCGATTCGTTCGCGATGTTGATGGCATGCGCAAGATCGAACAGGACTGCGATGGCCTGCGGCGTATTCAGATCATCATCCATTGCCGCGAAGAAGCGACGCGAGAAATCGCTGTTGCCTGCCGCGCCGATCTCGCCGCGCAAGGCAAGATACAACCTTTCAAGGCTTCCCTTCGCCTTCTCCAGGTTGTCGTCAGTGTAATTGAGCGGGCTGCGATAATGGCTTGCGATCAGGAAGTAGCGCAGCACTTCCGGGCGATAGTGTTTCAGCACGTCGCGGATGATGAAGAAGTTGCCGAGCGACTTCGACATCTTCTCGTCATCGATGTTCACGAAACCGTTGTGCATCCAGTACTTCACGAACGGTGTATCGAATGCACCGCACGTCTGTGCAATCTCGTTCTCGTGATGCGGGAACTTGAGATCCATGCCGCCGCCGTGAATGTCGAACTGCTCGCCGAGATGCTTCACCGACATCGCAGAGCATTCGATGTGCCAGCCCGGCCTGCCCTTGCCCCACGGTGAATCCCAGCTTGGCTCGCCGGGCTTTGCGGCCTTCCACAGCACGAAATCCAGCGGATCCTGCTTCGCCTCATCGACTTCGACGCGCACACCGGCACGCAGGTCTTCGAGCTTCTTGCCGGACAGCCGCCCATAGTCCGCAAATTCCGAGACGTCGTAATACACATCACCGTTGCTCGCGGCATATGCCTTGCCGTTTCGGATCAGCGCGTCGATCATCGCGATCATCTCCGCCATGTGTCCCGTCGCGCGTGGCTCGCGATCGGGACGCAACAGGCCAAGTGCATCGAAATCCTCGTGCATCGCTTTCGTGAAGCGTTCCGTCAACGCCTCGATGGTTTCGCCATTCTCTGCCGCACGCCGGATGATCTTGTCATCGATGTCGGTGACATTGCGGACGTACTCGAGCGTATAGCCACGCGCGCGCAGGTAGCGCACCACGAGATCGAACACCGTGTAGCAACGCGCATGGCCAACGTGGCAGTAGTCATACACCGTGACGCCGCAGACATACATGCGCACCTTTCCTGCCTCGATCGGGCGGAAGATTTCCTTTTCTCGCGTCAGCGAATTGTGAATGCGAATTTCGTTCATCGTTTGCCTGCAATCTCGATGGCATGCGCAAGGCGCACCTGGATTCTTTCCCTGCCAAGCAGCGTCCACAGCCGTGCCATTTCCGGCCCATGCACGAGCCCTGTCAGCACGGCGCGCAACGGCTTGAACAATGCCTTGCCCTTGCTGCCCGTCATTTCGCCGATGCGCGCTGCGAAGCTTCGGAAGTCCTCCGCCTGTGGCAGTACGGCCAATGCGCATTCGAACAGCGCCACCGGCGTTTCTCGCAGCACGTCTTCGGCTTCCGCGCCAAGATAGTCGTCTGCGTAGACGGCACGCGCGAGCTCGGCTGCATCTTCTGGCATGACGATGTTGTCGCGCACCGCCGCAACGAATTCCGCGCGTCCTTCCACAGGAACAAGTGCCTCGATCGCAGACAGCGACGCGTGATCCGAGAGCCAGGCGAGAATCGCGCCGTCATCCAGCCGCTGGATGGCTTCCTTCTGCCAGTGATCAAGTTGCGCAGGATCATACTTCGCGGGCGCACGTCCAAAGCGCGCCGCATCGAATTCCGCGCCCAGCGCATCCAGCGACTTGAAACCTTCCCCGGCGTACGAATGACCCAGACGCGCAAGATAGTTCGCGAGCGCAAGCGGCAGGAAACCGCGCGCACGCAGATCCGCAAGCCCGAGGCTGCCGAGCCGCTTGGACAGCGGGCCGCCATCGATGTCGTGCACAAGCGGGAAATGCCCGTAGCGCGGCGACGGCAGATCGAGCGCGCGCTGCAGCAGCAGCTGTCGCGGCGTATTGGCGAGATGATCCTCGCCGCGCAGCGCATGCGTCACACCCATCAACGCATCGTCCACGGCGTTGGCGAAGAAAAACGACGGCGACCCGTCCGCACGACGAATCACGAAATCGCCGATGTCCGATGTCTCGAATCGCTGTTCGCCGCGCACGATGTCATCGAATGAAACTGTCTCGCCGTCGGCAACGCGAAAACGCAGCGTTGCCTTCTCACCGTTCGCATAACGCATGGCGATTTCACCGGCGTCAAGATGCGCACAGACGCCGGCGTACCGCGGCGGCTTGCCGGCGGCAAGCTGCGTCTTGCGCGCAACCTTCAGCGCTTCCGGCGAACAGAAGCACGGATATGCCAGGTGCTTCTCTTCAAGCCGCCGGTAATGGCTGTCGTAGATTTCCTGCCGCTCGGACTGCCGGTACGGTGCGCTCCGCCCTCCGGTATCCGGGCCCTGGCGCCAGTCGAGACCCAGCCAGCGCAGTTCCTCGAACATGTCGCGTTCGAATGCCGTGCGCGATCGCTCGCGATCGGTATCCTCGATGCGCAGGATCATTTCTCCGCCCCGCCGCACGGCAAGCAGCCAGTTGAAAAGCGCGGTGCGCGCATTGCCGATATGCAGCCGGCCGGTGGGCGAAGGCGCGAAACGGGTGACGATTGGCGTGACGGTCATGGCGCGTCATGTTACCAGACCGGCCCTCGTTGCCGAGCGGTTGTTTGCCTCATGGACGCGAGCCGATATGATGCGCAAACACCGCCCGGAGACATCAACAAGGAGTGCCCATGAAGAACCTGCTTGCCTTCCTGCTGCTTGCACTGCTGCCGCATGCCGCAGTTGCCGCAGTTGCCGCCGATGCACCCGCAGCGCCAGTGTTCGTGAAGCTGGCAACGACGGATGGCGACATCTTCCTCGAACTCGATCCGGTGAAGGCGCCTGTGACGGTCGCGAACTTCGTCCAGTACGTGAAGGATGGACATTACGACGGCACCATCTTCCATCGCGTGATTCCCGGCTTCGTCGCGCAGGGCGGCGGTTATACGCCGACGTTCGAGGAGCGTCCGACGCGCGAGCCCATCCAGAACGAATCGAAGAACGGGCTTTACAACCTGCGCGGCACCATTGCCATGGCGAGAACGGCCGAGCCGCACACCGCAAGCGCGCAGTGGTACATCAACCTTGTCGACAACGCGCGGCTGAACGGCGCGGAGTTCAAGTGGGGATACGCCGTGTTCGGCAAGGTCGTGCGCGGCATGAACGTCGTCGATGAAATCGCACTCATCCCGACAGGCCCGGCCGGCGATTTCAAATCGGATGTGCCGTTCCGGCCCGTCATCGTGAACAAGGCAACCGTCATCGACGCGCTGCCGCCCGTCGACACCGCGGCAACGGAACCCGCAGCGAAGTGAAACGCGTTCTCTTCATTTCCGATCTTCACCTGGATGCGTCGCGGCCGAAGGCCACCGCGCTGTTCCTGGATTTTCTCAACGACAACGCCGGGCGCACGGACGCGCTCTACATACTTGGCGACCTGTTCGAAGCATGGATCGGCGATGACGACATCGATGCGCATCATGCGCGCGTGCAGGATGGCATGCGCGCTTTTACGGACAGCGGTGCTGCCGGCTATTTCATGCACGGCAATCGCGATTTTCTCGTCGGCGAGCGATTCGCCCAGCGGACCGGTTTCACGCTGCTTGATGATCCGATGACGATCGATCTGTTCGGCAACCGGACGCTGCTGATGCATGGCGATACGCTGTGCACCGACGACACCGGCTACCAGTCGTTCCGCCGCATGGTGCGAGACATCGGCTGGCAGAAGGAATTTCTCGGCCAGCCGCTGGCCGCGCGCCAGGCGTTCGCGGCGCGCGCGCGCGCGGAAAGCAAGGCTGCGCAGGCGGGGCTTGCGATGGACATCATGGACGTCAATCGCGACGCGGTGAGCAGCGCATTCCTTGAACATGATCTTGCGCGGCTTGTTCACGGCCACACGCATCGTCCGGGCGTGCACACCTTCCTGCTCGAAGGCCGGCCCCGGCAGCGCATCGTGCTGGGCGACTGGTACGAGCAAGGCAGCGTGCTCATCGCAACGCCGGAAGGTCTCAGCCTGATTGAACTCGATATGACGGACGACGCCGCAACGCACTGATCCGCCGACTCAGCGTGATGGCGGACCGCTGTGGAAACGCAGCTCCTTGTCCGACGAGGCGTTGAGTTCCGCCTCGATGTTCCGGAAGAATTCCACGCGTCGTGAAATGTCTTCGCCCGCCGCTTCTTCGGCGAGTTCCAGGTAGTGCCGGAAATGGCGCGACTCGGATTCGCACAGCCCGAGATAGAAATCCGCAATCTCCCGGTCATCGAGCGCAGGCGCCAGCGCCTGGAAGCGCTCGCACGAACGCGCCTCGATGAATGCACCGATGATCAGGATGTCGATGAGCCGCAACGGCTCGTGCGTACGTGCGTGCCTTCGCATGCCGTCCGCGTACCGCGACGGCGTCAGGTGCCGGTACGCGATGCCGCGCTTTTCCATGAACTTCAGCACCTGTTCGAAGTGCCGCAGTTCCTCGCGCGCAAGCCGCGACATGCGGTGCACGAGCCGCGTCTTCTCGGGATAGCGAAACAACAGGTTCAATGCGGATGACGCTGCCTTCTTCTCGCAGTGCGCGTGATCCACGAGAATCAGCGGCAGGTCCGTGCGCGCCGCATCCACCCACGCCTGCGGCGTCGGTCCTGCAAGAAATTCTGCAATCTCCGTATTCATGCGGCGCGCAGTATAACGGTGAAGCGGTACGCGTTCATGCAAGCTTCAGCGCGATGACGACATCCATGACGTTCGTGCCTGTCGGGCCCGTGTGGACAAGATCGCCGGCCGCTGCGAGCGCGGTGTTGCTGTCCATGGCTGAAAGGTATTTCTCCGGTTCAAGACCGGCATCGCGAATCCGATGCCACGTGCCGCCATCCACGATCGCGCCGGCATCATGCGTATTGCCGTCGACGCCATCCGTTCCGAATGAAAGCAGCAGGATGTTCTCGCATTCCGCGATTTCCCGCGCCACGGCCAGCGCGAGATGCTGGTTGCGACCGCCGCGGCCCGGATGGTCAGGCAGGTGCACGACGGTTTCGCCACCGAACAGATGAACGCCCGGCGCACTGTCGCGCAGACGTTTTCCAATGACGGCGCCGGCGACATCCGCAGCGCCCGACAACGCTTCGCGCGACAGCACCGTGAAACCGTCCTGCATCGCCGCCGCCTCGATCGCATCCAGCGCGTCGTCGTTGCGCACGATCACGCAAAGTTCCGCGCGCGATGCCGGCACATCAACGGAAGGCTGCGGCAGATCCGCATGCAGGGCTTCCAGCCAGTGCGGCATCGTCTTCTCCGGCCAGCGCACGGCGCGCGGCGACAGCGGACCGGATGCAATGTCCGCCGCATCATCTTCCGGCACGTCGGATGCCAGCAGCCCGAGGACGTCGCGTTGCCCGGCAAGACGCAGCAGGCCGCCGCGCTTGAGGCGCGAGAAACGCCCGCGCGCGGCATTGATGTCGTGGATGTCGAAACCGCTGCCGAGCAGCCAGCGGTTCATGCGACGAAGATCATCAAGCGTCATTCCCGGGACGGGCAGTTCCGCGAGCGCGGATCCGCCGCCTGACAACAGCACAAGCAGCGGAAGGTCGTCATTGATTTCCTGCAGCCAGGTGTCGATCGCCTGCCCCGCAACGAGACTTTCAGCGCCGGGCAGCGGATGGTTCCCGCGAAGCAATTTGCAGTTCGGTGAAAACCTCGTGCCGGAAACATCGGGCGCGATCAGCAGCGCACTTGCAATGCGTTCGCCAAGCGCGTGTTCCGCACCGCGCATCATGGCAATCGCAGCCTTGCCGAGCGCGAGTACCGCAACACGCGGCCAGGAACGGTCGCCGAGCGCATGCGCAACCGCAGGATCCGGATTCACGGCATCGAGGCCCGCGCTCATCCAGCGCAGGAGTTGCGAGCGGAACTGGCGGGTGTGTTCTTGCATGCGCATCCGATCATGTCCTTCGGATCAGTCTAGCGCCTGCCTCGACAACAGTGAAAAAGCCGGTCAGATGACCGGCTTTCGGGGATGGCGCATCAGGAAGCTTTCGCTCTTCGCTGTCCTTCCTTCTCGGACTTTGCGGTATCCGAACGGCGATTTCTCAGCCGCTCGAGATATTCCGGCGTGACCGCGCCGGTCACGTATTCACCCGAGAAGCATGACGTATCGAAGATGTGCGGCTCCCTGTCCTTGAAGCGCACGGCGTCTTCAAGGTCATGCAGGTCCTGGTAGATCAGCCAGTCCGCGCCGATGAGCGCCTGGACTTCCTCGATGCTGCGATCGGCCGCAACGAGTTCGTCCTTCACCGGCATGTCGATACCGTAGACATTCGGATGCACGACCGGCGGCGCCGCGGAAGCGAAATACACCTTCTTCGCACCGGCTTCGCGCGCCATCTGGATGATCTGCTGCGAGGTCGTGCCGCGCACGATGGAATCGTCCACGAGCAGCACGACCTTGTTGCGGAATTCGAGATCGATCGCGTTCAGCTTGCGTTTCACCGAACGCTTGCGCTGGCTCTGCCCCGGCATGATGAAGGTGCGGCCGATGTAGCGGTTCTTGATGAAGCCTTCGCGATACTTCACGCCGAGCATGTTTGCCATCTGCAGCGCGCTGGTGCGGCTGGTGTCGGGGATCGGAATCACCACGTCGATGTCGTGATCCGGACGCTCGCGCATGATCTTCTCGGCGAGCTTCTCGCCCATGCGAAGGCGCGCCTTGTAGACCGAGATGCCGTCGATGATGGAATCCGGCCGCGCGAAATACACGTACTCGAAGATGCACGGCGAGTACTTCGGATCGTCGTGGCACTGCTGCGTGTGCAGCGTGCCATCGAGTTCGATGAGTACGGCCTCGCCCGGCGCCACGTCGCGCAGGAATTCGAAATCCAGCGCGTCAAGCGCGACGCTTTCGGAGGCGAGCATGTACTCGGCACCTCTGTCCGTCTCGCGCTTGCCGAGCACGAGCGGGCGAATGCCCCACGGATCGCGGAAACCGACGATGCCGTAACCGTTGAGGAACGAAATGCAGGCATAACCCCCGACGCAGCGTGCGTGGACTTCGCGCACCGACTTGAAGACCACATCCGGCGTGAGCTTGTGATCGCCGAACTGGTGCAGGCCGTGCGCAAACACGTTGAGGATGATCTCGGAATCGGAATCCGTGTTCAGGTGCCGCCGGTCGGTATGAAACAGCATTTCCTTGAGGTCATCGGCATTGATGAGATTGCCGTTGTGAACGATGGAAATGCCGAACGGCGAATTCGTGTAGAACGGCTGCGCTTCATCCGGTCCGGACGAACCCGCCGTCGGATAGCGGACATGACCGATGCCGACGTTGCCGACAAGCAGGTCCATGTTGTCCTGCTTGAAGACATCCGCCACCAGGCCGTTGTCCTTGTGAATGTGAACGCGGCCATCCGCCCACGTCAGGATTCCCGCAGCGTCCTGCCCGCGATGCTGCAGGACCGTCAGCGCGTCGTAGATCGACTGGCTGACGGGTGAGTGACCAACGATTCCGACAATTCCGCACATCGTGACAGGTACCGGTTCAGCGAATGGACTCGGGGAAGAAACCTGCCAGCCAGTTGGCGACAGGTTCGAAATATTCAATGAGCAGCGACTGCTCCCACCAGGGATCGCGATCGAGTTTCAGCAGCAGTCCGACGAGCACCAGTGCTGCGACGAGCACCAGTCCGCGCATCAGTCCGAACACGGTGCCGACCGCGCGATCCGTACCCGTGAGGCCGGTGCGCTCCAGCGCGATCGCGGCGAAGTGGTTCACCAGCGCGCCGACAACAAGCACGATGAAGAACAGCAGCGCGAAACCCGCGACCAGTTGCAGCGATGGCGTTTCCACCCAGCGCGCGAACCAGCCCGCCGCGTCATCGGAAAAGGCCCAAGCGAGCCAGAACGCGAACACCCAGGTTGCGAGCGAGAGCGCCTCGCGCACGAAACCCCGCCACAGGCCGACCAGTGTCGAGAGCAGGATGACGGCAACGAAAACCCAATCGACCCACGCCATGCTTGATGCTCCGCGACCGGTTCAATCATCGAGGGCGCGCATTCTAACAGATAGCCGGCCGTTCGTTCCGGCGGCGATCAGCGATTCGGCGTCGGCCCCGCAGGCTCGCCGGTCTTCGCGCGTATCTCGTCAGCCATTACCTGCGCCGCATCGCGCGATGGGAAACCACCGATGCGGACGCGGTAATGCGTCGTCGCACCATCGCTGTGGCGGCTGACATAGCTTGGGTAGCCGAGCTTGCGAAGGCGTGCCGCAAGCGTTTCGGCGTTGTCCTGGCTGCTGAAGGATCCCGCCTGGACGGTCCATGGCGAAGCAGCGGTACCGGACGTTTCGGGCCGGGTTTCGGTGACGAGCGGACGTTGCGGGGCGGTTTCCTTCTCCGGCTGCGGAGTGGTCGCCGGCAGCGGTGCCGGCGCGGATGACTCCTGCCGGGGAACGAGATCAATGGCAGCAGGTTCTGCGGGAGATGTTTCGCCACCGGGTGATGGCGCGACATCAAGATCAAGCTGAACGGTCTTCAACGGCGTATCGCGATCCGGCAGCGCGACGTTCTGCGTCACCTTGCGATCGGCGTTGGGTCCGTCAAGCACCATGGGGATGAACAGCACGGCGGCAAACACCAGCACCACCGCGCCGACAAGACGTTCCTTCAGGCGTATGTCCATGGTCATGACACGCTCCGGCCGCTCTGCTGCGCATCGAAGTATACGAGGAACTCGCCGACGGTGTGAAAGGAGCCGAGCACGAGCACGCGGCCGCCCGCCGCCGTGCATGCGAGCGCGGCCCTTGCCGCTGTTGCAACATCGGGATGCGTGTCGTGCGGGAGGTTCCAGCCGGCGAGCGCGAGCTGTTCCGCAAGCGCATCGGCATCCTGTCCGCGCGAACCGGCAAGCGAGGCGAAGTGCCAATGCTCGACGAGCGGTGCAAGTTCACGCACGAACCCTGCAGCATCCTTGTCGGCAAGCATGCCGAGCACGGCATGTGTCGGCTTCGGGCGTGTGCGCATGAATGCCGCGATCTGCGCAGCCGCATCCGGATTGTGTCCGACGTCGATCATCACTTCCGGATCGCCGCCGAGCGACTGGAGACGTCCGGGGAGCTTCGTCGCCGCAAGACCGCAGCGCACGGCATCAACGTCGAGCGCGGGTTCAAGCGCGCGCACCGCAGCGATGGCGGTCGCGGCATTTGCAATCTGGTGTTCCCCCGGAAGCGGCAGCGCGGGCAGATGTTCGAGCAGCACGTCACCCTGCCGCCACACCCACTCGTTGCCCGCCGTCACCGCCATGAAGTCACGGCCGAACGCGGCAAGCGTCGCGCCGATACGCTCCGCTTCGCTCACGATGCGGGAAGGCAGCGTCCTGGATCCAAAGATGGCGGGCCGTCCTGCACGGAATATGCCCGCCTTCTCGCGCGCGATCCCGTCGATCTCCGCGCCGAGCCAGTCGACGTGATCGATGCCGACAGACACGACGACCGAAACGTCCGCGTCTATCACGTTCACCGCATCCAGTCGCCCGCCGAGTCCGACTTCCAGTACCGCGACATCCACGTTGCGACGGCGAAACAGTTCCAGCGCCGCGAGCGTGCCGAACTCGAAGTACGTCAGCGATTCGTCGCGGCGCGCATCGTCCACGGTCTCGAACACGGCGCAAAGCGCTTCGTCCGATACGTCGATGTCATCAACGGCGATGCGTTCGTTGTAGCGCAGAAGATGGGGGGACAGGTAACGCCCGGTGCAAAAACCCGCCGCATGCAGGATGGAAGCGGCATAGCTCGCCACCGAACCCTTGCCGTTGGTGCCGCCCACCGTGATCACGCGGTACGGCGGCGCGATGAGATCGAGTCTTTCGAGCACACGGCGCACGCGGTCGAGCCCAAGCTCGATGCCGCGAGGATTCAGCGATTCCTGCCAGGCGAGCCAGGCTTCGAGCGTGTCGAAGCGCATGTGACGGGATCAGTGCGGCGCCGGACGGCGCATCATCATGGAGAGCAGGTTTGCGAGCGTGTCGCGCATTTCGCGGCGATCGACAATCATGTCCACTGCGCCGTGATCGAGCAGGAATTCCGAACGCTGGAAACCTTCCGGCAGCGTCTCGCGCACCGTCTGCTGGATGACGCGCGGACCGGCGAAACCGATCAGTGCCTTCGGTTCCGCAACGTTCACATCGCCCAGCATCGCGAGCGACGCTGACACGCCGCCAGTCGTCGGGTCGGTGAGCACGGATATGAACGGCAATCCTTCCTCGGAAAGACGCGCGAGCACCGCGCTTGTCTTCGCCATCTGCATCAGCGAGAACAGCGCTTCCTGCATGCGTGCGCCGCCGGATGCGGAAAAGCAGACCAGCGGACAGCGCATCTCGAGCGCGAGGTTCGCGGCACGGACAAAGCGTTCGCCGACCACGGAGCCCATCGAGCCGCCCATGAAACGGAATTCAAACGCGCACGCAACAACAGGCATGTCCTTGAGCTTGCCCTTCATCGCGATCAGCGCGTCCTTCTCGCCCGTCGCCTTCTGCGACGCGATGATGCGATCGCGGTATTTCTTGCTGTCCTTGAACTTGAGCATGTCCACGGGGCCGACGCTCGCGCCGATTTCTTCCGCGCTCTGCGGATCGAAGAACATTTCCAGGCGCTGGCGGGCTTCAATGCGCATGTGCTGACCGCATTTTGGACAGACGTGGAGGTTACGTTCGACTTCCGCACGGTACAACACGGCGTTGCACGCGTTGCACTTCGTCCACACGCCCTCGGGCACGCTGCGGCGCTGCTCGGTGTTCGTGTTGATGCGCGAGGGGACGAGTTTTCTGAACCAGTTCATGTCCTGCTTGTCCATTCGACCGCCCGGGCGGCCGCGTTCCTGTTCGAGGTCTTGCGCGCTGTCCGGTGTCGATTGCCGCGCAATGTAAGCGATATATAGTACACGAAAGCCGCTCCGCTCCAGCCGCCGGGAGGAAACCGGCTAGCGATCCGCTGCCGGCAGCCACGCCTGGCTCGCCGGTATCCCGAAATGCTCCGGGTAGCGCGGACCGATGAAATACAGGCCATCCGGCGGCGCGGTTACGCCGCCGAGCGCACGATTGCGCTGTTGCAGGACTTCAAGCGCCCATCCTTCCGGCCGCTCTCCCTTGCCGATCGAAATCAGCACACCCGCGATGTTGCGCACCATGTGATGCAGGAAGGCGTTCGCCGTCACTTCGAGCGTTACCCACTCGTCGTGGCGCGTCACCGAAATGCGTTCAATGGTGCGTACCGGGGATTTCGCCTGGCAGGCGAGCGCGCGATAAGAACTGAAATCGTGTTCGCCGCCAAGAACCTGTGCCGCATCATGCATGCGCGCAGCGTCGAGCGGATCGTGAATCCATGTCGCGCGCGCGGCATGTACCGCCGAGCGGACCCAGCGGTTGAGAATCACGTAACGGTAGCTGCGCGCAAGCGCGCTGAATCGTGCGTGAAAGTCGTCCGGCACTTCCCGCGTCCAGTTCACGTTGACGCTGGCCGGCAGATTGCTGTTCGCGCCCAGCACCCAGCTGCGCTGGCGACGGCTCGCATCCGTATCGAAATGGACGACCTGTCCTAGGCCGTGAACGCCCGCATCCGTGCGTCCCGCACAGGTGACCTTGACTGCATGATTCGCGACCCTCGAGAACGCACGTTCCACCGCGTCCTGCACGCTCGGCGCATGCGGTTGCGTCTGCCAGCCTGCAAAGGCGCTGCCGTCATATTCGATGCCTGCTGCGATGCGCATGGTCATGAAACCAGCGACGGAACCAGCAGCGCGAGCGGCATGCACGGCAGCAGCCATTGCCAGCGCGGCACCGGCGCGAGGGGTGAAGATGGCGGCGCGGGCGGCAGCGCAACGGCGGTCGTCTCGATGCCGAGAAACAGTGCGGCGGCACGGTCCGCAAGCGCCCGCTCGTCATGACGAAGATTCGTTCGCACCTGTTGTTCGACCTTGGGCAGCGACGCGAGCAGAAAGCCGACGCGATCCGCAAAACGCGTACCCGTTTCCGTTCTCACGGGCCACGCGAGCAGACCGCGCAGCGCGGCGCTCACATCATGCGCTGGTACGTTCGCGAGCAGGCCGGTGGCCGCGCAGACCATCACGAGCAGCACCGCTGTTCGCGTGAGCGCGAGCATCGCACCCTCCGCCGTCGGCGATACGCGGCCGAATTGGGGAAATAACGGTTCACCGGGCGAGAACCACAGGTACAGCACGGTGAGTGAGAAGAGCAGCCAGCGGAGGCGCATCACGCCGCGCCACATCCGGACGCCCGTGGCGGGATGGATCGCGCCCCAGCCGAACAGCAGCAGCGACATGGCAAGCAGGGGCACAAGCGGCAACCACGGAACCAGGACCGCGAGTGCCAGCAGCGTGAGGATGCGGATGAGCGGATGCATGCAGTCTTCCGACAGTTTCACGAACCAGGTGCTGAAAAGGCAGCGGCCCCGCAAGCGGGGCCGCCTTCTTCATGGCATCTTCGTTCAGCCGAGCTGGTCAAGCAGTTCGCGTGCTTCCCTCTGCTGCTCGGCGTCACCGTCCGAGACGACTTCCTCGAGGATGCCGCGCGCGCCGTCCGGATCGCCCATGTCGATATAGGCGCGGGCAAGATCAAGCTTTGTGCCGATCTCGCCAATGTCTTCCTCGCCTTCTCCGGTTCCGCCCAGTTCGTCATCAAGACCGCCCGCGTCCTCGCTGAAGCTGTAGTCGTCGAGGTTGAGTCCGGCGTCTTCCTGTTCGTCGACGGCATCGCCGGCATCCTGCTCCGGTATGTTCGTATCGACGAAAGCAGACAGCTCCTGCAGCGCCTTGTCGAATTCCGTCTGCGTCTGCTCGGTGTCGTAGTCCTCGCCCGTCGCCAGCGGCGCGTCATCGAAGGATTCCGCATTCTCCGCGGTGGCGGGTGTTTCCGTCTCGCCAAGGTCAAAATCGAAATCATCGGCCGCCGGTTCCGCCGCCGGCTCCGCTTCCGCGGTCAGCGGCGCCTCGGCATCCAGTTCCAGGTCGAAATCGAGTCCGTCCCCAGCAGAGTCCTCGGCCGACGCGGATTCCTCCGTCGGCTTGCCGCCGTCGAGATCGAGGTCGAAATCCAGGCTCTCATCCGCGGCAGTGGATGTTGCGGATGACGGCGACGCCTCAGGTTCGTCGAATTCTTCCGCGGCGGAACCGAAATCAAGGTCGACGGATGCCGCCGATCCTGCTTCCGCGAACAGCGCGTTGTCGGGAGCGATCTGGCGTCCCATGATCGCGATGTTGTCCCAGGCGGGATCGCCCGGACCCGCAAGCTCCTTCAGGCGTTGCGCGGATTCCAGGAAACCGTCGGTGTTGTTGCCTGCAAAGTGAATTTCCGCAAGCTTCGCGTGGTATTCCTTCCGCGACGGATCGCGCTGGATGGCCTTTTCCACGACCTCCGCAGCCTGGTCGTACAAGCCGTACGCCATGTGGAAATCGGCTTCGGAGAGCGGGTCGTTCTCATCGAGCGTGACCGGCTGCTGGCCGCCGACAACCGTTTCGGTGAAGTCGGGTTGCGAGTCCGGCGTGCGCGCATTCTCCGCCTCGAGCATCTGCGTCGCGGCCGCGTCTTCGTCCAGCCGCGTCGTGCCGGTATCTTCATGATCCATGCCATGGCTGAACACGGTCGCGATCTCGTCGTCGGCGCCATGACCCGTCACGATGGTGACGTCGTCTTCATCGCGGCCCGCGACGACGGTGACGTCGCCTTCGTCCTCGCCGTCGACCCATTCGGCCATCGCCGCCGCCGTACGGCCCTTCGCTGCCTCGCTCCGCTTGCGCACGACCAGGAAGCCGGCGAGCAGGAGAACAAGAATCACGGCGCCGATGCCGAGGCCCAGCGGACTGAATGCGATCACGGTGAGCTTCTCGACCAGCGTCGGCTCAGGAGCCCGCACCGGCTGTACCACGGGTGCAGTTTCTTCGGCGACCGGTTCGTCCAGTGCCGGGGCTACTTCCGGCGCTGTTTCGACCGCCGGCTCTTCGAGCGTCTCTTCGCCGGTTGCCTCATCGAATGTTTCGCCAGCCGTTTCGCCCGTTTCGGGAGCGATGGCGTCGTCGGTCATGTCGTCCGCCACCTGGGCGGATTCGAGCGAATCTTCCTGTTCCTGCATCGCCTGCAGCGATTCGTCTTCGATATCCAGCAGGCGCTCGGTGGGTTCTTCCTCGGTGCCGAGGTCGACCGCATCGTCATCGATGTCGTCTTCCGCGAGATCGAGCGGATCTTCCGTGCCGAGATCGAGATCATCCGCCTCGCCGCCTGCACCAACGCCCAGGCCCGCATCGGTCTCGATGTCTTCCTCGGGCGCGACAAGGCTCAGTTCCGGCTCGACATCCACCGGTTCCGCCGTATCAACGGACGGTTGTGCAGGCACCGGTCCGGTACGCCATTCCTCGTTCTGGCGCTTCACCTCGTTGAAGGCGTCGCGACGCGCAAGCGCGGACAGCTCGCTGTATTCCGGTATGCGCAGCACGTAACCGGCCTTCAGGCGATTGATATTGCCCTGGAAGGCTTCCGGGTTCGCGCGGTACAGCGCCAGCATCATCTGGTTGATCGTGACTGACTCGTCGGGGCGCAGGCGCTGCGCGATTCCCCACAGGGTTTCGTTGCGCTGAATCGGACCGTAGCTGCCGCCAGGCTCGGGCTGTGCCTGCGGAGCTTCGCGGCGGATCGGCTGCGCATCGGCTTCGAGCGGCGGAATGCTGATGACATCGCCCGTCGTTTCCTCGGCGCGCTGTTCGGGCTCCGCTGGCTGGCGTTCAGGCTCAGGCGTGACTTCCTGCCGTACGACCGGCTCCTGCTGCACCTCGGGGACCGGCGCCGTCGCCGGGACTTCCGGCTGCGGTTGCGGCTGTACCGCCGCCTCTTCGCGGCCGGCGAATGTCGGCGGGTCGATCAGCAGCGTGTATTCGCGCATCAGCCGGCCGCGCGACCAGTCGGCAACGACAAGCAGCGTCAGGAAAGGCTCACGAACGGGTTCGGATGACGTGACGTGCACGTACGCCGTGCCGTTTGGCCGGCGCTCGACCTGGAACGTCAGGTTGTTCATGAACGCCGTGCGCTCAAGGCCATAGCGCTGGAACACCGCGTCATCGGCAAGACGGATTTCCAGGGATTCGATTTCGTCCGCGGCGGCGGAGACAAGCTCGATTTCCGCGTCGAGGCGCTGATTGAGATAGGAATTGAGGCGAATTTCGCCCAACCCCATGGCCACTGCGCTGACGGAAATTGCTGCCAGCACGCCGGCCAGCGCCAGGCCCAGATAACGTCGCATCTCGTGTTCCCTCAGCTCTCGGTGACCCCGCTTCGGGAGTACGTCCCCCCGCGAATTGCGGCCAACAGTTCAGACTTGGCTTTATAAGAATGAGCTAACTATAGCATCCTAAAGCTTATATATACTCTTTGACCAATATTTCCGCAATCTGGACGGAGTTCAGCGCGGCGCCCTTGCGGACGTTGTCCGACACGACCCAGAGGTTGAGCCCGCGCTCGTGCGAGATGTCCTCGCGGATACGGCCGACCCACACGGGATCCTTGTCGGCAGCCTCGGTGACGGCCGTCGGGTAGCCGCCGTCCTTGCGCTCATCCAGCACCTTCACGCCCGGCGCCTTCTTCAGAAGCTTGCGCGCCTGCTCCGCCGTGAGCTTTTCGCGTGTCTCGATGTGGATCGCCTCGGAATGCCCGTAGAAAACCGGCACGCGCACAGCCGTGGGATTCACGCGGATATCCGGATCGCCGAGGATCTTGCGTGTCTCCCATACCATCTTCATTTCTTCGCGCGTATAGCCGTTGTCCTGGAAGACATCGATGTGCGGAATGGCGTTGAACGCGATCTGCTTCGGCATGATTGCAGGCGCAATCGGCTTGCCGTTCAGCAGGTTCGCCGTCTGTCCGGCCAGCTCCTCGACGGCCGACTTGCCGGCGCCTGACACCGCCTGGTATGTCGCAACATTGATGCGTTCGATGTACGCGGCGTCATGCAGCGGCTTGAGCGCGACCAGCATCTGGATCGTCGAGCAGTTCGGATTGGCGATGATGTTGCGCTGCCCATACTCCCCGATGGCGTGCGGATTCACTTCGGGCACGATGAGCGGGATGTCGTCTTCCATGCGGAACTTCGAGGTGTTGTCGATCACCACGCAGCCTGCCGCTGCCGCTTTCGGCGCGAACTCCTCGGAGACGCTGCCGCCCGCGGAAAACAGCGCGATCTGCGCCTTCGAGAAATCAAACTCCGCAAGATCCTGGACGATGGCTTCCTTGCCCTTGAAGCGGATGCGCGTTCCCGCCGAACGACTGCTCGCCAGCGGATAGATGTTTTCGACCGGGAAGTCGCGCTCCTCGAGAATCGCGAGCATTGTTTCGCCGACGGCGCCGGTCGCACCGACCACGGCAACGTTGTATTTCTTCATTCGGTGATTTCCTGCTGGTTCATCGCGACGCATGTGCGCGTTGTCGTCACGATCTGAAGGACTCCGGACGAACCGGATGCGCGTGAAAGCGCGCGAAAGACGCATTTTATAACAAATGACGGCTTCGCTGTGATGCGGGACGGCAAGACCTAACGTTCGCGGTTCGTGCCGTTCTGCGCACGGTCACGCAGCAAGTGGTCCATCAGCACGAGCGCGAGCATCGCTTCGGCAACGGGAACGCCGCGCATGCCGACGCAGGGATCGTGCCGGCCTGTCGTCGCCACCTCGACGGCATTGCCATGAACGTCGATGCTGCGCGCCGGAACGCGAATGCTCGACGTCGGCTTGAACGCAATCTCGATGACCAGTGGCTGGCCACTGCTGATGCCGCCGAGCACACCGCCGGCGTGATTCGAGAGAAATCCCTGCGGCGTCATTTCGTCGCGATGCGCGCTGCCGCGCTGTCGCACCACGTCGAACCCGTCTCCGATCGCAACCGCCTTTACTGCATTGATGCCCATCATCGCCTTCGCGATGTCCGCATCCAGGCGGTCGAACACCGGTTCGCCCAGGCCGGCGAAAACGCCGAGCGCTTCGATGCGCACGCGCGCGCCACATGAATCGCCATCGCGGCGCAACTGCTCGATGCGTGCTTCGAGCTCGGGAACGCGACCGGGTACTGCGCAGAAGAACGGATTGTCATGAACCGCGCCCCAGTCCTCGATTGCGAGTTCGATGTCATGCATTGCAACGAGGCAGCCGCGAATTTCAATGCCGGCATGCTCGCGCAGGTACTTGCGCGCGATCGCGCCTGCTGCCACACGCATTGCCGTCTCGCGCGCGGACGCACGTCCGCCGCCGCGATGATCGCGGATGCCGTATTTTTTCTGCCAGGTGAAATCTGCATGACCCGGACGGAATTTTTCCGCGATGTCCGCGTAATCGCGCGGGCGTGCGTCCATGTTTTCAATGAGCAGCGCAATCGGCGCGCCTGTCGTTCTTCCCTCGAACGTTCCCGAGAGAATCTTCACGCGATCCGCTTCGCGCCGCTGTGATGTGAACCGCGACGTGCCGGCGCGACGGCGTTCGAGATCATGCTGGATGTCGTCTTCACCGAGCGGCATGCCCGGCGGACAGCCATCGACGATCGCAACGAGCGCCGGTCCATGGCTTTCACCGGCGCTCGTGACGCGAAAGATTTCGCCGAAGGTATTTCCGGCCATCAGGCCCGCTCCGCGAACAGTTGCGCATGCTCGCGAACCTGCTCCGCGGTGAGAAGAAATACGCCTTCGCCACCGCGCTCGAACTCCAGCCAGGTGAAACCGACCTCCGGAAATGCTTCGGCGAGCGCTGCAGCACTGTTGCCGACTTCGACGATCAGGATTCCGTTTTCCGAAAGATGCGCCGATGCCGCAGCGAGAATGCGTCGTGCGATGTCGAGACCGTCACCGCCCGCTGCAAGGCCGAGTTCCGGTTCATGGCGGAACTCGTCCGGCAGCGCCGCCATGTCGCCCGCATCAACATACGGCGGATTGCTGACGATGATGTCGTAACGGACGGCGTCATCCAGCGGCGCGAACAGATCACCTTCATGCAGGGTGACCTGCCCTTCCACGCCGTGCAGATCGACATTCTCGTGCGCAAGCGCAAGCGCGTCGGAAGAAAGATCGACGGCATCGACGCGCGCCGCCGGAAACGCATGCACGCAGGCGATCGCGATGCAGCCGCCGCCGGTGCACAGATCGAGCACCGCGCGGACATCGTCCGGTTCGACCCAGGGTTCGAAGCGCGCCTCGATCAGTTCCGCGATCGGCGAGCGCGGCACGAGCGCGCGGCGGTCGGCCTTGAACTTCATGCCCGCAAACCACGCCTCGCCGGTGAGATACGCAACCGGCACGCGCTCGTCGATGCGCTGCGCGAGCAGGCGATAGACGTCCGCCTTTTCCGCGGGCGTCAGGCGCGCGTCCAGCAGGCGATCAGGGCATCCGTGCGGCAGGTGCAGTGCGAACAGCACCAGCGCAACCGATTCATCCAGCGCGTTGTCGGTGCCATGACCGTAATGCAGGCCAGCCTCGATGAAACGGCTCATTCCAAAGCGGATGAAGTCCGTCGCACTGTCAAGATACTCGGCAATGTCCTCGAATCGTTCCTTCACACGTTTCTCCCGTGGCGCGAAACGCCATGATAACTGAACGGGTGGTATGGGATAATGCGCGGCATGAATCGTACAACGCTCCCCATTGTCATCGTCACCGCGGTCGCCGCCCTCGCCGGCGGCCTGGCCGGCGTGTTCCTGCTCGCGCCGGACGAACCGGCGGAACTGTCCGCAGGAACCTTGCTGACCAAGCCGCGTCCCCTGCCGGAATTCAGCCTGACGCGGCACGACGCCGAAACCTTCACGCGCGAGAACTTCGAGGATCACTGGAGCCTCGTGTTCTTCGGCTTCACGCACTGCCCCGACGTCTGCCCGAACACGCTGTTCATGCTCGACCGCGTGACCGACGCGCTCGCGGGGATGGACATGCAGCCGCCCGAGGTCGTGTTCGTGTCCGTGGACACGGCGCGCGATACGCCGGAGCAGATGGCGGGCTACGTGGAATATTTCAACCCGGATTTCATCGGCGTTGTCGGCGATGGCGACAACCTGCACAAACTCGCGCAGGCGATGAGCGTTGCGTATGAATTCCGCCCCGCACACGACGGCGATGAAGAAAACTACACGGTCGTGCACAGCTCCGCCGTGCTGCTGGTGGATCCCGAGGCGCGGCTGCACGCGATCTTCACACCGCCACTGCATGCCGACGCCATCGCAGGCGACCTTGTTCGATTGATCGCCGACTGACCTTCGGAGAACTTCATGCCTTCCTTCTTCCTGGCTGCGACGCTTGCATTGATCAATGCATCTGCCGCGCAACCGCCGCTTCGCATCGAGCAGGCGTGGATACGCGAAGCGCCGCCTGTCGCGGATGTGATGGCGGGCTACGCGAAGCTCTGCAACGACGGCAGCGACGTCGTCGCCATCACTGACCTGCACAGTGCGAATTTCGCGCGCGTGGAAATGCACGCAACCATCGAGACGGATGCGTCCGTCACCATGGAGCGGCTGGGCGATGTGCGCATCGCGCCCGGCGAGTGCGTCGAGTTCGCGTCCGGCGGAAAACACTTCATGCTGTTCAAGCCACGGTCGGCGTTGCGCGCGGGCGATGACGCCGAAATCGCGTTCACGCTTGCCGATGGCAGAACCTTCACCGCCGCGTTTCCCGTGAAGCGCGCCGACGACACACCCGAAACCGGCCACGGACACCATCATGGACATTGAAAAGGCGCTGAAGATCTGGCCGCAGTACGTACTGCCGCACCACCTGCTCTCGCGCTGCATGCACGCGCTGACGCGCATCAACGGCGGCGCGGTGAGCCATGCGGCGATGCGCGCGTTCGTGCGCAGCTTCAAGGTGAACATGCAGGAAGCCGTACATGAAGATGTCCGGCATTACGCGAATTTCAACGCGTTCTTCACGCGCGCGCTGAAACCCGAGTCGCGCCCGGTCGATACCGCAATCGATGCCGTCGTATCACCTGTCGACGGCACCGTGAACCAGGCCGGCGGGATTCGCGAAGGACGCATCTTCCAGGCGAAGGGTCACGAATACTCCGCCGAAGAACTGCTCGGTGACGCAGCGCTCGCCGCGCCGTTCATGAACGGCGAGTACGCCACGCTTTATCTTTCGCCGCGCGACTATCACCGCATCCACATGCCGTGCGACGGCACGCTCACGGAGATGCTGCACGTGCCGGGCCGGCTGTTCAGCGTGAACGGTCTCACCGCGCGCAACATCCCGCGCCTGTTCGCGCGCAACGAGCGCGTCGTGTGCCTGTTCGAAACGCCCCTCGGAAAGCTCGCGATGGTTGCCGTCGGTGCGATCTTCGTGGGCAGCATCGAAACCGTCTGGGCCGGCGAAATCACGCCGCCGGCAGGGTCGCGCATCCGCCGCTGGCGCTATGGCCGCGGCGAAGCCGCCGGAGAAGTGACGCTGCGAAAAGGTGAGGAACTTGGCCGTTTCAACATGGGTTCGACCGTCGTGATGCTCACCGAACCCGGCGCGGTGGACTGGGGCGAATACCTGCGCGCGGACAACGTCATGCGCGTTGGCGAAAGGATCGGAACGGCACTGAAGCCGTGACAGGATGAGGCCGGGAAATTTCCCGGCCTTGTTGTCTTGCCGAACAGCGCAAGCCGCTCCTACGACCCCTCGTCGAGACTTTCGAGAAAGATCTCCGCCAGCCGCTCGACACCGTCGCGATCAACAGCATCGAAGCGCGAGGGAATCGGCGCATCGATATCCAGCACGCCGATGATCTTGCCGTTCCGTTCAAGCGGAACAACGATCTCGGAACGCGACGCGCTGTCGCAGGGAATGTGGCCGGGGAATGAATCGACATCTTCGACGAGCTGCGTGCGCCGCTCCGCGACCGCGGCTCCGCACACGCCCTTGCCGATGGCGATGCGCACGCATGCCGGCTGACCCTGGAACGGCCCGACGACAAGCTCGCCGTCACGCATGAAGTAGAACCCGAGCCAGTTCACGTCCGGCAGGCTGTGATAAAGCAGCGCGGAAAGATTCGCCGCGTTCGCGATCATGTCGCGCTCGCCGTGCAGCAACCCGCGTGCCTGCTGCGCGAGTTCCTCGTACAGCGACGCCTTGTCGGAAGTCTCGATCTTCTTCATCTCGAACATGCGTCACCTCACACCCGGTCGAAGCCGAAGCTGATCGCTTCGGCGATATTCTCGCACCTCGCCGCGAGCATCACCACGCGGTCGAAGCCAAGCGCCACGCCCGCGCAATCCGGCATGCCGTGCGAAAGCGCGGCAAGCAGGTTCTCGTCCAGCGGCATCTCGCGCAGGCCCGCCGCGCGACGCCGCGCGTTTTCCTGTTCGAAGCGCGCGCGTTGCTCGCCCGCATCGGCAAGTTCATGGAAGCCGTTGGCAAGCTCGATGCCATCGACGAACGCCTCGAAACGGCGCGCGCAGCGCGGATCGTCGTCAAGCCGCGCGAGCGCGGCCTGCGAAGCAGGAAACGCATGCACGAAACTCACCCGGCCCTTTCCAAGCTGCGGATAGACAAGATGGCTGGCGATGAGATCGAGCATGCCGTCGCGATCAAGCGACGCGACATCCGCACCGAACGGTTCGACGGCCGCACGCAGTGCCTCGTCGTTCGCATCGAAGGGATCAAGATCCGCGAACGTCGCGAAGGCTTCCGCGTACGTCATGCGTTCATCTTCCGCATCAAGACCCGGAATCAATGCACGCAGCAGGCCGGCGACTTCATCCATCAGCGCGTGATGGTCGAAACCGAGCCTGTACCATTCGACCATCGTGAACTCGGGATTGTGCATGCGCCCGTGTTCCGCGCCACGAAACACCTTGCACGCCTGCCAGATGTCGCCGCTGCCCGCTGCCAGCATGCGCTTCATGAAGAATTCCGGTGAGGTATGCAGGAAGAACGCTTCACGCAGGCCGGGAAGCGCGACCTCCGCGCTCGCGAGATTCGGTTCGGTGATCGCCGCGCGGCTGACGAGCGGCGTTTCGACTTCCAGCACGTCGCGCGAAGCGAAGAATTCGCGCACGTGCTCAAGAAGCGCTGCACGCAGGCGCAGGTTTTCAATGGAAGCTGAAGGTCGCCAGTCGTTCATTCGTCTTTCGCAGATGAAGAAGCCCGGCGTGGCCGGGCTTCCATGAGCGGCAGGAACGCGTTTCCCTACTCTTTCACGCGCGACACGTATTCGCCGGTGCGCGTATCCACGCGAAGGACTTCGCCTTCGTTGATGAACAGCGGCACGCGCACGATGGCGCCGGTTTCGAGCTTGGCAGGCTTGCCGCCGCCGCCCGAGGTGTCGCCGCGCAGGCCGGGATCGGTCTCGATCACCTTGAGGTTCACGTGGTTGGGCGGCGTGATGTCGAGCGGCACGCCGTTCCACAGCGTGACGATGCAGGTGTCCTGCTCCTTCAGCCACTTCGCGTTCTCGCCGACGGCGTTTGCATCCGCAGCGTGCTGCTCGAACGTGTCCGGCACCATGAAGTGCCACATTTCGCCGTCGTTGTAGAGGTACTGCATGTCGATGTCCATGACATCCGCCGCCTCGAACACTTCGCCCGACTTGAAGGTCTTCTCCAGCGTGCGGCCGGTCTTGAGGTTCCGCACGCGGGTGCGGTTGAATGCCTGGCCTTTGCCCGGCTTCACGAACTCGTTTTCGACGATGGTGTACGGATCATTGTCGATCATGATCTTCAGACCGGCGCGGAACTCGTTGGTGTTGTAGCTCGCCATGGGCTTGACTCTTCAGTTGTCGTTCGGTTGCGGGCAAAATACCGGGCCAGTGCCCGGCGAAAGCCGCGTATCATACCCGCACCCCTTCCCGAAATCAGCAGCATCCTTCGTGACCATGAAGCGACCCGACTGGAAAGCCGCGCAGGCAGCTGCGATCACCGATCCCGCGCGCCTGCTCGAAATGCTCGGCCTGGACGCCGCCCTGCTGCCCTCCGCGCGTGCGGCCGCCGCTGCGTTCCCGCTGCGGGTACCGCACGGTTATGTCTCGCGCATGCGGCCGGGCGCGGTGAACGATCCGCTGCTCCGGCAGGTGCTGCCGCTCGGCGTCGAGCTCGACGCCGTTCCCGGGTTCGGCAGCGATCCCGTCGGCGAATCGACGGCGGCCATCGCGCCTGGCCTGCTGCAGAAATACGCCGGCCGCGTGCTGCTGACCGCAACCGGCGCCTGCGGTGTGCACTGCCGGTACTGCTTCCGGCGTCACTTTCCCTATTCGGAGCAGAACCCGCGCCGTGACTGGAAAGCGGTGCTGGAGCGCATCCATGAAGACACGTCCATCCACGAAGTGATATTGAGCGGCGGCGATCCGTTCACGCTCGATACACCGCGCCTGCGAGAAATTTCCTCCGCGCTGGCGGAAATGCCGCAGTTGCGCCGGCTGCGCATCCACACGCGCCAGCCCGTCGTGCTGCCGGAACGCATCGACGGGCAGCTGCTCGCATGGCTCGCAGATGTTTCCCTCGACGTCGCGATCGTGATCCACGCCAACCACGCGAACGAGATCGACGATCACGTGCGGCACGCGCTGGGCGCGCTGCGCGACGCCGGCGCAACGCTTCTCAACCAGTCCGTGCTGCTGCGCGGCGTCAACGACAGCGCCGATGCACTCGCCGCGCTGAGTGAAACGCTGTTCTCCGCGGGCGTGCTGCCGTACTACCTGCACCTGCTCGATCCGGTTGCGGGCGCGGCGCATTTCGATGTGCCGGAAAGCGAAGCGCGTGCGATCGTGCGTGAACTGCATGCGCGCCTGTCCGGCTACCTCGTGCCGAAGCTCGTCCGCGAGATTCCGGAAGCCGCTGGGAAAACCCTGATAAATCTGTAACTTATTCTTGATCCGTCTGGAAAAAGCCGCGGGCTTACGTTAAAAAGTCTGACGTTCATTCGACGCACACTTCGGAGCCATTCTTGGTCGAGCGCAACTTCCTGCCCCTGTTGATCATCTCGCAGTCGCAGAACAATGCCGAGAAGATCAACAGCATCCTGCGTGGTGCCGGGCACGCGGTACGCTCGGCGTGGGCGGCGAATCTCGATGACGCGGAAAGCGCGATCCTCGCGCAGAAGCCCGCGCTGATCCTGTGCTTTCTCAAGGTTCCCGAAGCGCCCGTCAACGACGTGATCGGCCTGCAGCAGCGGCTGTGCCCCGACTGCGCGTTCATCGCCGTTGCGAGCAAGCTGGACGAGACCGCGGCGGCGGCCGTGATCGAGCGCGGCGGACGCGATCTCGTCAGCATGGAAAACGAACGCCACCTCGCCGCGGTGGTCGCGCGGGAAGCGGCATACATCGAAACAGCGCGCGCACTCGAGTCGACGCAGGCGCTCGTCACGGAGTACCAGGCGCGCTTCCAGGATTTCCTCGCCGAATCCGGCGACGCCATTGCCTACGTGCAGGACGGCATTCTTACGCAGGCGAATCCCTCGTTCGCGCAGATGTTCGGCTTCGCATCCCCCGATGATGTCGAAGGCTTCACCGTGATGGACCTGTTCGCGAAGGATGACCAGCAGGCGCTCAAGGATGCGCTGGTCGCCGTGAACAAGGGCAAGAACGTCGGCGAGCTTGCTGCGCACGGCCTCAAGGACGGCGAAACGTTCGAGACGAAGCTCGAGTTCGACCAGACCGAACTGGACGGCGAACCGTGCATCGAGATCGCCATTCGCGGCGACGGCAACAACAGTGAAATGCAGGCGAAGATGCAGGCCGAAATGCAGGCCGAGATGGAAGAGATCGGCCGGCGCGATCCGCTCACCGGCCTGTATCACCGCCATTACTTCATCGATCTCGTTTCGCATGCCGTCAAGCAGCCGCCGAAGGAAGGTCTCGCCGCACTGCTCATCATCAAGCCCGACAAGTTCTCCGACATCGAAGAGAAGGTCGGCCCGCTTGCCTCCGACAACGTTCTCAAGCTGCTCGGCGCACAGCTGCGCGACATCGCCGAAGCGAAGGACCAGGTTGCGCGTTTCGGCGGCAACCTGTTCACCACGCTGATCGTGCGCAGGAACATCGGCGACATCGAGAAGTTCGCCGAGAAGCTGCGCACCGCGATCGCGGGCCGCGTGTTCGAGGCGGGCGGACAGTCGACCAGCATGACCGTCAGCATCGGTATCGCTGATTTCGGCAACGCCGCGAAAAACGCCGGCGCGCTGATCGCGCTCGCGCAACAGGCGGGAAAGGAAGCCCGGCAGAAGGGCGGCAACCGCCACATCGTCTACAAGCCGCCGGAGGTCGACCAGGAAGGACGCCTGCTGGATGTCGGCTGGGTGAAGAAGATCACCGCCGCGCTCAAGAGCAACCGCTTCCTGCTCGTGTTCCAGCCGATCGCGAGCCTTGAAGGCGACGTCAGCGAGATGTTCGACATCCTGGTGCGCATGAAGGATGAAGACGGCAAGGAGATCATGCCGGGCGAGTTCATTCCCGCCGCCGAGCGCAACAACCTGATGGGCGGCATCGACCGCTGGATCGTGAACTGCGCGATGACGCGTCTCAAGGAGCGCGTCGGCGAAGGCAAGAAGGCGCGCTTCTTCATCCGCATCGCCGAACAGACGCTCGCCGACCCGCAGTTCATTCCCTGGCTGGACGGACAGTTCGCGCAGCACCAGCCGCCGAAGGGCGGCATCGTGCTGCAGATTTCCGAGGCAACGGCCGAAAAGCGGCTCAAGGAAGCCAAGGCGGCCGGCGAACTCGCCGCGCGGCACGGCAGCGGCATCGCGCTGGAACATTTCGGCATCGGCCGCAACCCGATGCAGATGTTCGATCACATCCGCATGAACTACGTGAAGATCGACGGCTCCTTCATGTCCGTCATCAGCAGCGACGAGAAGAAGCGCGAGTTCGTCAAGGGAATCATCGAGAAGGCGAAGGAACTTAAGATCGAGACCGTCGCCGAGCGCGTGGAAAACGCCAACACCATGGCCGTGCTCTGGCAGCTCGGCGTGAACTACATCCAGGGCAACTACGTGCAGGAGCCGGAAGTGGTGATGGCGGAGGACGCGAGGCTGCCGGCGTAGACAGTCAAGCGGGCAAGATAGAACGCACAATCAGGAAGGGCCGCGCAAGCGGCCCTTCTTCCTTTCACTCACATCATTCTCTGCAACGCCGCGATTCTCTCACCGAGCGGCGGATGGCTCATGAACAGCCGCCTGAATCCGCGCCCGATCGAACCCTTGATGCCGAATGCCGCAAGCTGATCCGGCAGTGCGCCTTCCTGCGACTGCTGCAGGCGCTGAAGCGCGGCGATCATCTTGTTGCGGCCGGCGAGCGTGGCACCGCCGTGGTCCGCGCGGAATTCGCGGTAGCGCGAGAACCACATCACGATGATGCTCGCGAGAATGCCGAACACGATCTCGGCGATGATGGTCGTGACGAAATAACCGATGCCGACACCGCCGCCTTCGCGGTTGCCGCGGAGCATGCCGTCGACGACGTAACCGACGATGCGTGCGGCGAAGATCACGAACGTGTTCACCACGCCCTGGATCAGCGTGAGCGTCACCATGTCGCCGTTCGCGACATGACTCACCTCGTGGCCCAGCACCGCTTCGACTTCATCCCGGTTCATCGAACCGAGCAGTCCCGTGCTCACCGCAACCAGCGCGTTGTTCCTGTTCATGCCGGTTGCGAATGCGTTCGGCTGCGGCGAATCGAAGATCGCGACTTCCGGCATGCCGATGCCCGCCTGCTGCGCCTGCCGCTGCACGGTCGCAACCAGCCAGCGCTCGGCCTCGTTGCGCGGCGTCTCTATGACGTGCGCGCCGGTCATGCGCTTCGCGCTCCATTTCGAGATCGCGAGCGAAATGAACGCACCACCCATGCCGAAGAGGGCGGCAAAGATCAGCAGCGCCTGGTAGTTGATGCCCTGCTGCGTGAACCAGCCGTCCAGCCCGAGCAGTCGCGTGACGACGCCAAGCACCACGACGACGGCGAGGTTGGTGGCGAGAAACAGCAAAACGCGCTTCATGTTGTCTCCTTGCAAATGCGGCTCCGGTTAAATGGGGCCGCGAAGGATGTTTTCAAGCAGTCGCCGGCGCGTCATTTCTGCAGAAGAAACGCCTCCGGCAGGATCGTGCTGACCTTGCGATAACCCTGCGGCAGCTTGAGTCCGCGCTGGCCGCGTTCGCCTTCGTAGTGATCGAGGTCGCGGTACTTCAGCGTCATGTGGCGCTGGCCGCTGAAGATCACCACGCTGCCTTCGTCCGGCATCGCACACACCGCCGCCATCGACTCCTCGCCGGACTTCAGTTTCGCGCCCGGGATGTTGAGGATCTTGTTGCCCTTGCCTTTCGCAAGCTGCGGCAGTTCCTCGATCGGGAAGCACAGCAGGTGGCCTTCGCTCGATGCGGCAACGATCCAGTCCGTCTTCGGCGACGTCACGGGGACGAGCGCCAGCGCCTTCGCGCCCTTCGGCACCGACAGCACCGCCTTGCCTTTCTTGTTGCGTACATGCAGTTCCTTCAGCTGCGTGAAGAAACCGTAGCCCGCGTTCGACGCAAGCAGCACGTAATCGTCCGGATCGCCCATCGCGACTCCGACGAAGCTCGCGCCGTCCGGCGGCGTCAGCTTGCCGGACAGCGGATCGCCCTGCCCGCGCGCGCTCGGCAGCTGGTGCGCGGGAATGCAGTAGCTTCTTCCCGTCGAATCGAGAAACACCGCAAGCTGGTTCGACTTGCCGCGCGCCGCGGCAAGAAATTCATCGCCCTGGCGATACTGCAGTTGCGCGGGATCAATGTCGTGACCTTTCGCCGCGCGGGCCCAGCCGCGCTTCGACAGCACGACGGTGACAGGCTCGCTCGGCACGAGCGCGGTTTCATCCAGCGCCTGCGCCGCCTCGCGCTCCACGATGGGCGAGCGGCGGTCATCGCCGTACTTCTTCGCATCGTCGGAGATTTCCTTGCGGATCATCGCCTTCAGCATCGCCTTCGAGCCGAGCACCTTGCGGATCGCCGCGCGCTCCTTCTCGAGCTGGTCCTGCTCGCCGCGAATCTTCATCTCTTCAAGTTTCGCGAGGTGACGCAGTTTCAGTTCGAGAATCGCTTCCGCCTGCGTGTCCGAGATGCCGAAGCGTTCCATGAGAACCGGTTTCGGCCTGTCCTCGGCGCGGATGATCGCAATCACTTCATCGATGTTGAGAAACGCGACCATCAGGCCTTCGAGGATGTGCAGGCGCTTCTCGACCTTGTCGAGGCGGTATTCAAGACGCTTCGTGACGGTGCGGCTGCGGAATTCCAGCCACTCGACGAGCATGTCGCGCAGGTTCTTCACCTGCGGGCGGCCGTCGAGACCGATGACGTTGAGGTTCACGCGATAGCTGCGTTCGAGATCCGTCGTCGCGAACAGGTGGTTCATCAGCTGTTCGAGGTCGATGCGGTTCGAGCGCGGCTCGATGACAAGACGCGTCGG
>CAZRFE010000019.1:0-36044 GCA_964599565.1 uncultured Gammaproteobacteria bacterium
CGCGCACGCGGCGCAGCCGCGAGCGGGTTCTCCGGCCAGGCGTGCTTCGGGTAGCGGCCGCGCAGGTCCTTGCGCACCTCGGGGTAGGTGTTCGTCCAGAAGCTCGCAAGATCGCGCGTCACCTGCATGGGACGGTTCGCGGGCGAGAGCAGGTGCAGCATGAGCGGCAGGCGGCCGCCGGCGATGGACGGTGTTTCATGCAGCCCGAAGAACTGCTGGATGCGCGCCGCGAGCGTCGGCACCTCGCCACTGTAGTCGATGCGGAGTTTCTGCCCCGACGGCATCTCGAAGCATTCCGGCGCCGCGCTTTCCAGTTCACGCAACCGCTCGTGTCCGATGCGAAACGCCAATGCATCGCGCAGGCGCTTCGGCGACAGGTCCGCGAGTTTCGTCACGCCCTGCACGAAGGGTGCAAGCCAGTCTTCGAGTGCCGCGAGCAGCGCACCGTCATCGCACGCCGGCCATTCAAGCGGTGAAACACGACGCAATGTCTCAACGCGCGCACGAAGATCCTCGCTTGCCCTGTCCCACGGCAGCACCGCGAGACCCTGCGTACGAATGCCGGCAAGCAGCGCAGGCAGTGCGCGTTCCGCGGGAACGGGAACCGGATGTTCTTCAAGCACGAGGCTTGCGACCTTGCGCACGCGGCGCGCGATCACCGCGCGGGCATCGACATCGAACCGCACATCCAGCGATTCGCCCGCCTCGGCTTCAAGCCGCGCGACATCGTCCGCGTGCAATGCTGCTGCAAGAAAGATGCGCGCCTCGCGTCCGCCGCCTGCGACTCTTGCAACCGCAAGCCATTCCGACTGCGAAAGCGTGTCCGCGTGATCAAGCACCGCGCCGCGTCCGCCCGCCATGCGATAGCGCGGCTCGGGACCCGGACGGCGCTGCGCGACGCGATCCGGATAAGCCTCTGCAATGAGGAACGCTGCGCGCTCCGCGTTCGCGAAGTGGCTTCGCCTGCGCGTATCCAGCGTGACGCCGAGCCGCGCGGCGATCTGCTTCGCGGCGTCAAGAATGCGCGCTCGCTGGCCGTGCGAGATGCCTTCACCGCTTGCGAGTGCGCGCAGGCGAAGATCGATGTCGGATTCGCGCGTTGCGGACAGCGGGTCGCGCTCTTCGAGCAGCGCGGCGATCACGCAGGCAAGTTCGCCGAGTTTCGCGCCTCGTCCTTTCAGCAACATGTGTGCAAGGCGCGGATGCACGGGAAGGCCCAGCATGTCGCGTCCCACGGACGTGATGCGCAGATCTGCATCCAGCGCGTCAAGCTCGCGCAGCAGTTCCTGCGCCTGTGAAAACGATGCGGCCGGCGGAACATCAAGCCAGTCGAGCGTCGCGGGTTGCGCGACGCCCCAGCCTGCAAGTTCGAGCGCGAGCGGCGCGAGATCCGCGGCGAGAATTTCCGGCGCGGCATGCGGCGGCATCCTCGCCGTATCCGCTTCGCGCCACAGACGAAGGCAGATGCCAGGCTCCGTGCGCCCCGCGCGGCCACGGCGCTGGTCTGCGGATGCCTGCGAAATTTTCCGTGTCACGAGTTGCGTCATGCCGGATGGCGGATCGAACTGCGGCGCACGTTCGAGACCGCAATCAACGACCAGGCGCACGCCTTCGATCGTGAGACTCGACTCCGCGATGTTCGTCGCGATCACGAGCTTGCGCGTGCCGTCCGGCGCCGGCTGGATCGCGCGGTCCTGCTCGATTGGCGAAAGGTCGCCGTACAGCGGCACGAGCATGACACCGGAAGGAACGCGTTCTGCGAGCCAGGATGCCGCACGGCGGATTTCGCCCGCACCGGGCAGGAAGGCAAGCAGGCTTCCCGGCGCACGCGACATGAGATCGTGCGCGGCGCGTGCGGTTGCGATCGCGATGTCTTCATCCGCGGCAACGTTCATGTAACGCGTCTCAACGGGAAACTGCCGGCCCTCGGTGCGGACGACCGGTGCATCATCGAGCAGTGCCGCGACGCGCGCGCCGTCGAGCGTTGCGGACATCACCAGCACGGCAAGATCATCGCGCAGGTTTTCGCGCACATCGAGCGCAAGCGCGAGTGCGAGATCCGCCTGGAGACTGCGCTCGTGGAACTCATCGAAGATCACGAGCCCGATGCCTTCCAGCGCGGGATCGTCCTGGAGAAGACGCGCAAGCACGCCTTCGGTGACGACCTCGATGCGCGTTCCTTCGCTGATGCGCGTTTCCATGCGCACGCGGTAACCGACCGTTTCACCTGGCGCTTCGTCAAGCGTCGATGCCATGAAACGCGCGGCGTTCTTCGCGGCGAGCCGTCGCGGTTCGAGCATGATGATCTTCTTCCCAGCAAGCCACGGCTCATCGAGCAGCGCGAGCGGCACGACCGTTGTCTTGCCGGCACCCGGCGGCGCTTCGAGAACGGCGCGGCCTGCATCGGCGAGCGCCGCGCGAAGGGCGGGGAGAATGGCGTGGATGGGCAGCATGCGCGACGGGATGAGGATGATTTCAGCGCCCCGCTGCGGTGCGCAGCGGCAGCATCACATGCATCACACCCGCATCCTCGGGATGCGGACGGACGCGAAACCCGAGCTTGCGGCAGATTGCGAGCATGGCGCGGTTGTCGGCGAGCACTTCGCCGTAGATTTCACCGATGCCGTGCGCACGCGCGTATTCAATGAGATGGCGCATCAGCCGCATGCCGACGCCCTGCCCTGCGATTTCGCTCAGCACGAGGATCGCGTACTCCGCGCTTGCGTTGTCCGGGTCTGCGCTGAGCCGCGCGATGCCATGGATATCGCTGCCGGGCTTGCCTGGTTCGACAAGCGCGAATGCCATGTCGCGGTCGTAATCGAGCTGCGAGTAGCGCGCGGCCTGCGCGTGCGAGAGCACTTTCATCGAGCCGAGAAAGCGGTTGCGGCGTTCTTCCGGCGACATGCGATCGAACGCGCGCTGCAGCGCGGGTTCATCCTCCGGGCGGATCGGCCGCAGCAGCAGCCGCCGTCCGTCAGGAAGCTCGAAGTCCGTTTCAAGTTCGCGCGGATATGGCCGTATGCACAGGCGGCTCGCGCCGGTCTCTTCCGTTGCCTCGACGCGGATGCGCGCATCGAGCGCGATGACGCCGTCCGGTCCTGCAAGGATGGGATTTACATCGAGTTCCTGTATCTCGGGAATGTCTGCGGCGAGCTGCGCGATGCGAACAAGCGTGCGCGCGAGTGCGTCGCGGTCCGCGGGCGGACTGCTGCGAAAACCGCGCAGGCGGCGATTGATGCGCGTGCGCTTGATCAACTGCATGGCGAGCTGCGTGTTCAATGGCGGCAGCCCGATCGCGCGATCGGAAACAACCTCGATCGCTTCGCCGCCTTCACCGAACAGCACGACCGGTCCGAACACGGGATCAACGGCAATGCCCGCAAACACTTCAAAGGTGTTCCTGCGCTCCGCCATCCACTGCACGCTGATGCCTTCGATGCGCGCGTCGGGGAATTTCCGTTTCACGTGATCCAGCATGTCTTCCGTCGCCTGCGTCGCGCTGCGCGGTTCGACGTCGAGCTTCACGGCGCCTGCCTCCGACTTGTGCAGGATGTCGGGTGAGAGAACCTTCAATGCAACCGGCCTGCCGAATCGCCGCGCCTGCTCGCCCGCCTCCATCGCCGTTTTCACGCGCACCGATGGAATGACGGGAACGCCGTATGCCTCGAGCACGGCCTTGGCGTCGACTTCATCCAGCCACTCCTTGCCCCCTGCAAGCGCATCGCGGACGCGGGCGCGTACCGCGCCGGTATTCACCGCATCGTCCGGCTGTGACGGCGGCGTCTGCATCAGCAGTTCCTGGTTGCGCCGGTAGCGGAACAGGTACATGAACGCGCGGATCGCCTGCTCCGGCGTCGCGTAGCTCGGTACGCCCGCGGCCGTGAATCGATTGCGCGCGTTCGCGGCCGCGTTGCCGCCGAGCCACGCCGTGATGAGCGGCGGACCGGGTTTACGACTCTCCGCGATCACGGCGTCCGCCGCGGCTTCGCTCGATGTGATTGCGGTCGGACAATGCATGACGAGTGCGACATCCACGCCAGGATCGCGGCGCAGGCTTTCGAGCGCTGCGGTGAAACGTTCCGCGGGTGCGTCGCCGATGATGTCGATCGGGTTGCCCTTCGACCAGCTCGGCGGAAGCACGTCATCGAGCGATGCGATTGTCGCGGGCGCGAGCGTTGCAAGCTTCGCGCCTTCGTCGAGCAGCGCATCGGCGGCCATCACGCCGACACCGCCACCGTTGGTGAGCACGGCAACGCGGCGGCCGCGCGGCGGCCTTGCCGTGGCAAGCACCTCCGCGGCATCGAACAGTTCTTCGAGCGTCTTCACGCGCAGCATGCCTGCGCGGCGAAACGCGGCGTCGTACACGTCGTCCGCGCCCGCGAGTGCCGCGGTGTGCGAACTCGCGGCCTGTGCGCCGGCCGGATGACGGCCGGACTTGACGATGATGACGGGCTTCGCGCGCGCGCAGCCGCGCGCTGCGGACATGAACTTGCGCGCCTCGCGCAATCCTTCCGAATACAGCAGCACTGCGCGCGTATCGGGATCGATCGCGAAGTAATCGAGCAGGTCGCCGCCGTCCACGTCCGCCATGTTGCCAAGCGAAAGCATCGCGGAGAAACCGACGCCGCGCGTGTTCGCCCAGTCGAGCATGGAGGTGAGAATCGCGCCGGACTGGCTGATGAATGCAAGTCCGCCCTTGCGCGCAGCGACATGTGCGAAGCTCGCGTTGATGCCCATGCGCGGTGCAAGCATGCCAAGGCAGTTCGGTCCGACGACTCGCATCAGGTACGGCCTTGCTGCCGCAAGTATCTCCCGCTGCAGCTCACGGCCGCGCTCGCCGAGTTCCGCGAAACCCGCGGTGATGATCACCGCCGCACGCGTGCCGCGCTCGCCGAGTTGCGCGACGAGTTTCACGACGGTGTCGGGCGGCGTTGCGATGATGGCGAGATCCGGCGCTTCCGGCAGGTCGCCGACACGCCGGTAACTCCTGCGTCCAAGCACGGTGTCGTGACCCTTGTTCACGATCCACAGCCGTCCGCCGTGCGCGTCTTCGAAATCGCCTGCGAGCAGGTTGCGCATGAGCACGCCACCGACGGTATGTTCCTTCGCGGAACCGCCGACCACGACGATGGAGCGCGGCCTGAACAGGGCATCGAGATTGCGTATGGACACGTTCAGTCTTCCAGCAGCGAGCGGATGTGCGCGGCCACGGAGCGGCCGAGCGCGGATGAGTCGTAGCCGCCTTCCAGCATCGACACGATGCGACCCTTCGCGTGGCGGCGCGCGATCTGCACGATCGTGTCCGTGATCGACGCAAAATCATCCTCGCTCATGCCGAGATCCGACATGTCATCGTCGCGGTGTCCGTCGAATCCTGCCGATACGAGTATCAGCTGCGGTTTCATCGCATCGAGCGCGGGCAGCAGATCGCCCTGCCAGATCGCACGAATCTCGCGGCCCTGCGTGCCGCGCGCAAGCGGGACGTTGTGAATTCTTCCCGGCACGCCTTGCACCGTTGACAGCGGAAAGAGATCGTCCTGGAAGCTGGACACGATGCCGACACGTTTCTCTTCTCGGAAGATGCTTTCCGTGCCGTTGCCGAAGTGCGCGTCGAAATCCACGATCGCAACGCGCCGCAGGCGGTGGACGTCCAGCGCGTGCATCGCGGCGACGGCGATGTTGTTGAACAGGCAGAAACCCATCGCGCGGTTGCGTTCCGCGTGATGACCAGGCGGACGCACCGCGCAGAACGCGGCGCGCACGTCACCGGCCATCACGAGATCGACACCGCGCACTCCCGCACCGGCGGCGTGCCGCGCCGCGCGCACCACGTGCGGCACGAGCCATGTGTCGGTATCCAGCACGAGCACGCCGCTGTCCGGTTCGCGCGCGGCGAGCATGTCGAGATAGTCGCGATCATGGACCCGCAGCAGTTGCCCGTCTGTCGCCGCAGGCGCTTCGACATGGCGCAACAGCTCGAACATGCGCAACGAGATCAGGTGATCGTTGATCGCCGCGAGCCGCGACGGCGATTCGGGATGTGCGGGACCCGGATCGAACGCGCTGCATGCAGGGTGCGTGATGAAGGCGAGAGACATGGAACGATTCTAGCAAAGCGGCCCGCTGACGGTTGCAGGCCGACGAGAAACGCGAAAGCCGGGCAAGGCCCGGCTTTCCAGTTGCATCTGCTGAGTGGTTCCTGCGCTGGCGCGTCCTGTCCCCCTCTTCTCAATATCCCCACGTCACGCCCGCAAACACGTTCTTCTCGTTCTCGTACAGTTCCGCGCGGATGAACAACGCCATTTCGTTTTCGAGCGCGGTGTTCCACATGGCGCGAACACCGGTCGTGCGATCGGTCGTATTCGCCTTCATGTCGTAACCGATGCCGAAGCGCAGTTCGGATGTGTCGGACATCTCCCAGCCGATGTCATAGTAGGCGCGCGCAAATGCATCTTCCGTGCTGGCATTGGCACGGAAGGCATCGACGCCGCCCTGCACGCCAACATACCCCGTCGAATGACCGATGGTGTCGCGCCATTCGCTACCGAGCATGACCTGCGCGCGGTCGACATCATCGTACATGCCCGCGAAGGCATGCCCGACAATGTAGACGGTCTCGGTCCACTCCCAGTCGGCGGCGATGCCGCCGCCGATGCCGGCCTGGCCAGGCGTCATGTCCGATGCGAGGCCGTACAGGGAGATGCTGTTGTCCGCTGCCTGCGCGAGCGGAAATGCTGGCGACATGGCCAGCATGCAGAGTGCGGCAATCCAGTTTCTTCTTCTTGTCATCTGAAACATCCTCACGATTTGTTTTCAGGGCATTCATGGCCTGCTGCCCTTGCGGGCGACATGCGCTAGCCGGCTTTCAGTTCCTGGCGTTCGTATTCGCTTACAGCAACGTTCGCAGTCACCGGGTGCTGCACGAAACGCACGATGACCGCGGCACGCTTGCGTTCCACCCTGCGCCAGCCATGCGTCACCGCCGCGTAGTACAGCGCGGCGACGACCACGAACGCCGCCGCGAGCACGTACTCCGGCACGGCGTGCAACCAACCCAGGAGTCCGACTCCACCCATCGCGGCGGCGAACGCCCACATCAGGATCGCGACGCGCGATGCGGACATGCCGAGTTCCTGCAGCAGGTGATGCAGATGGTCCCGGCCCGGCGACAGCGGACTGCGCTTCTGCAATGCGCGCCGCACGACCGTCGCGACCGTGTCCAGCACCACGAGGCCGAGGATCCACACGGCAGTGATCGGATACATGCCGCCGGTATCCGGCGCTTCGGCGAGCTGGATCGCCATGCATGCGAGCAGGAAGCCGACGGCGGTGCTGCCCGCGTCGCCCATGAACACGAGCCTGCGCCGCAGCGGCGTGCGCGCGTTGTAGGCAAGCAGGAAGCCGAGCAGGCAGCACAGGAACACCGCCATGTGCGCAACCGCCGTGACGAGCCCCATCACGACGCCGGCGACGATGAACCCGCCGAGCATGATCGCGCCGATACCGCCGGCAAGGCCGTCCATGCCATCGAGCATGTTGAAGCCGTTGATGAGACTGATGATGCAGAACAGCGTCAGCAGGAAGCTCCCGGCCACGGAGAGCTGGATGTCACCGAGCGCGGCGAGGTTGCCGAGCGACTGCAGTTGTACATCCGCGCCGGTGATCGCGATCACGGCGGCAAGCGTCTGCAGCAGGAGTCGCACGCGTGGCGTGAGATCGAACAGGTCGTCCAGCAGGCCGCCCAGCGCAAGCAGGCAGATGCCGGCGGCGTACGGCAGGAACGTTTCCGGCGTCGGCAACAGGAACAACGCGACGGCGAGGTAAGCGCTGCATATGGCGACGCCGCCGACGAGCGGCACGTGACCCTGGTGATGCTTGCGTTCGTCCGGCACGTCAACGAGCCCGATGCGCGGTGCGAGTGCCGACATCAGTCGGATGAGGATCATTGTCGTTGCGATGCCGGCGGCGCCCGCCGCGACAATGCCCGTTCCCGGGCTTTGAAGAACCATGCTTGCTGCTCCCTTTGCTTCCCGGCGCACCGGGTCTTCTTCCTGAAAGCGGCTCAATCCGCCGCGAGCACGTGTCACCGCTGGCGCTCGTTATATGACGCAGTTCACAGGTTTGCGGTCCTGCACGGCCTGAATTCGGCGGGAGTTTTTCCTAGTCCTTCTCGTAGCGGTAATAGCGGTAACCGGCGTATGCATAACGCCGTGAACCGACCGCCAGGTCGTTGAAGATGAATCCATTCACCACTGCTCCCGCCTGCTTCAACCGGTCCATGGCAAGTTCGATCTCGCGCCGGTTCTGCTTTCCGCTGCGAACGACAACCAGGCTCAGGCCGGCGAGGCGTCCCAGGGTCGCCGCTTCCGAAGCCGCGAGCACGGGCGGCGCATCAAGGATCACGAGGTCATACGCCGCCGCAAGCTCCGCCAGCAGTGTCTCGAAGCGGCGGCTGACGAGCAGTTCCGCGGGATTCGGCGGCAACGTGCCGCTCGGCATGAAGCAAAGATTTTCCTCGCCGGTCCGCTTCACTGCCGTGGCGAGTTCCGCTTCGCCGGCGATCACATCGCTCAATCCCGGGCTGCGCTCCCTGCCGAACTTGCGGTGCATGTGTCCGCGGCGCAGGTCCGCGTCGATGACCAGCACGCGCTTGCCGACCTGCGCCATGAGCACCGCAAGGTTCGCGCTCACAAACGACTTGCCGACTTCCGGCGCGGGCCCGCCGATGGCAAGCACGTTGCGTTCCGCCTCGTTAAGCAGGAACTGCAGGCTCGTGCGCAGCGAGCGCAGGCTTTCCACCGCCGGATCCATTGGATCCCCGAGCGCAATCAGGTGGCCGTCGCCGCGGTCTGCCTTCTCGCGAATCTCCGCAGCACTGCGCGGCACGATCGCGTACACGGGCAGGCCGAAGGATTGCTCGATGATCTTCGGATCGCTGATGCCGCCGACCAGCGCCTGGCGCAGCAGCACCGCGAGCACGCCGAGCATGCCGCCGAGCACAAGACCAAGCGCAAGCACGAGCGTCTTCTTCGGCTTCACCGCGTCGCGCGGCACGTATGCCGTATCGATGATGCGTACGTTGCCGATGGTGCCGGCCTGCACGACCTTCAGTTCCTGCGCGCGATTCAGCAGCAGCGTGTAAAGCTCGTTCGCAACGCGTACGTCGCGCATCAGTCGCAGCGCGTCCTGTTCCGCGGCGGGAAGTTCGCGAATGCTCCCTTCGATCTGCTCGCGCGCCTCCATGAGCTCCGCTTTCTGTTCATCCATCGCGAGCATCGCCGGATGCTCCGCGGTGAATCGCTGCGCACGCTCCACGCGTGAAAGTTCCAGCCCCGAAAGCTGGCGCTCGACTTCCGCAAGCTGCTCAAGCAATCCCTGCGTTTCGAGCGTGAGATCGACCGAGCCTTTCTCGACGCGGAAACGATTCAGCGCCTGCTCGGCAACGTCGACTTCCGCCTTCAGTTCCGGCATCTGCGCGTTGAGGAATTCGAGCGTCTTCGCTGCTTCCGCCGACTTGCGTTCCACGTTCTGGCGCAGGTAAATGCTCGTGATCGCATCCAGCGTCGCTGCGATCCGGGCAGCATCCTCGCCTTCCAGGGCGAGTTCGAGAATTCCCGTCTTCTTGCCGCGCTCCGCAACCTGCAGGCGCGCGCGAAGATCATCCAGCGCGATGAGCGTCGCGTTCCGTGCGATGGAAAACTCCGTTCCCGGATGCGCAGCGAGTTCCGCAACAAACATCGACACGCCGCTGCCTTCCGCCGCTTCGCCCACGCGGCCGTTCAGCAGCAATTCATCATCGGGGCCAAGCAGCGTGAATGCGTTGTTCTCGCCCGCGATCAGCGTCAGTTCCTCGCCTTCCAGCGCGCGGTCGACATCGAGCCGGTCGATCTGCACGCGCTCGCCGCCCCATGCATAGCTGCGAAAGCCGAGCCAGGCCGGCGCGGGACCTTCGCCGCGGTAGCGTCGCGCCATTACGCCGCCGATCAGCGGAAAGTGTTTCGGCATGATCGCGATGTTCAGATCCTGCCGCTCGATTGCCTGCATCAGCACCGAGCGCGACCTGATGATCTCGATCTCCGCTTCCGTCGGCGTCTCGCCGCTCAGCATCGACGACAGCTCCTCGATTCCGCCGATGCCCGATTCCTTCTCCTCGACCTGCACCAGCGAATTCGTGCGAAACACCGGTGCGGCAGTGAACGCATACATGGCCGCGCACAGGAATACCGCTGTCGCGATCGCGACGATTGCGTGCCACTCATCGGCGAGCAGCGCGAACAGGTCGCGAAGGTCGACGATGTCATCGGCGGACGACGCAGCCGCGTCATGTAGTGGTTCGGTCACTGTTTCGTACCTTGCAGGTCGAGCGACGGTTACTTTTCTTCCAGCCGGTCGATGAACGATTGCGTCTGCCACAGCGTCTGCACCGTCGGCAGTATCTGCGTGATGATCCGGTTCCAGCGTGCAAGACCGCTGCTCGCAACGAACACGACATCCTGCGGCTGCATCGGGAACTGCGCGGCAAGCAGCATGGCATCGGGCGACCTCGCATCAAGCCAGTAGACGTTCGGCTGTTCATACGTGCCGCGGAACACGAATATGCGTTCAAGATCCGCGGCTGCCTGGTCGAACCCGCCGCTGCGCGTGATGGCTTCCGCGAGATTGAGACGGCCGCGCGACATCGCGATCGCACCCGGCTCGCGCACTTCGCCGAGCACGTGCACGGCGTAGTAGGAGTTCTCCGGCACGAACACCACGTCGCCGTCCTGCAGGAGAATGTTCTGGCTCATGTCGCCGCGTTCGAGCAGCGCCTGCACATCGAACGTGCGCGACTCGCCGGCGCGCACCACCTGAACGCGCTGCAGCGCTGCTTCCGGCGTCTGGCCGCCGGCAAGCGTGAGCGCTTCAACAAGCGTGAGCGGCATGTCGGTCAGGGGGACGACGCCCGGCGTCTTCACCTCGCCGCTGACGCTCACCTTCCGGCTGCGAAACGATGCCACGCGCACGTCGAGCTGCGGATTCCTGATGTACTGCCCGAGCCTGCGCGAAATCTCGTTGCGTATTTCCGCGAGCGTCCTGCCGCCGACATTCACTTCGCCGATGTACGGAAAGAAGATTTCGCCCTCGGCACTGACAAGATGACCCTGGATGTCCGCGGAACGAAATTCGCCGGCGGGAATGGTGAGTTCGGGATGGTCCCAGACGGTGAACGCGAGGATGTCCTGCGGACCGACCGTATACCTGTAATCGCGCACCGCTTCTGCAAGCGCGGGATTTGCCTGCGGCGCCGGCACGTCTGCGTTCACGACGGCACGGATCACGCCGGGCGTGATGCGCAGCAGGTCGTATTCGGCCGACGCGCCGTCGTCGTCGTTGATGATCGCGTAGCGGCCGCCGTCCAGGCGCTGGCCGGGAAGCGCGCAGCCCGCGAGCAGCATCACGACGCCGATGGCGAGCATCCGTTTCCTGTTGTTCAAAGCTTCTCCTTCCAGGTCGCGAGTCCGCGCTCGATCAAGGCGAGCGATTCCCTGAATGCGGCTTCACCCTTCCCGTACGGGTCCGGCACATCGATATCCAGCCAGTGCCCCCAGCGAAACACGCGCCCCCGCGCCTGCGGCCATCGCGTTTCCATCCACGCCTGGTGCGCGCGTTCCATCACCAGCACGAGGTCGTGCTCTCGCAACAGCGCTTCGCTCATCTGCCGCCCGCGATGAGACGCAAGACTGTGCCCGCGCTCCTGCATCAGCATCGCCGCCTGCGCGTCCGCCGGCTCGCCGACCAGTGCGCCGATACCCGCGGAACTCACGCGGCCGGTATCGCCGAGCGCGTCCGCCAGCAGTACTTCCGCCATGGGACTGCGGCAGATGTTGCCGACACAGACGACAAGGATTCGATGGAACATGGCGCTATCCGATTGCGAACCCCGCCGTGCGCTCTCGCGCAAACAAGGATCCGGCAGAACCGATACTCATGGAGGTCCGCTCGTGTCATGAATCGAAATGAACCGGGTGGTTCATGACCGTGAACGGATTTACGGCGGGCTGATTCCCCTCGCGGGTCTTTTATTCGCCCCCACCCGGGGTAAAAGACATCTCGTCGATTCCGTTTCCGGGGCCATGAAACCCCGCCTCATCGAAGCGCGCGGAAGACTAAGAACCAGGGGAGATTCAAACTATCGGGCGAACCCGGAAATGGCATTGCACTTCGTCGCCGTTATCAGGCGTCGCTTGCGTGATGGTACGTCGTGTACCAGTCGACGAATTTCCGGAGTCCTTCATCCAGCGACGTCACCGGCGCGAAGCCGACAGCACCGGACAGCCGCTCGACGTCCGCATATGTCGCGCATACGTCACCCGGCTGCATCGGCAGGAGTTCCTTCTTCGCTTCCCTGCCCGTGTGCTTCTCGAGCAGGCGGATCATGTCCATCAATGCAACCGGCGTGTGGTTGCCGATGTTGTAGATGCGGTACGGCGCATGGCTGCTGGCGGGATCGGACGAGTCCGTCGGCAGCGCGAAGTCCGCGCCAGGCGGTTGCCGCATGATTCTTGCAACACCTTCCACCACATCGTCGATGTAAGTGAAATCGCGCTTCATGTCACCGTTATTGTAGACCTGGATGGCTTCGCCCTTGCAGATCGCATCCGTGAACTTGAAGTACGCCATGTCCGGACGGCCCCATGGGCCGTACACCGTAAAGAAGCGCAACCCCGTGACAGGCAATCCGTAGAGATGGCTGTAGCTGTGCGCCATCAGCTCGTTGGCCTTCTTCGTCGCAGCATACAGAGACACGGGATGATCGACGTTGTCCGACTCGCTGAACGGCATCTTCGCGTTTGCGCCATACACGGATGACGACGACGCAAATACGAGATGTTCGACCTTGTGCTTGCGACAGCCTTCGAGAACGTTCAGGAAACCGACGAGATTGCTGTCCGCGTATACGTGCGGATTCGTGAGCGAATAGCGAACGCCCGCTTGAGCCGCCATATGCAGCACGACCTGGGGTCTGATTTCATCAAACAACGCGGTCATGCCTCGGCGATCCGCGACATCCAGCACGTGGAATCCGAGGCCCGCAGAATCGGAAATCTGCGCAAGCCGTGCATGCTTAATCGAAGGATCATAGTAGTCATTCAGGTTGTCGACGCCGACAACCTGAAATCCGTCGGCGAGAAGCCGCTTCGTCAGATGAAACCCGACGAATCCTGCCATCCCGGTTACGAGCACTTTTCTTGCCTGCTCTGACATTCCTGCTTCCCTTCCTTCAAATGAGGACTTCGTGCTGTACGAAATACACGAATGCACCCGCACCGACGAACAGCGACAGATAGACCGTCCATGCATTTCGCAACTGCAAGATCCGGGTATCACATATCATCGAAGCCAGTATGATGGACATGCTCATCCACGCGGGCAGAAGAAACCTGTTCGAAAAATTTCCGAAGCCGACCGCGAAGAACGGAAGCAGCATGACCAGATAGATACGCATGGACTCCTGGATGCGCACGTTCACGCCTTGGTTCAGAACGCGCCCCACGAAGAATGGAAGCGCGAACCAGAACATCGAGAACAATGCGAAATCCAGACGGGATCCGGATCTGTACTCAGCGCTCGCCTGATAGTCCATCACCAGAAAATAGATCTCAGGGCTGATACTCCGGATCGTGATTTCCGACAGCCCGGTAACGTAGAAGGAGAAAGCGAATACTGCGACTAGAATCTGGGCTCTTTGAGAAAGAAGCAGTACCGGTGTGAACAGGAAATAAAGCACCGATGAGTAGTGAAAGCTGGCGGCCAGCATTCCCACCAGCAATGCCTTTGCCCAGCGCCCGCGAAACACGAGCACAAGTGCTGCAAAGACAAGCAGTGATGCAAGACCCTGCCGAATCGCATTTACGGCGGCGTTGACGAATGCCGGAGATCCAAGAAGCAGAGCCAGCGATGCGGCAAGGAATATGTGGTAGTCCCTTCTACGACCGAGGTATTCCCAGAACACTCTCGTCGCAAGCAAGCAGGTACCCAGCAGCAACCCAAACAGCAGCCCCTGGTAGCCGGCAACTCCGAGGTCGAGTATTGCGGCCGCCTGGGTTACGAAAACAAAACCCGGTTCTATTCGCGCGTTGGCTTCCTGACCGCGATCAATGGACTGGAAGAACGCAGCATAGGCCGGCGTGTCCTTGCCGATGTCGTGATCCCGGGTCGCCACGAGCAACAGGCACAAGACGCAGATGCATGCAATCACCATATAGGCGATCCAGTAAAAGGAACGCTCGCGAAGTGCGCTTCCGCTCGCTGGCGCCAACCTGACCTGCATGTCCGCCGCAAACCGCTTCATCGCACACACCGCAACCACAACAGAACGCGCCGCCTGACACGCTTGAGACGATGAACCACGCTGGCAATGACATATTCCGCAAAGGAAAAACGACCCTCTTCGTGCAATTGCCGCAATACCTTCGCTGCTGCACAATCCATGGCCCGCAGATCACGCGAAAGTCCTCCGCTGCCGTAAGCAGGTTTATGAAGAACACCAAGGACCTGGTCCAGCTTTCCGGCCTGCCTTCCGGACAGCACAATATTCGCCCAAAGCAGGTAGTCCTCACCGCGCCTGTGACGCTCGTCAAAACGAAATGGCAGGTCGCGCCTCAGAACAACTGAAGGCGTCGGGAACGGGTTCGTGAAAAGCATCCAGTGCCGCGGAACAATGCGAAGATTGGCCTCGCAAATGGCAGGCCACGCACTCTTCTCCATCGGCGACACGTTCATTCGATGCGAGATGAGCATAATGGACGCGTTCCCCTCCAGGACCGCGTATTGCAACTCGAGCTTGCGCGGATGCCAGCTGTCATCGGCATCCAGAAAGGCGATGAACGGGTGTTTCGCAACATCCCACCCTGCATTCCGCGCAACCGATGGCCCCCTGTTTCGGGACAAGTGGATGATCTTGATCCATTCGGGGGAACAGGAATCTCGCAGTGAGACGAGCGCATTGACCGTGCCGTCGTCACTCCCGTCATCTACAAGAATGACTTCCGCCGGAAGTCTAGTCTGCGCTGTAATCGACCGTACAGCACGCTCGATGGTATTCGCGCAGTTGAAGCAAGGAACGACGACGCTGATCGGAATCATCATGGCAGTCATGACAGCGATGTTTCGATCGGGCGTGGATTCATGCATGCAGCCCACTGCTCGAAATCTTCTGCAGCGCCAGCGGCGTATATTGACCGAGCAAGCAAAGGCAATGTCTTCCGATCGAGAAGGCGCACCAATGATGCGAAAATTGTCCCCGCCGAACAGGATTCGTGCGTTACCCGAAAATCCATGGGTAAAGAAACTTCATCTGCAAAATCCCTGCACTTCGGATGATAGTCAACCAGCGCGAACGGCACTCCTTGAACGAATGCAGCAATGGCACCATGGAGACGAACGCTCAACACCGCGTCGCATGCCTCTATCGCACCAAGTATTTTCGGTATGCTCGTGTAACGGATTACGGAAACATCCAATCCTTCCTGTTCCAGCAACCCAGCAACCGCCAACGTCAGGTTCGCGTCGCCCATTGAATGATGTTCATTCAGTACAAGCATAAGAACTCTCACACGCCTGCTTGACGACACACGCTTCAAGGCGCTTACCAGATTCCTGATCAGCACCTCCTTCGAGGGGACTGGATAGCCGACGGGTTCTTCATAGCCGCACAGTGCCACGCCGATCGTCTCCACATCTTCGTCTCTCCCGACCATCGGGGGAGACGGTCGAAGTAGCGGCAGCAATCCTGCCAGGTCTCTCCCTTTGTGCAGCACACCGTCGAAACCCATCTCGCGCGCGAGCCGGTATGACCTGTCATCCCGAACGGAGACGTATGAAAAATGCCCAAGCATCTCCGCAGCAAGACGCATCGAATCCCGATCAAGGAAGGGGCCGATCGATACGCCGAGTGCACTCAGCCTGACGCCCTTCGCGAGGCTTGAATTCATCATCATCCTGCGTCTGAATGAACGACGCGCATTGATGATGGAGCCGCCACCCAGAACAAGATCTGTTGCGCGGTTTATCGCACGCGAAAATGCAAGGTACCTCGCTGCCTTGCCTATCACGCCAACAGAACCGTATATCCTTCCCTGGAACACCTTAGGCAAGTTCGTAGCAACGGACGATCCCGCAATGGGCGGTCCGACTAGCGATGCGCGTATGCCCATCCAGCGCGCCGCACCTTCAATGCACAGCCATCCGAACAGGTCATCTCCGAAGTTGCGCATCCCGTAGTACCCGGAAAAATACACACGCCTATTCGTCTCCATGGACACTCCGTGTCGTGATACGTCGTAATTCCGCCTTCGCCATTACGGCAAGGAACACAAACAACAAGCTCTCTCCGAACACGGCTGCAATCGCGCCACCCATAACGCCGTGAAAGGGAACAAGTGCTGCATTGACGGCCACTATCCCTGTCGTCGCCACTACGATAGCGGCCGCCCGTCGTTTCATCTGTCGTGGATTCAGGAAAACGGCTCCTGTCGCCGTCGACAGGAAACGCAACGGCACACAAGCCGCCATCACCGTGAGCACCTGCCCGGTTTCATGGAACGCGCTTCCGAACGCAAGCCCGACGCCCCATGGTCCGACATAGGACAGAACCGCTCCAATCACCGCGCCCATGACGAACATCCACCGCCGCCCCTTGCAGTAGGCCGACACGAACCGTTGCTTGTCACAAGCCGCCCATCGATGGAATTTCACCAGCAGGAACTTCTGATAAATCGTGCTAGGCAGCAGGTAGACGGCCGAAAGCACCGCTACTGCGAGGGCAAAGAAGCCGGCCTCCTCGTCGCCGCGCGCGTACTTCAACTGCACGGTGCTGACCTGAAAGAACACGGGATAGAGAGCAGCAGTCAGGCCGTACATCCAGGTATTGCTCAGAAGCCTTCGCAATGTCGGAGGTGATGTGACGTGCATGCCACCGCGCAAATCGGCACCGCAGGAATCGGCGCCTCCTGCGAACATCGCGCGCAGGCCGAAAAGCGCGGTGGCCAGGACAAGAAGGGCGATCAGGCCATAACCCTGAGCCACGATCGTTACGTCAGCCAACATCGAAACTTTCCATGCAATGAGAACAGCGAGGACGAAGCGTGCGAGAGGTGTCAGCAACTGCATAAATCCCTGCACCAAGTACCGCTCCTCGATCCGGTGCATGCTGCACGCCAGATCCACGAAAACGATTGAAAGCACAATCGGCGCCATCAGGATCAACGTCAGTGACGTTTGATCGTCGATCGGCCCGGCAAGCGCCCATGCCAGAATCAAGGTGACCACCAGGAAACTGCTCAGGAGGACGAAATGCATCGACGGCCGAAGCCAGCGATTCGCCTTCTTGCCTTCACCGCCATACGCATTCATCCAGAACTGCGCGACGCCGAATCCGGCAGCCGGCGACAAGAGTGTGATCGTGACGAGCGATGACGCGAACACACCGTAAGCTTCCGGACCCAGGGAACGGGCCAGGAGAAGCTGGGTCAGGAACGAGAGCACCGCACCCGCAAGGGTAAGCACCCAGAGCATGGACATCGTGCGCAGGTCACGTGGGATGTTGACGTGGGACATTCCAATCCGGTTTGGTGTGTCGGGTGTATTGATCTGTAACTGGACTCGATCAACCCAGCCGGGAAATCACGTCCCTGTATTTCTGGATCACGATCCGTTCATCAAAGCGCTCCATCACGAAACGACGACCGGCCTCCCCCATCCGATGCAACTGCGCAATCGGCATATTCGCCATTTCCAGGATGGCGCTGGCGAGTGCGTCGACGTTTCTGACCGGAACGATGATCCCCGTTTTCCCGTCCGCTACCGCATCACGGCATCCGACGTTGTCCGTGGTGATGACCGGTATCGACATTGCAGCCGCCTCAAGAATGCTTCTCGGTGTTCCCTCTCCATACGCACTGGGATACACGAAGATATCGGTTTCCTCATACAGCGCAACCATATCGTCCGTCTTTCCCCTATACTTGATCGATCCGCAGTCGCTTGCCACCCGAATTTCCGCTTCGAGATCACGGTCTTCGATCGGTCCTACCAAGAGAAATCGGACGCTGCCAGCCATGCGCTCGTGCACGATGCGAGCCGACTGCACGTATTCGGAAACACCCTTGTCCCGAAGCAACCGGGCCGCCATGGTGAACGTTCGCATTTCGGACTGCCTGAGACGTGGCTTTCGACAGAATCGTTCCAGGTCAACTCCCGATCCAGGCAACAGCTGCAGCTTTGTGGTGTCGCCAACCAGTCTTACCAAGTACGCATGATCGTCGGGGTTCTGCACGAACGTCACGCTCGCCCGGTTGACGATGAAACGGAACACGCCGTGAAAGAATGGCGCAGCCCAGCGATGACGGCCTCTCAGCATTCCAAGGCCGGCAATATTCGCGATCACCTTCGCCTTCCCGCTCCTGACCAGCGAATAGATGAAATTCGGCTTTAACGTGAATGCGATGATCACATCTGGGTCATGCTTACGCACGATTCGCTGACCCCGTACGATGCTCATCAGGAAGCGCATCACTCCGAAGGAGCGCCCATGAAACTCATGTCGCTCGTGAGCTTCCACCGATGAGCCAAGGAGATATTCGTAACCATCCGTCGGACCAACGGCGATTATCGTTGAGCCGGTTTCCTTGACTGCCTGGCATAAACGAAGTCGGAAATTGAAGATATTCCAGGTGGTATTGGAAACTACCAGGACGGTTTTCATCGAGGGTCTCCCGCGTGGCCCTTCGCTGGCCATCCGATTCCCCGGCGCTCCATCCAAGTAGAAGCCATGGACAGCAGAAACGCTTTTGAAGCTTCACCTTTCGAACTTCCATGGATGACGCCGTTTATGCTCTGAATTTCGTGCTCACCGAAGCCGACAGACCGCAGCGATTCTCTCAGCGCCGCCGAATTCAGTCGAACGAATCTTTCAACGTCAAACCTGAACGAGCCTTTTGTTCGTGAATACTGCAGATCTCCAAGTCCGTCCTGGATTATCTCCCGCATCAGCACCTTGTTGACACGCCGCCTTTCGTCGAACCTCATTCTAGGCGGCAACCGCTCCACGAAGCTGCAAAGCTTTTCATCGGCAAGCGGGTATCTGACGCTCGCTCCATAGATATCTGCAACAATTTCGCCCTTCTGGAAACCGGCTGATGCCTCCTGCATGACTGCAGCCGCGGTTCGAATTTCCATCGCCTGCAACGGGAGTTTCGAAGCGAGCACATCCTCAAGACGGGCACGCGCCGCGCTCCCGGGATTCAGGCCAAGCCTTTCGATCTCCTTGTCGGTGAACCGACTCCCCGGAAACATTCGTTCATGTGGGGGAATGGACATCCTGTTGAGAATGTATCCCAACTTATCGCCGAATCCGTACCATTGCGGAATCGATCCAAACCTTGGAAATGCGCAAAGCATTCGAACGAGCTCGCTTGGAATCACGCCGAAACATAGATCGATTCCCATGCCATCCACCATTACGTCGCCCGGCTGCAGATCCATGTGTTCTGCGATTTCAAGGTAGGCAGGGTAAGCAAAATCGAAGACAGGCAAGGCGAGCTTGTCGACGCATCGCATGTGGGTTCGCCACGCCGAAGCGGGATCGCCGCTCACTGATACATGCCTCAGACCGCACTTCCTCGCCACACGCGCAGCGCTTTCCGACTCGCTCTCCACAACGCCGGCTTCATAAGTGACCGAAACAACGCGATCGCTCCAATCGGCGAGTGCAAGAGCCAGTATCGACGAATCCTTGCCGCCGCTCTGGAGAAAGACGATCCTTCCCGCCGCTTGGACGTCCTGCTCGACACGCTCCTTCAGCATACGCATGAACTGCTTCTTTGCATCTTCCATGCCGGTCTCGGCCGTACCGAATGCTTTCAGATTGGGAACGCAGCGGGAAATGCTGGTCGAAACCGAGCCTTCGGCATCGATCGCCAGTTCATGCCCGAACCCTACCCGGTACAGTCCTTCCAACAACGTTTCGGGTCCGGGTACGAACCCTAGGCTCAACGCGGTTGACAGCGCTTCCCTGCTTACTGCGAGCTTCGACATTCGCGCAACAGCGTCACCGGGCCTGTCGAAAGGCAGGAGCTGGCCGGCTTCGCAGATGAACCAGCTGGCCGGTTGACCAAAGCGCGGCCCGACGACTCTCCGACGGCGCACGTCACGCAACCTTGGAACGTTGTGCCACGACCCGCGCAGCATTTCCGGCGACCAAAGCGACAGGTGAAACACTTCGCGTTCCTCTGTCACTCGACCAGGCAGACAAACGGACCCGGCGCCGAATGTCAATGATAGGAATCCCGTTTACTCTTGAAGTCCCTTCCATCTTGATAGTCAGTCGCAATGAATGAAAAAAGAACACGACGCTTCCTGGAAGCTCGGTCATCACGCTGCAAAGTAGACGCATCACTTCTGCACGCATTAGTTCATTTGACCGCACAAGGTGATCGATGGTTTTTTCGTCCAATCCCTATATAACGAATGCACGACTCCCGGTTGAGGCTCAGCGCATTTCTTCCATCAAATACCACCCTGTTGGATACAAGATATTCCAATGACTCACGATCGCAGCTGCGAAACTCCGACCATTCGGTAACAATGACGAGCGCATCAGCTCCTTTTAGCACGTCGTCACGCTGATTCCCGAACTCGATTCGTTCGCGGCCGTCGAACATCTTCTTCGCCTCGCTCATGGCCGTTGGATCGTATGCCTGCACCTTCGCTCCGGCCGCGAGCAATGCATTGATCAGCACGATGCTGGGCGCTTCGCGCATGTCGTCCGTGCCTGGCTTGAATGCAAGACCCCATACTGCGAATGTCTTGCCTTCCAGCTCGCCATTGAAGTAGGTGTTGATCTTTTCGAACAGCACTTCCTTCTGGCGGTTGTTGACGTTCTCCGTTGCTTCCAGCATCTCGGGACGGTAACCAACACTGTGTGCTGTGCGGATGAGCGCCTTGACGTCTTTCGGAAAGCACGAGCCGCCGTAGCCGCAGCCGGCATAGAGGAAGGCCTGTCCGATACGTGGATCCGAACCGATGCCCTTGCGCACTTCTTCGATGTCCACGCCCAGGTGGTCCGCAATGTTCGCGAACTCGTTCATCAAGCTGATGCGCGCGGCGAGCATGGCGTTGGCGGCGTACTTCGTGAACTCGGCATCGCGGACGGACATGACAAGCATGCGATCCTTCTGGCGCATGAACGGTGCATAGAGTTCGCGCATCACGCGAATGCTGTCTTCTTCACGCGAGCCGATGATGACGCGGTCCGGCTTCATGAAATCTTCAACCGCCGAGCCTTCCTTGAGGAATTCCGGATTCGAGACAACATCAAACCAGTATTCGCGCTTGTCTTCGCCGAGCACGCCCTCCATCTGCTCCCGGACGCGATCTGCAGTGCCTACCGGCACCGTAGACTTGTCCACGATGACGCGCGGGCCATCCATATGCTGCGCGATGGTTATCGCTACTTTCAGCACGTGGCGCAGGTCGGCAGAGCCGTCTTCATCCGACGGTGTTCCAACGGCAATGAACTGTACGTATCCGTGCTGAACACCCTCGACGGGGTTGTCCGTAAAACGCAGCCGTCCACGGCGGATACCCTGCCCGACGAGTGCTTCCAGACCATGTTCGTGGATCGGGACTTCACCCTTCTTCAATCGCTCGATACGGTTGCTGTCGATATCGACGGCGAGAACATCGTTCCCCATGGACGCAAGACATGCGGCGGTAACAAGACCGACGTAACCGCTGCCGTGAACGGTGACCTTCATTGCTCGCGAGCTCCCTGGTGAATATTGTCCACATCGCGCACACGCGGAATTGCAAAAATGAAACGGCCCCTATTCGGAGCCGTCCCTGCCCATACCTACTCCGTGTATCAGGTCCCGGAGTACAGCACCGTCCCACTCGCGTCTGTGACCGTGACTGCGCCGCTGACCATATCCACGGTGACCGTGACTGCGTTTCCGTTCATCATGATCGGCGGACTGGTAACGATATCGCCACGAGTGGTGGCGCCAGGCATGGAAGAGACCGCGCGAGCGATGCCGGATGGACCGCCAGCGGCGGTTATTGCGCTGCCGGCCACTGCGTTGATGACCCCACTCGTGGTGGTGGATGAACCGTTGATCTGAACGCCGGGACCGGGTGGATTGCTGCCTCCAGCAATCGCCGTACTCGACGTCAATACGAAGAAAACGGCTGCAATGCGTATGCGAATGTTCATGCTCTACTCCTTTATATGGTGCAGCCTGCTCAGAAGCGACTGCTGTAACCGACACCAACCGCCATTTCCATGTCACCGCGCTCTTCCGTCACATCCGTGACACCGACGACGACCGAAATCGGCGCCGTGCGGGATGGCACGAAGGACAGGCCGATGTTCATGGCTTCGCCGGCGTAATCCGCGATCAAGCTCATCTGCCGGGTGAAGCTGTAACCTGCAGAGATGAACGGCGAAATACTTTCAGGATCGTTCGCCTGGCCGAGGCGGCCTCGACCAATGCCGAACGTCAGCATGAGGCCGTTGCCAGGATTACGTTCGTAGTAGTGGCTGTAGGAAAGGAACATCGTGTCGGCAGTGGCGTCGGCGAAGTCCTTCGCATCGCCCCAGGCGAGAGTATTCTCGGTGCCGAACGCGATCGCGCCGTGATCGCCGACATTGGTGTGCAGCTTGACCGCGAGCGCGCCGGAGTCGCCGAACGCATTGGTAAGACTGATGATGTTGAACGCGGCTTCCATCGCCACTTTGTCGGGATTGCCGAAGCCCAGGCCTATGGCCATGGAACCGTCCACATCGATGCCACCGATGAAATCGCTCCGCGCATCCGACGCAGTCGCACCGTTCAGACCGATAAAGAAATCGCCGGTGCGTGCGCCGAAGGCAACCGGCGAACCGAAGACCACGCCAGGCGCGACGCGGGGCTGTGAAATCACGGCCTGGACGAGCTGGCGAAGTTCCGGCGGAAGTTCGCTTGCCGGAACGGCATCAGCGGCAAAACCCTGCGTCGTGTACAGGCCGACGACGAGCAACGCAGCAACGCCCGCCTTCAAGGTCCGTCCCCTTCGTGTCTGGTATTCCATTTTTTGAATGCTCCGTCATGGTTTGGGCCCGTAGTGGTTGACGCCGGGCGGTCCCTGTTGTGGTCGGCGCGTAATCTAATGGCCGGTACCATCCAGCACCAGACGGATGGAGTCGAATCCTGTATGAAACTGCTGAAGTTCGGGGAATGTACTGAGCGGGTGAGGCTACTGCTGGGATGTTGATACGTTGCCGTCAGCACTAACCGTATCGCGGACCTGAGGAAGATGAGATTCAGTAAAGGCCTTGGATGAAGATGCAAAACAGAGGTGACGAGCGAAAAGGAAGTGGACTTCGCTCGGCATCCTAGAAAACCATCGTCATCCTGATCATCGCCAGTCGCTCCCCTTTGCGTGCGCCATCGCCGTGGGAATATGAAATACCGAGATCGAAGTGGCGGCTGGAAAGCAGGTACAGCGCGCCGCCGCGCCATCGATTCCAGCCATTGCGCGTCTTGTCTGCCATCGCTTCAAGAACCAGCGGAAATACCAGGTCGTTGAACAGCAGTGCACTGCTGTAGCGTGTCGTGTAAATCGCTGTGTTGCGCGTGATCCCCGCCTGCCAGTGGACGAAACCGAAATCCTGCGACGCGACGATCCCGGTAACGGGCCAACTGCCCCACCGGTAATGGAAGCCATCGTTCATCCGCAACGGAGAAAGGTCTTCCCCGCATGGATGACGACCCGCGTCCGCGGCGAGCATCCGATCCGCGCCGCTCTCGGACAAGCGGTGCTGGCTGAAATAGACCTTGAACCGCCAGCCGGTACCGAGATCCGTCAGGCTGCCGCCCTGCCCCGTTGTCGTGCCGGATTCCGCGTGGCCTTTATCCTGGAGGTACGCCGTCTCCGCAAGAAGCGCGCAGTCGTCCGCGAGCACGTATTGCACGGACAACACCGGCAGCAGGCACAGGGAAGAAGCAATGACTCCACAACGGACAGACAGGAACGCGAACATGCGCTGCACACCGGCATATGAAAAGTGGTCCCGCAGCAAAGGCTACGAAGACTGTGCCGAGGCACGCATACGCGATGAGGGGTAATTGAGCGGGGCGCGGGCGGTAGGAGAAATACGCCAGTAAAGGCGAACGACGGAAAATAAAGAGCCGGGCGTTGCCCGGCTCTTTTTTCCGTTCGTCACGCGTCCTTACAGAAGATACATCGTTGCCAGCAGACCGGTCACCGACATCGTGATCGTGTACGGCAGTGCGAGCAGCACCATGCGTCCATAGGAAAGACGGATCAGCGGCGCGAGCGCGGAGGTGAGCAGGAACAGGAACGCGGCCTGGCCGTTCGGCGTTGCCACCGAAGGAATGTTCGTACCGGTGTTGATGGATACCGCAAGCAGGTCAAACTGTTCGCGGCTGATGACGCCTGCCTCGAACGCAGCCTTGACCTCGTTGATGTACACCGTCGCGACAAAGACGTTGTCCGAGATCGCGGACAGCACGCCGTTTGCAATGTAGAACGCCGACAGCTGGCGATGTCCATCCATGGTCAGCACGTATTCGATGACCGGCTTGAACAGGTGCTGCTCGTGGATCACACCAACGATGGCGAAGAACACGACCAGCAATGCGGTAAACGGCAGCGCTTCAGAGAACGCGTGGCCGAGACGGTGTTCCTCGGTGATGCCCGTGAGCGCGGTCGCAAGCACGATGACGGTAAGGCCGATGAGGCCGACAGCGGCAAGATGCAGGGCGAGTGCTGCGATCAGGAACACCGCGACGGCCGCCTGCGCGATCAGGACGTAATAGTCGTTCGCATTGCGCTTGCGCTCCTGCTCCGCCTCGAACTTCTCGAGCACCCCGCGGACGTTCGCCGGCAGCTGGTAGCCGTACGAGAACCACTTGAGCTTCTCGACGAGGAAGCACGTTGCGAGACCGACAACGAACACCGGAAGGGATACAGGTGCGACGCGAATGAAGAATTCGACGAATTCCCAGCCCATCACCGTGCCGATCAGCAGGTTCTGCGGCTCGCCGACGATGGTCATCACCCCGCCGAGCGCGGTACCGACGCCCGCATGCATCATCAGGTTGCGCAGGAAACCGCGGAACTCCTCGAGATCCGCACGATGCTGCGATTCGATCCACTGGTCGTCGGCCTGATCGTGATCATGATCGATGCCGCGACCGGATGCGACGCGGTGATAGACGCTGTAGAAGCCGGTCGCAACGGCGATGACCACGGCAATGACCGTGAGCGCGTCGAGGAATGCGGACAGGAACGCGGCGGTAAAGCTGAACAGCAGCGACAGCAGCGCCTTGGAGCGTACATTGAGGAGGATCTTCGTGAACACGTACAGCAGCATGTTCTTCAGGAAGAAGATGCCGGCGACCATGAAGATCAGCAGCAGGATCACCTCGAAGTTCGCGGCAGCTTCATGGAACACCGTTTCCGGCGATGCCATGCCGATGGCAACGGCCTCGATGGCGAGCAGGCCGCCGGGCTGCAGCGGATAGCACTTGAGCGCCATCGCGAGCGTGAAGATGAATTCCAGCACCAGCACCCAGCCGGCGAGATAGGGATCCACCAGGAAAAACAGGATCGGGTTTGCGATCAGGAAGCCGACGATCGTCAGCTTGTACCAGTTCGGCGCATTGCCGAGAAAATGCTTCAGGAAAGCGTGGCTCATGGTCGGGGTCATCGCTCTTCTTCCGTTTCTTGCCTGTATTACCGCCGCTCGGAAGAACGCCGGCGCGAAAAGTAAGGGATTTTACCGGGTGAGGGTGGCGGGGTCACGAAAAGTCGGCGGGGTGAAAGCGCGGTGCAGTAACAGGAATGAATGCCCGCAGGAGCGCGCTCCATGCGGCATGAACCGCTCGTGCACCTTTTTTGCCGGGTTGCCGTGCAGGCGCCCCGCGACGCACCAGGCTCCTGGTACCGCTATTCGTCGCTCGTCACTTGCAACTCATCACTGACGTAGTCCGCCCACACAGGCTCTGCCGAGGCGCGTATCACATCCAGCAGTTTCCGATGCGCGGCCAGTTCTTCCGCGTTCGCGGGAACCACCGGCAGCACGAGTCCCTCGCGCGCGATGCGTACCGGTGCTCCGCCCTGCCGTCCTGCGCGGCGATCGCCGTCAAGTGAAAGCGCGGCCTGGCCGCCGGTCATCGCGAGGTACACCTCGGCGAGAATCTGCGCGTCGAGCAGCGCGCCGTGGTATTCGCGCTGCGAGTTGTCGATCTCGTAACGCTTGCACAGCGCATCCAGGCTCGCGCGCTGGCCAGGATGCATGCGCCGCGCGAGCGCGAGCGTATCGAGCACCGTGCAGATGGCATCGACGCGTTCAGCGCGCGCAAGATGATGTCCAAGCTCGTGGTTCAGGAAGCCGATGTCGAATGGCGCGTTGTGAATGACAAGCTCCGCGCCCGCGACGTACTCAAGAAATTCCTCGACGATCTCCGCCATGCGCGGCTTGTCTGCGAGAAAGTCGTTCGTGATGCCGTGCACGTCGATGGCGCCGGGATCGATCTCGCGCTCTGGATTGATGTACCAGCGCTTGTCGTTGCCCGTCAGCCGCCGGTTCATGAGCTCCACGCAGCCGATCTCGATGATGCGGTGGCCGTCCTTCGGTTCGAGGCCGGTGGTTTCGGTATCAAGAACGATCTGGCGCATGCGTTGTTCCGTCAGAGGGACCAGTACGTGATGCCGGCAGGCAGGTCCGCGGCATCGAGTTTCGATTTCACATCGATGACGATGCCGCCATCGGACAGCGCATCGCGGCTGAGCCTGCGCGCGAGCGGCAGCAACGCGGTGTGCGGTACGGACAGCACGAGCACGTCAAGATCGCACAGATCCGCCTCCGCGCAGGACTCAAGGCCGTATTCGTCGTGCAGTTCGGCGGCGTCGGTCATCGGATCGTGCACCAGCACGTCAAGACCGAACCCTGCAAGTTCATGCACGATCTCGGGCACGCGGCTGTTGCGAAGATCGTGCACGTTCTCCTTGAACGTGACACCGAGCATGCCGACGCGCGCGCCCTTCACCGCCTTGCCGGTGTCGATGAGCAGGCGAAGGATCTTGTTCGCGATGAAACCGCTGATGCCGTCATTGATGCGCCGGCCCGTGAGAATCAGCTGCGGGTAGTAACCTGCCTGCTTCGCGCGCGCGGTGAGGTAATACGGATCGACGCCGATGCAATGCCCGCCGACAAGGCCCGGCGTGAACGGCAGAAAATTCCATTTCGTGCCGGCCGCGGCGAGCACGTCGCGCGTCGCGATGCCGAAGCGATCGAAGATCATCGCGAGTTCGTTCATGAGCGCGATGTTCATGTCGCGCTGCGTGTTCTCGATGACCTTTGCCGCTTCCGCGACCTTGATCGACGGCGCACGATGCAGTCCTGCGGGCACGATGCGTTCATACACTGCCGAAATGCGTTCCAGCGTTTTCGCATCCTCGCCTGCGACGACCTTCACGATGTTGTGCAACTGGTGCTCGCGATCGCCCGGGTTGATGCGTTCCGGTGAGTAACCGAGAAAGAAATCCTTGCCGCGGTGAAGTCCCGATGCCGCTTCGAGCGCAGGTCCGCAGACATCCTCCGTGACGCCCGGCCAGACCGTGGATTCGAAGACAACGACGCTGCCTGCGTGCAGCATGCGGCCAACGGTCTCGCAGGCGCCGAGCATCGCGCGAAGATCCGGCTGGCGGTTTTCATCGACGGGCGTGGGGACGGCGACAATGACGAACGTGGCGTCGGCGAGCGCGTCCGCATCCGCCGTGACATGAAGGCGCGTCGCGCGCAGCGCAGTGCCGTCGACTTCGCCTGCAGGATCGACGCCGGCGTGAAGCTTGCGCACCTTGCCGGCATCGATGTCGAAACCGATGACGCCCTCGAACGTTTCTGCAAGCGCGAGCGCAAGCGGCAGGCCGACGTAGCCGAGCCCGACGACGGCGATGCGTTCGTTGCCGTTCTCGTTGACGTTCGTGGAGGGTTTCATCGATTCGGCTCCGCGCGCGTGGCAAGTCCCAGCAGTTCGTCGATGGCGAGATTCGCGAGCCGGTCCGCCTGCTCGTTGCCGGGATTTCCGCTGTGTCCTTTCACCCAGTGCCACTTGATCTCATGCGTGCTGGCCGCAGCATCCAGGCGCTCCCACAGGTCCGCGTTTGCCACCGGCTTGCGCGCCGCAGTCTTCCAGCCGTTGCGTTTCCAGTTCGAAAGCCACTCGGTGATGCCGCGGCGAAGATACTCGGAGTCGGTATGGAACTCCACCTGGCACGGACGCTTCAGCGCTTCGAGCGCGGCGATGGCAGCGAAAAGTTCCATGCGGTTGTTGGTGGTCCTGGCTTCCGCGCCCTTGAGCATCTTGCCGGTATCGCCCCACTCAAGGACCGCTCCCCAGCCGCCCGGACCGGGATTGCCGCGGCAGGCGCCGTCGGAATGAATCACGACATGTTTCACTGCGTCCCCCGAGGACAGATTGTTCTCTTTTACGAATTGCCGGCCTGGCGCGCCGCGCCGCGCATGCTCCGACCGGCCGGCGTCGCGACACCGGCGACCAGGCGTCGGCGGCGCTCCCAGGCAGGACGCACCGGCGTCATGGAATAGACATGCTTGCGCGCGAGTATGGCGTATGCGCTGCCGGGAATCGGCAGCCAGCGCGGTTGCTCGAGCGGTGCGAGCCGCTCAAGCAGTCGTGCGTTACTTATCGGCGGGCGGCGAAACAGGTGTTCCGCAGCACGCACTTCAAAACCGAGCAGGTTCAGCCAGTCGATGAGGCGACGCAACGCGAGCGGACGTCCGGCTTCGGGAAAACGCCCCGAACGCAGCCAGCGTCGCGTGGACCATGCACTCCACGGGTTGAAACCCGTGATCAGCACATGGCCCTCGCCCACCAGGACACGCTCGGCCTCGCGGAGCAGGCGCTGCGGCGACGCAACGAACTCCAGCGTGTGCGGCAGCAGCACGGCGTCCACGGAATCCGAAGCGAGCGCGAGGTTGTCGAACGGCGAGACGAGATCTCCGCCGGCCTGCACGCGCAGCTGACGCCGTATGGCGCAGGATTGAAGGAACGATGCGCACGGCCACCAGCCGCCGACGGACACCGCGACAAACCCGAAAACCCGCTCCAGCATCCGCTCCGCGACCGCGCATTCCGCCTCGAGCAGCGCGCTGCCCAGCGGGGTTTCGAACCAGGCGTGAGAAGGGAGCGGAGTTTTCGGCGACGTGCGAACCATGGCGAGACTTTACCACGCGACCGCGGCGGCGACGGCACGGCCGGCAAACCCGTTCACGGTTCGCAAGGCGTTGATCTGCTAGCCTTGCTTCATGCTCAAGGTCTCCGCCGTCAACGCCTTTCGCGACAACTACATCTGGCTGATCCACGCCGCGAATGATCGCGTCGTCATCGTCGATCCGGGCGACGCAGCGCCGGTGAACAAGGTGCTGGGCGAGCGCGGACTGGCGCCTGCGGCGATTTTCGTGACGCACCATCACCATGACCATATCGGCGGCGCGGCCGAGATCGCGGAACGTTTCCGGGTTCCCGTTTACGGGCCGGCGCGGGAAGCGCAATCCGTGGTCACAGAGCCGCGCGACGACGGCGAGTATGTCGCACTTCCGGAGATCGGCCTTCAGTTCGCGGTACTCGAAATTCCGGGCCACACGCTCGGACACATCGCCTTTCACGGGCACGGCGCACTGTTCTGTGGCGACACGCTGTTCAGCGGCGGTTGCGGAAGACTGTTCGAAGGTTCGCCGGAGCAGATGGCCGCCTCGCTTGACCGCCTCGCGAACCTGCCTTCCGATACGCAGATCTACTGCGGACATGAATACACGCTCGCGAACCTTGAGTTCGCGACGGCGGTTGAGCCGGACAACGGCGATATCGACGTCTACCGGGAAAAATCTGCTGCGCTGCGCGCCCAGAACCGGCCGACGCTGCCAAGCCGGATCGCGCAGGAACGCGCGGTCAATCCCTTCCTCCGCACGTCGGATGCGGGGGTCCGCCGGGCGGCTGAACAGTGGTCCGGAACGGTGCTGGATGATAAGGTTCGCGTGTTTGCGGCGTTGCGCCGCTGGAAAGACGAATTCTAACGATTTCCTGTACTTATCCTTGATCCACGGGCGGGGTTCCATGTCGATTCGCACTCTTTTTGCCACGCTTGGCGTACTCGCGCTGACTGGCTGCGCCGGCCGGCCGGCCGACACCGGCATCGATGCCGCGGAGATCGTTGTCCCCGCCGCCGAGGAATCCATCGAAGCGGAACTGCTGGTGTGTGCGGTCGATGAACTGATCGCCGCGGACGAGCTGCCGATCGGCCCTGGCGACCTGTGGCTTCGCATTCGAGATGGTTTCGCGCTTGAAACGGTCGAGAACGCGGAAGTCGATGCGCAGCTCAAATGGTACGCCGCGCACCAGTCGTATCTTGATCGTGTTGCCACGCGCGCAACGCCTTACCTGCATTACATCGTCGAGGCGATCGAAGAACGCGGCATCCCGATGGAAATCGCGCTGCTGCCGATCGTCGAGAGCGCGTTCGACCCGTTTGCATACTCGCACGGCCGCGCGGCGGGACTGTGGCAGTTCATCCCGGGAACCGGCCGGCGTTTCGATCTCAAGCAGAACTGGTGGTACGACGGACGGCGAGACGTCGCGGAAGCCACACGCGCGGCACTGGATTATCTCGAATACCTGCATGGCGAGTTCGACGACTGGCAGCTCGCGCTTGCGGCGTACAACTCCGGCGAAGGCAACGTTGCGCGCGCGATCCGCTACAACAAGGCGCGCGGCCTGCCGACGGACTTCTGGCATCTGCGCCTGCCGAAGGAAACCAGCGCATACGTTCCGAAGCTGCTTGCGCTGCAACGACTCGTCGCGCAACCGGAACGTTATGGCGTGAGCATCCGCCCGATTCCCGATGAGGCGTATCTCGCCGCCGTGGATGTTGGCCGGCAGATCGATCTCGCACTCGCCGCTGAACTTGCGGGCATGGACGTCGAACAGGTCTACCTGCTCAATCCCGCTTTCAACCGCTGGGCAACGGATCCCGACGGTCCGCATTCGCTGCTGCTGCCGCTTGGAAACATTGAAACCTTCAAGACGGCACTTGCCGAACTGGGGCCGCGCGATACCGTGCGCTGGGAGCGGCACCGCATCCGTTCCGGTGAAAGCCTGCTCAGCATCGCAAACCGTTACGACACGACCGTGGAACTGCTGAAGGAAATCAACAGCATTCGCGGCAATCTCATCCGCGCCGGCGACATGCTGACGGTGCCGGTTGCGATGAAGTCACTCTCCGGCTACGCACTCACCGCCGAGAATCGCCTTGAGTCGAAGCAGAACGTGCAACGCTCCGGAACGCGCGTCGATCATCGCGTCGCATCGGGCGAATCCTTCTGGAGCATCTCGCGCGATTACGGTGTTGGCGTGCGCGAACTTGCCGCCTGGAACAACATGGCGCCGACGGATCCGCTGCGCGCGGGGCAGACGCTCGCTGTCTGGACGAAGCGCGCCGCTGCGCTGGACGCAAGCCTCGCAACCCGCCTCGGCCCGAGCGAACGCGTCCGCACCATCACCTACACCGTGCGCAGCGGCGATTCGCTCGCACGCATCGCCGGTCGCTTTGGCGTCCGCGTCAGCGACATCACGCGCTGGAACCGTCTCTCAGCGGACGATTACCTGCAACCCGGCCAGCGCCTGACGCTGCAGGTCGACGTCACCAAGCAGTCCACGTAAGCCGCAACAAGAAAAAGGAACGCACCATGGGATTTCTGCAAGGCAAACGCGCACTCATCACCGGTCTTGCGAGCAATCGCTCCATCGCGTGGGGCATTGCGCAGGCGATGAAACGCGAAGGCGCAGAACTCGCGCTCACCTACGTCGGCGACAAGCTCAAGCCGCGCGTGGAGGAATTCGCGAAGGAACTCGGGACGGATATCGTGCTGTCACTCGATGTCGGAAGCGATGACGAAATCAACTCGCTTGCGGAACGTCTCGGCAAGCACTGGGACGCGCTCGACATCGTCGTGCATTCGATCGGTTTCGCACCGCGCGATCAGCTGGAAGGACGGTATGTCGATGTCGTCAGCCGTGAAGGTTTCACCATCGCGCACGACATCAGTTCCTACAGCTTTGCGGCGCTAGCCAAGGCAACCTGGCCGATGATGAAGGGCCGCAACGGCGCATACCTGACGCTGAGTTATCTCGGTGCTGTGCAGGCCGTGCCGAATTACAACGTGATGGGGCTTGCGAAAGCGAGTCTTGAAGCCAATGTGCGATTCCTTGCGCAGGATCTTGGTCCCGAAGGTATCCGCGTCAATGCAATTTCCGCAGGTCCGATCAAGACGCTCGCCGCCGCCGGCATCAGCGGTTTTCGCAAGATGCTCGATCACGTTGCGAAGGTGTCGCCGATGCGGCGCAACGTCACGACGGACGATGTGGGCAACGCCGCTGCGTTCCTGTGCTCCGACCTCGCCAACGGAATCACCGGCGAGATCATCTATGTCGACAACGGTTACCACAACATCGGCATGTCATTGGAAGAATAAGCGGTTGGTCCACGCATGAAAAAAGCCGGGCATTGCCCGGCTTTTTTGTTTCCTTTCGCAGTTGCAGCACCCGACTACCTGCGCTGCATGTCGCCGACGACTCCTTCCTCACCCTCCAGCTTCGCGATAATCACCGCGCAGGCGGCATCGCCGAGTACGTTCACGCTGGTGCGCAGCATGTCGAGCACCCGGTCGAAGACAAACAGTACACCCATGGCTTCCAGCGGCAGACCGACGGCGGTGAGGATCATGCCGATGGCAACCAGCGACGCAGACGGCACGCCGGCAACGCCAATGGAAGTTACGAGCGCGGTAAGCGCGATCAGGAACTGCGTCGTGAAACTGAGGTCGAGACCGTAAGCCTGCGCGAGAAACATGACGGCGACACATTCATAGAGCGCCGTGCCGTTCATGTTCACCGTGGCACCCAGCGGCAGCACGAAGCTGGAAATGCGGTTGGAAACGCCGACGTTCTTCTCGACGCAGTCCATGGTCACAGGCAGCGTGCCGGACGACGACGCCGTGGAAAATGCCGTCAATAGCGCGGGCGATATTCCACGATAGACCTTCCATGGATTCACGCCGGCGAAGATTCGAATCATCAGCGGCATGACGATGAATGCATGCGTCAGGAGTGCGGCAACCACCGTCAACGCAAAGATTCCCAGCGGTCGAACCGCATCGAAGCCTGTCTCCGCAACAACCGCCGCCACCAGTCCGAACACGCCGATGGGCGCGAACTTCATGACGAGTTCCGTGATGCGCATCATCACGTGGAAGACGGCGTTCCAGAACCTGTAAAGCGGCTGCGCGTGTTCGTCACCGACACGGGTAATGAAGAAGCCGAACAGGACAGCGAAGAAGATCAACGCGAGCAGGTCGGAATTGTCCGCGGCAGTCGCGACGACGTTCTCCGGAACCATGCGCACAAACAGGTCTGCGAGTTCGCCGAGACCGCCCGCGCCATGCAGGTCCTGCCTGACCTCCTGCCGTGTCGCCTCCAGCGCAAGCTCATTGTTTACCGGCTGCCCGTCATGGAATCCGGGACGCGTGATGTTCACGTACCCGAGCCCGATCAGGACGGCGATGGCGCCAGTGAGCATGTAGAAGCCGATCGTCTTGCCGCCCAGCCTGCCGAGATCTTCTGCATTGCCGATGCCGGCGATGCCGACAATGATCGACGAGAGGATCAGCGGTACGATGATCATCTTCAGCGCGCGAAGGAATATGGCACCGAGAAATTCGTAGACGCTGTAGAACGTCAGATCACCGATGCCACCGGTCGTGCCGGACATCCACCCGGCGAGTCCGGCAAGAACGATGGCGATGAGTATCTGCCAGTGGAGCGCGAGTTTCTTCATCCCGGCTTCCCCCGTCCGATCACGCGGACTGTTCGTTATTGTTGCCCGGAGCTGTTCCCGCGAATGCTCACGTCCGCGCTCTCACGCATTTCCGCAAGATACGCCGCCGTTGCCGCAGCGGCTTCCTGCTGACGCAGGTTGCGCTGGCGCGTTTCACGCTCCGATGCCGTCAGACCGGAATAATCTCCCGGCAGCACTTCGCTCACGCTGAACACCACGAAATCGTTGTTCTCGATCGCCGTCATGCCCAGTGTCGGCCCATCCACCGGATATGCCGCAGTAAACACTGCTTCCGCATGACGCGGACCGACGTCCGGTGCCTGGCGATACGTCACGCTCTCGTCGCGGAATGTCAAACGTTCGGCCTCGGCAACAGCCGCCAGCGTTTCGCCCGAACGCACGCGTTCGAGTACCGATTCCGCTGCCTGCCGCGCCAGCTCCGTAGCGCGCGCGGACTGCAACTGGTTGCGAACCTGCGTTTCAACCTCTGCGAGCGGCCGGGGCTGCGCAGGGTAATGCTCGACAACGCGAACCACGACAACGTGTTCGTTCGACACCTGGATCGGATCGCTGTTCATGCCGTCCGCAAGAACGGCTTCGTCGAACAGCGCGTCCCTCACCTCGGCGTTCGCTGCGATTCCGGGGCCCGCTCTGCGCGTCACGCCGTCGATTTCCTTCACTTCGATATCAAGTTCGTCCGCGGCCGTATCAAGACTGCCGTCATCGCGGAACACCGCATCCGCCAACCGCTGAACTGCATCATCGAAAGCGCGACGCGCTTCCTGCTTCGCATGGTCGGCCGCAAGTTCATCACGAATCTCGTCGAATTCGGGGAGCTCCGGCGCCTTGATGCTGTCAAGACGAATGATATGAAAACCGAAATCCGTCTGTACCGGGCCGCGAACTTCGCCTTCGTTCATCGCAAACAGCGTGTCCTCGAATGCACCCTCGAGCTGTCCGCGCTGAATGAGTCCGAGGTTGCCGCCTTCCTCTGCTGAAACCGGATCATCGGAGACTTCGCGAGCGACCGCGGCGAAATCCTCGCCGGACTGAATACGCTTCAGCACCGCTTCCGCTTCCTGGCGCGCTGCTGCATCGTCGCCTTCAATAAGAATATGGCTTGCAGCGCGTTGCTCCTGGGATGCAAATTCCGCGGCGCGGCTGTCGTAGACGGCACGAAGCTGTTCGTCCGTCACTTCAACGTTGTTGGCGAACTGCTCAAGTGTGAGCTCCACATACGCTGCATCCACGGATTCCTGCGTCAGGAACTGCGACTGATTGGTCTCGTAGAATTCGGTGACATCCGCTTCAGTGATCTCGACCTTGTCCGTGAACGCCTCGTCAGGAACGATGACTGCGCTGTGACGGCGTCCCTGTTCCTCGATCGCCATCAGCAAGCCCGCCTCGCGCGGTGTTGCGAATTCACTTTCGACAACACCTTGTCGGAGCTGCTGCAAGGCGATATCTCGCCGCAACAGCGCTTCGAAGGATGCAGGCGAACGTCCTGCCTGCGTCAGCGCCATGCGATAGCGCTCGGCCGAAAATTCGCCGTTCTCCTGGAACGCGGGAATGCTCCGTATCTGGTTGCGCACCTGTTCATCGCTGGCGCGGTACCCGAGTTCCAGCATCTTCTGGCGCAACAACTCCTGGAAGATCAACTGGTCGAGCTGCTCGCGACGCAGAGCCTGCTCGTTGATGAGCTCCGGCGGCAAGCGATCACCAAACGCGCGCACGAGTTCCTGGTATCGCTGCTGATATGCCTGGTCGACCTCGAACGTCGAGATTTCCTCGCCGTTCACCGTTGCAGCCTCACTGCCGGCTGTCGTGTCGAAATACTGGCTGATACCCCAGAACGCGAAGGGAACGCAGAGAAACAACACGATGATCCACGCGCCTACGCCTTTGATGTTTTCTCTAATACTTTGCAGCATTGTTCGAAGTCCTGCTGATGTCGACTGTTGATTCCGGGCTTGGGTCGCTGGCGGACCCGGAAAAACAAAAGGGCGCCCGTTCCGAGGCGCCCTTTCGCTGCAACAAACAAGTGGCGGAGTGGACGGGACTCGAACCCGCGACCCCCGGCGTGACAG
>CAZRFE010000020.1:0-35819 GCA_964599565.1 uncultured Gammaproteobacteria bacterium
AGCTAACCAGTACTAATTGCTCGTGAGACTTGACCATATAACCCCAAGTGGTTTGCAAGCTTGGGTGTGTGGCTGACACGCAACTAAGCGCAATATCAACTTTCTGAATTTGAGGGTCGCGATACGTCGTGATTCTGAAACCGGTTTGCCTGGCGGCAATAGCGAGTGGGAACCACCCGATCCCATCCCGAACTCGGAAGTGAAACTGCTCAGCGCCGATGGTAGTACGAGGTCTCCTCGTGCGAGAGTAGGTCACCGCCAGGCTCCTAAAGCCAAAAGGCTCCTGATCGAGTTCGATCAGGAGCCTTTTCTTTTTTGACGTCGCGTTCACGAGCAGGTTTTGTTCACCCTGTTGCGCGAGCGTCATCTTCAATTCATCTGCCGCCCGATCGAATGTTCGTGACCATCTGGCGCGCGCAACTGCGTCCCTCCGGAATCAGCGTTTGCGTATGCGTTCCGGCAGTTCCTCTCGCGATACACGGTCACACGCGAACAACAGAACTTCGGCAGTGCATCGCTTCATGTGACGTGCTGTCCTTCGGCACCAAACTCCCTTCGACAAAATTCCGTTCTTCGCACTGACCCGCATTCGCTGTCGCACGGCATCATGCGAAGCGCACGATCTTCATCACAGATCAGCGCTTCGTTTCTTGCTCCGAAACATGTCCTTCGGGTGATTCCGGTAATGCAACGTCCAATAGCGAACGCTAGTCTCACTAGCCCGTCAACGACGTGCAGAACAAGTCAAAGAGTTTTTCTCAAGGGAACAAGACGCGAGCCTCATGCCTGTGAAGCTGCCATCCGATCTTCAACGAATAGCTGTCTTCAGGGCGCTCTATCTTGGGGATCTGCTTTGCGCGATCCCGGCGTTGAGGGCGTTACGCACCGCTTGTCCGAACGCTGAAATTACCCTGATCGGGTTGCCGGGCATGGCGGATCTTGCACGACGATTTGGTGCGTACATTGATTCGTTCGCGAGCTTTCCCGGTATCCCGGGTCTGCCCGAGCAGGCGTTTGATCATGACGCCTTCCTTCACTTCCTCGAGCGCGAGCGTGCCGAACGATACGATCTACTTCTCCAGATGCATGGCAAGGGTTCGGTCACGAATCCGCTGGTAGCAATGCTCGGCGCGCGTCACCTCGCAGGATTCCATGAGCCGGGCGCGTACTGTCCGGATTCACGATTCTTCATGCCTTATCCGGAAGCGCTGCCGGAAGTGCGTCGCCACCTTCGCCTGATGCAATTTCTCGGGATCGAGGCGAAAGGCGAGGCGCTCGAATTTCCGGTATCGCAGGATGAATGGTCGCGCCTCGATGCGCTCGCCGCGCGACACGGATTCTCGGGGCAGAACTACGTCTGCATTCATCCCGGCGCACGAGACATGCGCCGATGGTGGGCGCCTGAGAAATTTGCGCGCGTTGCCGATCTGCTTGTGGAGAAAGGCAATTGCGTGGTGTTCACCGGCACCGACGATGAGCGTGACGCCGTGGAAAGCGTGCGCCAGAGGATGACGGGCTCGTCGATCAACCTTGTCGGTGAGACGGACCTTGGACTCCTGGGTGCGCTCATAGGACGTGCGCGCCTCCTTGTATCGAACGATACGGGCGTGTCGCACGTCGCCGCGGCGCTCGGTACGCCAAGTGTGATCATCTTCCTCACCTCCGATCCCGCTCGCTGGGCGCCGCTCGATGCGGACAGGCACCAGGTCGTGCATTCCGGTAATGCGGCGGATATCGACAACGTGATCGTTCACGTCGAGCGCGCGCTGCGCTCGCCCCTCAACGCCGCACTGCGATAGAGAGAATTGAAGATGCGAACAGGTTCGCCAGGAAACACGCCGGTCGGTCGGCCGCTTCGCGTATTTACCTGGCACATACACGGCAGCTACCTCTACTACCTCACCCATACCCCTTGCGAATTCGTCATTCCCGTGAAGTCGGATGGCTCGCCAGGTTACACCGGCAGGTCCGGTCCCTTCGCGTGGGGCGACAACGTGACGGAGGTTGCGGCGGAGGAAGTGCGCGAGATGGAGTTCGACTGCATCCTGTATCAGCAGAGAAAGAATTACCTTGAAGACCAGTACGAAATCCTCACGGAAGAGCAGCGAAAGTTGCCGCGGATCTACCTCGAACACGATCCGCCGCGCGAGACGCCGACGGATACGCGCCACTTCGTCGATGATCCGGATGTGCTGATCGTGCACGTCACGCACTTCAACCGGCTCATGTGGGACAACAATCAAAGCCCGTCGCGCGTAATCGAGCACGCGGTGACGATTCCGTCCGGCGTCCAGTACACCGGGAACATCGAGAAGGGAATCGTCGTCATCAACAACATGCAGATCCGTGGACGCCGTCTGGGCCTCGACGTCTACAAGCATGTGCGACGGCACATACCTCTCGACGTGATTGGAATGGGCTCAAGGGAAGTCGGTGGACTTGGCGAAATTCCCGCGCCGGACCTGCCCGCCTTCATCGCGCAGTATCGTTTCTTCTTCAATCCCATCCGTTACACGAGCCTGGGCCTCGCGGTATGCGAGGCCATGATGACGGGACTTCCGGTCGTCGGGCTCGCGACGACGGAAATGCCGGTGACGATTGAAAACGGCGTGTCCGGCTATATCCATACCGATGTCGACTATCTCATCGACAAGATGCATCTGCTGCTGCGCGATCCGGAACATGCGCGGAACCTTGGCGCCGGCGCACGCACCGCGGCCATACGGAAGTTCGACATGCAGCGCTTCACCGATGAGTGGCTGGAGACATTTCAATATGTAACGACGCCCGCCGAGGCGCGCCAGGCAGGAACGCAACGGGCATGATGCGAAAGCGTATTGCATTCATCAGCGAACACGCATCGCCGCTGGCTGTAATCGGTGGCGTCGACAGTGGCGGGCAGAACGTCTACGTCGACCGCGTTGCACATCACCTGTCCATGCTCGGATGCGACGTCGATATCTATACGCGATGGGACAGCATGGAACAGCCGCGCGTTGTCCATTACCGGTCAGGCGTTCGCGTCATACATGTCGAGGCGGGGCCGCGGACGTTCATCCGCAAGGAACGTCTTTTCGACTACATGGATGATTTCGTGGCGGACATGCTGCAGTTCATCGATCGCGAACAGCTGCAGTACGACGTGGTGCACGCGCATTTCTGGATGTCCGGATACGTCGCGCGCGAGCTAAAGCAGCGGAACGGAATTCCCTATGCAATCACGTTCCATGCGCTTGGCAAGGTGCGGCGCATCTACCAGGGTTCCGCTGACGAATTTCCCGACCTTCGCTTCAGGATAGAGGAGCAGGTCGCGCGCGACGCGGATGCAGTGATCGCGGAATGCCCGCAGGATCGCGATGACCTGATGATTCATTACTTCGTCAAGCCGGACCGCCTTCGCATCGTGCCCTGCGGCTTCGACAGCGACGAGTTTGTTCCACTGGACAAGCGTGAGTGCGCGATGCGCATCGGACTTGATCCGGATGAAAGGATCATTCTCCAGCTTGGTCGCATGGTTCCGCGAAAGGGCGTGGACAATGTCATTCGCGGTACGGCGGCGCTGCTGAGAAAAAAGGAGATGCCCGTTCGCCTGCTGGTCGTCGGCGGAGATTCCGACGAGCCGTGCCCGATCAAGACCCCCGAAATCGGCCGCCTGCAGACGATCGCTCGCGAAGAAGGAATCGAGGACAGGGTGACATTCACCGGACGGCGATACCGCGACCAGCTGAAGTATTACTACAACGCCGCGGACATCTTCGTCAGCACGCCCTGGTACGAACCTTTCGGCATCACGCCGCTGGAAGCGATGGCATGCGGCGTGCCGGTCGTCGGTGCCAACGTCGGCGGAATCAAGTACAGCGTCGAACATGACGAAACGGGATTCCTCGTGCCACCCGATGAACCGGAAATCCTCGCCGAACGCATGCTTGAAATTCTCGATGATGAAAGCACGCACGAGGCGCTCAGTCGCCGTGCGATCCGCCGCGTGAATCGGCTGTTTACCTGGGAAACGGTCACTCGCCAGCTGCTCGACATCTACGACGACATTGCAATCGACCGCATCGACGAGTGGTCTGCGCTGGGTGCGGGCACCGCTGCGCAGATGATGCATCGTCCGCCCGCATCATGATGTTCCTGCCGTCACGCCAACCGTGCCGGAATTCCTTTTCCTTGTGGCATAACCAGGGAGTTTGTTCATGACGTCGTTGAAGGACAGGGTCGCGCTGGTCACCGGCGCAGGCCAGGGGCTGGGCGCTGCGATCTGCCAGTCACTTTCCGCTGCCGGTGTCGTCGTTGCGCTGGCGGACATAAAACCGGATGGTCTGAAGAAGACGGCGAGCAAGATCACCGACAATGGCTGCGATGCGCAGACCTACGTTATGGACGTATCCGACAGGGAAAGCGTCGAGCGCGTCGTGGAGAACGTCATCAAGGACTGCGGGCGGCTGGACTTTGTCGTCAACAATGCCGGAATCGACTACACGAAACCGATCGAGGAAATGACCCACGACGAGTGGGACCGCGTCATGAACGTCAATCTCCGCGGACCGTTCATCGTCACGAAGGCCGCCTTCCCGGTGCTCGTGAAGAATGGGAGCGGACACATCGTCAACATCGTTTCCACTGCCTCGAAACGGGCCTGGGAAAACGCATCCGCCTACCATGCGAGCAAGTGGGGCCTGCTTGGATTCAGTCATGCGCTTCACACCGAAGCACGCGCCAAGAACGTCAAGGTCACGGCGGTGGTCGCAGGCGGCATGAAAACGCCTTTCATACTTGAACGCTTCCCGGACACCGATCCCGGCGTGCTGCAGGATCCTGAGAATGTCGCGGATACCGTACGGTTTGTTCTGTCGCAACCGGCCGGCAGCGTCATCCCGGAAGTCATGGTGCTGCCGATGCGCGAGACGTCATGGCCCTGAGCGCGGCGCATGCAAACGGCAGCGGCACACGTCCCGCTGTCTTTCTCGACAAGGATGGAACACTCCTTGTCGATGTCCCGTACAACGTGAACGCGGACTGCATGCATCTCTACCCGGAAGTTCCGTCCGTGCTTGCACGGCTGCGCGAACAAGGCTACCTGCTCATCGTGATCTCCAACCAGCCGGGCGTTGCGCTCGGATACTTTGATGCCGCGACGATGGAATCGATGGTATCGGCGCTGCATGAAAAGCTGGAAGCCTGCGGCGTGACGCTCGATGGCGTTTACTGCTGTCCGCATCACCCCGCAGGGGAAGTGCGCCAGTACGCGGTGGAATGCGACTGCCGCAAGCCGCGCGCCGGACTGCTGTTGCGTGCTGCGGAAGATCTTGATGTCGACATGCAGAATTCATGGATGATCGGTGACATCCTGAACGATATGGAGGCTGGAAATCGTGCAGGTTGCCGCACCGTACTTGTTGACCGCGGCAACGAAACCGAATGGATCGACGGGCCATACCGCAAGCCGGATGCCGTCGTCAGCGATCTTCGCGGCGCGCTCGCGCACATCAACGAACAGCCGATGCAATGGCAACGCAGACACCCGTCCTGAGAAACGCCGAACAGCTGATCGCGGCGTTCCGGGAACGTCGCGTACTCATTGTCGGCGACACGATTCTCGACGTGTACGAGAAGGGAACGACGGACAAGCTGTGCCGCGAGGCGCCTGTTCCTGTCGTGAATCTCGAAGAACGCACGTTCAGCGCCGGCGGCGCTGCGAATACCGCCGTCAACGTCGCCGCGCTGGGTGGCCATGCAAGTTTCCTGACAGTGCTCGGTGACGATGAGAACGGATCGCGCATTGTCGAGGTACTGGCATCTCACGCTGTGCGCACCGATCCCATCGTGAGAGCGCGACAGCGAAAAACCATCAGCAAGACGCGCGTGTGCGCCGGATCGAGCATTCTCGTGCGCGTCGACGCCGGGAACATCGATGGCATCGATGCGGAGACCGCCGGCGCTGTGATCGAGCGGTTCCGGGATGCGCTTGACGCATGTGATGTCGTCGTGCTGTCCGATTACGGTTACGGTCTTTTCACGGGGGACGTGATCCATGCAATCCATGAACAGCTGCTGGCAACGCCGAAGCCGCTGATCGTCGATTCGAAACAGCCGGAACGTTTTCGCGATCTCGCGCCGCTCGCCGTGAAACCGAACTATGCGGAAACGGTGCATCTTCTCGGGCTCACGCCCGCACGGCACGATGAACGTATCCGCCAGGTCATTGCGAACGGCGATGCCCTGCTTGAGCGAACGGGCGCGCGCTTTGTCGCTGCGACCGTGGACATGGATGGAACCGTGCTGCTTGAGCGCGGCCAGGATCCGTATCTCATTTCCTGCATTCCGCGGGATGACCGCCAGACCATCGGCGCGGGCGACAGCTTCGTCGGTGCGCTTGCGCTGTCGGTCGCGGCAGGTGCATCACCAAGAACATCCACTCGCATCGCAGCGGCGGCAGCGGCGGTCGTGATCGGCAAGGATGGAACCGGCGTATGTTCGGGCGACGAGCTCCATGCCTGCCTGCATGGTCCGAGCAAGCGCGTCACCGAGCTCGATGAGCTTTCAGGCATCGTGCGCGAGCTGAAGGAGCAGAAGCGCCGGATCGTCTTCACCAACGGCTGTTTCGATCTCCTGCATCGCGGTCATGTCGACTTTCTTCGCCAGGCAAAGGCGCTCGGCGACGTCCTCATCGTTGCGCTCAATGACGATGAAAGCATCCATCGCATCAAGGGCGATGGTCGGCCCGTGAACAGTCTGGAAGACCGCATGGAAGTGCTCGCGGGGCTTGAAGCCGTCGACCTGCTCGTTGCCTTTGACGGCGAGAGCCCGACCCGCGTGCTGCAGGCGACATGCCCGGACGTTTTCGCGAAAGGCGGTACATACAGTGTCGACTCGCTGCCGGAAGCGGCGCTTGTCGAGTCGCTGGGCGGCGAGGTGGAAATCATTCCGTTCGGAAACGGCATGAGCACGACACGCCTGATCGAGAGAATCCAGCATCCTGCCGTGCTGCGGGATTCGGTCCGCGAACAGAGGGCGCTGTGATGCACGACATCCGCGACTGGCAGGGTTTCCGGAATGTCCTTTGCATTCGTCCTGACAACCTCGGTGACGTGTTGATGACAACGCCGGCCATCCGCGCGCTGAAGCTTGCGGTGCCCGACCGCCGCATGACGTTGCTGACGTCGCGTGCGGGCAGCGGCATCGCGGAACACATACCGGAAGTCGATGACGCGATGACCTTTGATCCGCCGTGGTATCGACACGATCATCCGGATGGCCGGATGGCGCTGGACGATGTCGTGGCGCGCCTTTCACGGCGCAGTTTCGATGCGGCCGTCATCTTCACGGTCTTCAGCCAGAATCCGCTGCCGACGGCCATGCTCTGCTACATGGCCGGCATTCGCCGCGTTGCCGCCTACTGCCGCGAGAATCCCTACGCGCTTCTGTCCGAATGGTTGCCCGATACGGAACCGCTGTATCGCACGCGTCACGAAGTCCAGCGGCAGCTCGATCTCGTGACGTACCTCGGCGCGAAACCGGCGAGCGCGAACCTCTCGCTCGCCGTACCGTCCGATCGCGACGACGAAGTGCGGTTCACATTGCGCGCGGCCGGCGTGAACACCGCATGGCCGTGGCTGCTCATGCATGCTGGCGCGAGCGAAGCGCGCCGCTGCTATCCCGCTGAAGGATTTGCAGCTGCTGCGCAGAAGCTTTATCGCGAGCTCGGCATGCAGGTGGTGTTGACGGGAAGCGCGGCGGAGCACGCACTTGCCGATTCCATTGCGCGCGCCGCGGGCGAGGGCGTGCATGCCGTCGCTGGCCGTTTCGATCTTGGTGCATTCATTTCGTTGATCGCGATGTCGCCGCTGGTGATCTCGAACAACACCGGGCCCGTGCACATCGCTGCGGCCGTGCAGACGCCGGTCGTCGTTCTTTATGCGCAGACGAACCCGCAGCACACGCCCTGGCATGTCGCTCACCGTGTACTGCCGTTTGGCGTTCCACCCGCAAACCGCAGCCGCAACATCCTGGTGCGCTACGCTGCCGACCGCTTCTACTCCACGCACGTGCCAGTACCGGATGCGGACGCCATTGTTGCCGCAGCGGACGATCTGCTCGATCTGAAGGCGCGTGCGAACGTCATTCCGCTGCACGCCGTCCAGGCAAACCCTGCATCCTCATCGTCGCTGTAAATCAATGTCCGACGTTACGGTGCTCATACCGACCTATAACCGTCCGATCGCGCTCGCGGTGACGCTGACAAGCCTTTACTACCAGGAGCACGCGGATTTCGATATCGTCATCGCGGACCAGTCGGACGGCGATTGCCGTTCGCACAATCCGCCGTTGCGAACCGCGATACGGCTGCTGGAATCGCGTGGCGTGCGCGTGGCTGTCGAGCGCAACCTGCCGCGCCGGGGCATGGCGCAGCAGCGCCAGTTCCTACTCGATCGCGCGCGGTGTGCGTACTGCCTGTTCCTTGATGACGACCTTGTTCTTGAGCCATGGGTCATCGGCATGCTGCACAGCGTGCTGCGCGAGGAACGCTGCGGGTTTGCGGGAAACGCCGTGATCGGGCTGAGCTACCTTGATGATGTGCGGCCGCATGAGCAGGTGCTTGAGCGATGGAACGATCGCGTGCACCCGGAAGTCATCGGGCCAGACGATGCGCGATGGCATCGTCATGTGCTGCACAACGCCGCGAATGTCTGGCACGTACAGCGGAAACTGCAGGCATCGCCGCGCACACCGCTGCGCTACAAGGTCGCCTGGGTGGGAGGTTGCGTAATGTACGACGCGCACAAGCTGCGCGAGGGGGGCGGCTTCGAGTTCTGGCGGCAGCTGCCGGATGCGCATTGCGGCGAGGACGTGCTCGCGCAACTTCGTGTAGCTGCGCGTTTCGGCGGCTGCGGCGTGCTGCCGAGCGGCGCATATCACCAGGAGCTCGAGACGACCGTGCCGGACCGGCGTGTCAACGCACCGCAGTATCTTCATGTCCAGCCGGGACACGAACCCGCGAGACCGACGTGAGCGCGGGTGTGAAATCTTCCGGCGTGCAGAAGATCGCCGTGCTGCGCGCCAACGCGCTCGGCGATTACATCTTCACGTTGCCCGCGCTGGACGCGCTGAAGCACGCCTGCCCGGAAGCGGAACTTGTCTACCTCGGCTGCGAGTGGCATCGCGATTTTCTTTCGCGCCGACCGGGTCCGGTCGATCGCGTGGTGGTCGTGCCCGCATGCGATGGCGTGCCGCGCGAGGATGACCGCGCGGCAAAGCCGCACGTGGTCGATGCGTTCTTTCACGAAATGCAGGCGGAACGATTCGACATCGCGCTGCAGATGCACGGTGGCGGCGGCAACTCGAATCCCTTCGTGAGAAGGCTCGGTGCGCAACTTGCTGTCGGCCTGCAGGCAGATGGCGCGCCGCCGCTCGACATCAACGTGCCCTATGCGCTCTATCACAATGAAGTGCTGCGCTACCTGGAAGTTGCCGCCGCCGCCGGCGCGCCGCCCGTCGGGCTTGCACCGCGCCTCTGCGTGACGGCAGCGGATCGTCACGCGCTGGCCAGGGAATTGCCGGAACACGGTGCGTTCGTCGTGCTGCATCCCGGCGCGACGGACGTTCGTCGCCGCTGGCCGGCGCAGAAGATGGCCGGTGTTGCGGATCATCTCGCCGCTCTCGGTTACGCAGTCTGCGTTACCGGCGTGCCGGAAGAGGCGGATATGGCCGATGCCGTCGTCGCGCACGCGCGCTCGAAACCGCGCAACCTTTGCGGCCGTCTTTCACTGCCCGCATTCACCGCGCTCCTGGAACGTGCGTCGCTGGTGATCGCAAACGACACCGGGCCGCTGCACCTTGCGCGCGCGGTAGGAACGCCGACGATCGGCGTCTACTGGATAGGCAACGTGATCAGCGGCGGGCCGGTGACAGCGCAGCATCATCGCATCGTTGCTGCATGGACCACGCAATGCCCGGCCTGTGGAATGGACTGCATCGCCAACGACGCGCATGTTGCGATGGACGGCTGCGCGCACGATGTGTCGTTCGTGGCGGCAGCCAGCGAGAATGAAGTGATCGCGCACGCGGAATCGCTGCTTGAAGATGTACAGGCACCGGAACGCCACCACCGCGCGGCAGGCGTAAACCCGGCGGCGCCGTTCGCGCTGTAGGATCGGCGCGATCAGATGTTCTTCGTCGCCTTTGCGATGGTGGCTCTCGGCCGCCGGCGCCGCTCGCGCCCCACGACCAGCGAGAAGAAGGACAGCGGCAGCGAGACCACGGAGCGAAGGCCGGCGATGCTCGATATGGAACGCGCCTCGCGGCCGATCTCCGACAGCAGTTCTCCCATCACCACGCGGCGCTTCGTCGCCCCCTTTTCCTGGACCGCGCTCAACCGCGAGATGGAAAAGATGCCGAAGAGAAACGCGGTCACGAAGAAGAAGTCCCATGACTGCAGGCTGAGCGTGTGAATGACGCGATCACCGGCAGGGCTGTCCCATTCCAGGTTCCAGTTCAGCTGCCGGCGCGCAAAGAAATCCGCGAACAATCCACCGATCACCGGTGCGATGCCGGAGAAGAACGCCGTCACGAGTGCGCGCGTGGACAGGAACACGATGGCTTCCTGCTTGCCCGGTGCAAGCTTGTAGCCGATGTTGCTGAGCGCAAGATTGATGCCCGACAGCGACGCGCCGCTCGCGACGTGGATCGCGACCAGCAGCGGAATGGTCAGGAAATGCTTGTCGGGAAATGTCGTGAACGTCCAGGCGAGTATTGCCATGAGATAGATCGGCGTCGCGGTGCGCAGCACCGTCTTGTTGCTGTACTTGTCCGAGTAGCGTCCCCAGATGCGGATGAAGAAGATGTTCGACAGCTGGCTGATGATGGTGAAGCCGATCACGTAGGACAACGGGAACCCGAGCATCTTCAGCATGTAGACGGTGAAGAACGGCGCGGCGAGATTCACCGCGAACGCCCACAGCGAATTGAAGATCAGAAGGTTGCGGAAGTTCCGTTCCTTCAGGGGACGGGCGAACATGCGCAGCAGGTTCTGCCGGATCGGGTAGATCTTCGGCTCCGGCGTGCGTGCGAGCAGGCTCGCGCCATACAACCCGACGATGCCCGCCACGGCAAACATCGCCGTGTACGCGACATGGATGTCGTCCTCGAAGTTCGCTTCCACGTAATCGAGCGCGGCCGCCGCAATCAGGCTGAACGACACGGAAACGATCGCGATCTTGCGGCTGCGGTTCGAGAAGTACTCGCCCAGCATCGATTCCGGTACGAGATCCTTCATCCACGACGACCAGCTCGTGCCCGCTATCGAGCCGAAGAAGAAATGCACGAAGAGAAGGCCGATGAGCAGGTAGATCGCGATTTCCGCCGGCACCAGGAACGGCAGCGCGGCAATCAACAGCAGCGGCGCGCGTGACAGCGAAAGGCTCATCACGGTGATGGCGCGCCGGTTTGCGTAGCGGTGCACAAGCCAGATCGCGACCAGCTGGAACAGGTTCGCAAGCGTGGGCAGCGCGGCGATAAGCCCGATCTGGAAATTCGATGCGCCCATCAACAACGCGAGCGACACGAGGAATGCGCCGCCCGTGAGCGTGACCATCATCTCGGATGCTATTCCGTCGCGAACGACCAGCTTCAGGCCGCGATCGACTTCTTCTTCCGACAGTTCGACTTGCGGTGTGAGACTCATTGTCCTTTTCAGTTGTTCGGCGCAGCCCGCGAGGTGCGGCATACCGGAAAGAGTGGCGTTCATGTCCGGTGATCGAAATACGGACGATGGTGTAGCCGGGCCGCAAATGCGTCCCCGTGGACGATGGAAGCGGTGGAACGGGATTTTCGTGCGCGATGTTATCACCCGCCTTTCACGGTTTGGATACGGCAGTTACACCCATGCCGTTGCGGCGCATTGCGAAGCTCGTCAGAATCGCGGCTTATCGTCAGATGGAATGCATGCCGATGAAATCCACGCAACCCGATGCGCTCGCCGATGCCGTCGTCATGGTGCGTGCGAGCCGCTTCGGCGCAAACCCGGAAACGCGCGCGAGCAATGCCTTCCAGACCGCGCGCGATGAAGCGGATGCATCCGCACGCGCAATGGATGAACAGATCGTGCTTGCGGAATCGCTCGAATCCGCCGGTATCGCCGTTCTCATGCTTGAACCGCCATCGCGTTCACCGGACGGCGTCTTCCCGAACAACTGGTTCAGCACGCACGCGGACGGCACGCTCGTGCTGTATCCCATGGAAGCGCCGTCGCGGCGCAGTGAGAGGATTCCGGGTCTTGCGCAACGTTTCACTGATGCGGGTTTCACGGTGAACGACATCGTCGATCTCACGCTGCATGCAGACGAGGGGCGTTATCTCGAAGGCACCGGTTCGCTGGTGCTTGATCGCGCGAACCGCATTGCCTACGCCTGTACATCCAGCAGGACCGACGCAACGCTCGCCGCGGAGTGGGCGGCGCGCTTCGGTTTCAGGCTGTGTGCGTTCCGTGCCGCCGACCCCGCGGGACGCGCGATCTACCACACCAACGTGATCATGAGCCTTGGTGCGGGGCTTGCCATCATCTGCCTGGATGCGATTGCCGCTGCGGATCGCGAACGCGTGCGAAATGCGCTCACGAACGCAGGCCAGGAAATCCTCGTCATCCGCTGGGAGCAGGTGCTGGCCTTCGCGGGCAACCAGCTGTTCCTGCAGGGGCGCGACGGACCGGTGATCACGCTGTCGCGGGCCGCGGATACTGCGCTTGACGCCGCGCAGAAAGCGCTGATGGATCGCCACGGGCGGCGAATGTCCGCGGATATCGCTACAATCGAGCGCCTTGGGGGCGGCAGCGTGCGATGCATGCTGGCGGAGAACTTCCTGCCGCGCCCGGAACACATTAAATAATGAGTACGGGGGCAGGGCATGACACAGAGTCTCCAGGATCGCTACGCACCGCAGAACGCCTGTTTCGGCTGCGGCCCGGCGAACGAGAAAGGCCTCAGGATCAAGAGCATCCCGAAGGATGATGCCGTCATCGCGGACTGGATGCCCGATGCGCACCACGAGGCGTTTCCCGGCATGGTCAACGGCGGCATCATCGGTGCGCTGATGGACTGTCATTCCAACTGGACGGCTGCCTGGCATCTCATGCAGCGCGCGGGTGCGGACACACCGCCTTGCACCGTCACCGGCGACTTTCACGTCAAGCTGCTGAAACCCACGCCTTCGAAAGGTCCGCTGCATCTTGTTGCGCGCGTCGTGGATTCCAGCGACCGGCGCGCAACCATCGACTGCGAACTCTCCGTGGACGGCGAGCTTTGCGCGACCTGCCGCGGCAATTTCATTGCCGTGAAGCCCGGGCATCCTGCGTTCCATCGCTGGTAATGAACCGTCACCGCCGGCTGGCGCGCGCGCGCCACATGCTTGTCGCGGCTGCAGCGCTGCTGCTCGCGCTCGATGTATTCATCGTGCCGTTGACGCAGCCGCTGGAGTTCGTCGTCCACGATGCGCTGCTCGCCGCGCACGCGCGCGAACGCGCGCCGTCGCCGGGCATCGTGCTGATCAACATCGACGAGCGCTCGCTGGAACAGATGGCCGGTGAGTTCGGCCGCTGGCCGTGGTCGCGCGCGGTGCACGCCGAACTGCTGGAGAAGATTCTTGCGCAGCAGCCGCGCGCCGTCGTGTTCGACATCCTGTTCAGCGACTACGACGTGAATGATCGCGTTGGCGACAGGTATCTCGTCGACGTCGCCGTGCCGGCCGAGAACGTGTTCTTCCCGCTGCACGTGCTCGCGGAAGAGGACGGCCCCGCGCTGCCGCTCGATGAGTGGGGTTACCGCCTTGGCTTCGAGAAGACCACGGCGGCGCGCGAAGGCGCGGAGCTGCATTTCCTGCCGTCGCTGCGTCCGCTCACGGAAACCGGACGCGTCGGCGCCATCGGCGTGGTCGAGGACGCGGACGGTTCGCTGCGCCGCTACGCGCTTTACTTCGAGCGCAATGGCTGGCGCATACCGTCACTGCCCGCGAAAGTGGCGGAACATCTTGGCGCTGACGTACCTGCGGGCGCCGCGATCCGCCTGCACTGGGACGGCGGCCCGCAGGATCGCGAGCAGTACAGTTATTTCGATGTGTTCCATGACCTTGCGCGGCGCGAACCGGAAATGTTCGGCGACATGTTCCGCGACATGGTCGTCATCATCGGCGCGAACGCATCCAGCCTCTACGATCTCAAGGTCACGCCGGTAAGCAATGTTCATCCGGGCGCGGACATTCTCGCCGCCGCGCTTGATGATCTTGTGAGCGGCGACTGGCTGCGCCCCGTGCCCGATGCGTTGACGCTGCTCGCGGGGCTGATCGCGCTTGCGATGATCGCGTGGAGTTTCCACGCCGGGCACGGACTTCGAATCGGCGGTGCGATCGCCGCGTCCATCGTCATCGGCTGGCTGCTGCTCGCGTGGTGGCTGCTCGATGCCGACCGTTACCTTTCAATCATGCCGCTGCTGGCCTGGCCTGCACTTCTTTACGTGGCGCTCGGCCTGCACCGGACATTGCACGAGCGCGCGGCGCGCGAGCATGCCGTTACCGCATTCGGCCGTTTCATCGATCCGCGCGTCGTCGAAAGCCTCGTGCGCGACGACAGCGACGTGCTGCACGCACCGCCGCAGAGCCGCGAGATCACCGTGCTGTTCTCGGACATCCGCGGCTTCACCACGCTGTCGGAGACGCGGCCGCCGGAAGAGATCGTGCAGTTGCTGAACCGTTACTTCGCGCGCCAGGTGGAAGTGATCTTTCGCCACGGCGGCACCATCGACAAGTTCATCGGCGATGCGATCATGGCGTTCTGGGGTGCGCCGGTCGCGGATCCCGAGCAGGCGCAGCATGCTGTTGCAGCGGCAATGGAGATGACGCATGTCGTGCGTGAATTCCGCGCGGAACTCGACGGCATGGAATTCGATATCGGCATCGGCCTTCACACCGGAACCGCGGTCGTCGGCTTCATCGGCGCGGACAACCGTCTCGACTATACGGCCATCGGCGACACGGTTAATCTTGCCAGCCGGATCGAAGGACAGACCAAGGGCGTTGCGCGCGTGCTGGTTTCCGAGGCGACGCAGCGCCGTTGCCAGGCGGCATGGACGTTCGTGGATCACGGGGAATTCCAGGTAAAGGGACGCGCGGCGGCCGTGCGTCTTTACGAACCGAGGGAGAAGGGGACATGAAAATCCGCAATGTGTTGATCGCATGCTGCATGGCCGTGCCGCTCGCCGCGCTTGCGGAAGGCGGCACCGTCGTGCGTTCTACGCAGCTTGCCGCCGAACCGTATGTCGATGCCGCGAGTCGCGGTGTGGTGCGCAGCGAATCGGGCGTGGAGATCATCAAGCGCCAGGGCGGCTGGTACCACGTGCGCACTGACGATGGCCGCGACGGCTGGGTGCGCCTGTCGAGCATTCGTCTTGGCGAAGCGGCCGAGGAAGAAGAGGGCGGTTTCTGGGCGTCGGTGTTTTCCTTCACCGGCCGTTCGCAGACGCGTACCGCAAGCGCGACCACCGGCATTCGCGGCCTCAGCGAGGAAGAGATCCAGGCAGCGAGACCCGATGAAGCCGCCGTCGTGCGCCTCGCGCAGTTCGCGCCCGACGACGCCGAGACGCGCCGGTTCGCCGCCGAGATCGGACTTGCACAGCAGGCCGTGAAGCCGCTGCCGGAGAAGGTGAAGACGAAGGGAGACGGCAAATGAATGTTTCCTTGAAAGTCCTGCTCGTTGCCGCCGTGCTGTCGCTTCCCGGCTGCAAGCTCGATCTGACGCGCGTCGCGAACAGCCTGGGCGATATGAAGACCGCGATCGTCGGTGTCGACGACGAAGAAGAGGCGGGCATCGGTCGCGAAGCCGCGGCCACCTTGCTCGGCGCATCGCCGCTGCTTGAACACGACGCCATGCAGCGTTACGTGAATCGTGTCGGCCGCTGGGTTGCGTTGCAGAGCGAGCGCCCCGAGCTTTCGTGGCGCTTCGCGGTGATCGACCATCCGAACGTGAACGCGTTCGCCGCACCCGGCGGTTACGTGTTCATCACGCGCGGGCTGCTCTTCCAGTTGCGCAACGAAGCGGAACTTGCCGGTGTGCTCGGCCACGAGATCACGCACGTGGTGCGCAGGCATCATCTCGAAGCGTTGAAGAAGCAGGCGCGCATCAATCTCGCCGGCAGCCTTGCATCCGCCGCGCTGGAAAGCCGCGGCAAGGATGCGGACGACTATGCCTGGGTGGCATCGGGTGCGAAGACGCTTTACACGCGCGGGCTGGATCGCGATGACGAATTCGAGGCGGATCGTGCGGGCGTCGTGCTCGCCGCACGTGCGGGCTACGACCCGTACGGACTGCCGGCGGTGCTGCAGCGGCTGGATGCCATGGCAGCGGACGACACGCGGCTTGCGCTCCTGTTCAAGACACATCCTGCCCCCGCGGATCGTCTTGCGGAACTGAGCGTGCGCATGGAAGGACGTATCGACGGTCTTGCCGGCGTGCAGGATGGCGCGGGACGGTTCAGCGAGCAGATGAAAGCACTCGCGTCGGCGGCGTTGTAACGCTGCAGGAGCGGCCCGGCCACGAGCGAAAGACCGTGGCTGGCGCCGCCCCTATGCCTTGCCTTCCATCTCGTCGAGGAATGCCACGGCACGGCGCAGGTGCGGAATCACGATGCTGCCGCCGACGACGAGCCCGATGCTCATCGTTTCCATCATTTCCTCGCGGCTTGCGCCCGCCTGCGCGCACTGGCTCAAGTGATAGCTCACGCAGTCGTCGCAGCGAAGCACCAGCGATGCGACCAGGCCCATCAGTTCCTTGGTCTTCACGTCGAGCGCGCCGCCTTCCATGTAGGTCAGGCTGTCGAGCGAGAACATGCGCTTGATGACGCGATTGTCCTCCGCGAGGATGCGCTCGTTCATCTTCCTGCGGAACTCGGTGAATTCTTCAAAGCGGTTTGCCACGTTGCTCTCCTCGGCGGCGCAGGCGTCGTTCTTCTTCAAAGAATCGTTCTTCCCAGCGCGGACTGGATCAGCCACACCGCGAACTTGCCGGTCTTGTTCTCGGTATCGAGGATCGGATTGAGCTCGACCATTTCCATGCTGGTGAGCTTCCCGCTCATTGCCGCGCGTTCGCAGACAAGATGCGATTCGCGGAAATTGAGTCCGCCGGGCACCGCGGTGCCGGTGCCGGGCGCGACGGACGGATCGGAACCGTCGAGGTCATAGGAAAGATGAAAGCCGCCGGAGGCGCGGCCGACGATCTCGAACGCCTCGTCAAGGCACGCGCTGATGCCGCGCTCGTCGATCTCGCTCATGGAGAACGCGCGGATGCCGGCCTTCTCCACCATCGCACGCTCCGTGCGGTCGATGTCACGCACGCCGAAGATCACCACATGCTCGGGTTTCAGCGCGGGCGGCGCACCCACGATGTCGATCAGTTTCGGATGCCCGTAGCCGAGCAGCGCGGCGAGCGGCATGCCGTGGATGTTTCCGGACGGACTTGTTTCCGGCGTGTTCATGTCGGCATGTGCATCCACCCACAGCACGCCGAGATCCTTGTTCTGCTTTCTCAGGTGCCGCGCGATGCCGGCGATCGAGCCGATCGCCTGTGAATGATCGCCGCCGAGCAGCAGCGGAAACTCGCCGGCGGCGAGCGTCGCCTCGGCGGAATCGGCCAGGTCGATGCACACGGGACGGATGACGTCGAGGTAGCGCACGGACGGATCGCCGATGGCGAGCTTTTCCATCGAATGCTGACCGACGCTGTGCATGCCGACCACGGTATGGCCGAGTTTCTCGAGCGCGGGAACGAGGCCGGCCACGTGCATGGCGGACGAACCCATGTCCGTGCCGCGGCGGCCGGCGCCGAGGTCGATGTGGACGTTGGTGATGCGGATGTTCATCGGATTCATAAAGCGTTCTGCATGTTTCATGGACAGGTGGCGCAATCTTACCCGTTCCGCCGGTCCGGTTCGAGTTGCGCGCCGCGGCATCGAAAAGCGGGTTTCGAAAACGCGGAAACAAACCGGATGGCGCCTGCCGGCATCCAACAGGGAAATTCGCCGCCGCATGGAGTCACGGGTGAGAACAACAACCATAACCATCGGCGGTGCGCTCCTGGGCATCGCTGTCCTTTTGCCGTGTGAAGCACACGCATCCGCCGCGCTCGCCGAACGCCAGCCGCCGCTTGAAATCACGCCGGCAACGGGAAGCATCGTCATCGACGCGCGCCTTGACGAGACGGCCTGGCAAGAAGCGCGCCGCGTCACGCTGGATTATGAAACACGCCCCGCGGAGAACGTGCCGGCACGCGCGAAGACGGAAGGCTTCATCACCTACGATGATGCAAATCTCTATGTCGCGTTCATCGCGCACGACCCCGATCCCTCGCTGATCCGCGCGCATCTCACCGACCGCGACAAGATGTTCCAGGACGATTTCGTCGGCGTGGTGCTCGATACCTTCAACGACCAGCGCCGCGGCTTCGAGTTTTTCGTGAACCCGCTCGGCGTGCAGGGCGATCTCTTCCAGGACGACATCAACCAGGTCGAGGACGAGACCTACGACACCATCTGGGAGTCGGCGGGGCGCATCACGGAAGAAGGCTACATCGTCGAGATGGCGATCCCGTTCCGCTCGCTGCGTTTCGAGGGCACGGCGGCGGCGCAGACCTGGGGCATCGATTTCGTGCGCATCTATCCGCGCGACGAGCGCCGCCAGTTCCGCATGTACAAGGCCGACCGCAATCTTGCCTGCTATCTCTGCGAGTTCCGGAAGTTCAGCGGCTTCGCGGGCATCGATTCCGGCAACGGACTCGAGATCACGCCGACGGTCACGGCCTCGCGCACGCAGGCGCGGCCGGATTACGGCACGCCGTATGGTGATGCCGATTCCGAGACCGAGCCGGGTGTCGATCTCAGCTTCGGCATCACGCCGAACGTGATCCTGAACGCCACGCTGAACCCGGATTTCTCGCAGGTCGAGGCGGATGTTGCCGAGCTGGACGTGAACAACCAGTTCGCGCTGTTCTACCCCGAGCGGCGGCCGTTCTTCCTTGAAGGGCAGGATCTGTTCGATGACCTGTTCGATCTCGTCTACACGCGCAACATCGCGGATCCCGATTACGGCGCGAAGATCACCGGCAAGGAGGGCAGCCATGCCTTCGGCGCATTCTTCACCGATGACAGCATCACGAACCTGATCTTCCCCGGCGCGCAGCGCGACGATTTCGAGTCGTTCGATTTCGAGAGCCGCAACGCGGTGGCGCGCTACCGCTACGACCTTGCATCGAACTCCGCGATCGGCGCGTTCGCCACGCAGCGCGAAGGCGATGGTTACAGCAACCGCGTTTCCGGCGTCGATGCGCTGTGGCGCTTCACGGCGTCCGATCATCTCGCCGCGGAATACCTGTCATCGACAACCGAATATCCCGCCGACATCGCAGCCGACTTCGAGCAGCCGGATGGCGCGTTCGACGGCGATGCGTGGTATCTCGGCTATGAGCGCAACCTGCGCAACTATTTCCTTTACGCCAATCACCACGTCATTGACGAGAACTTCCGCGCGGATCTCGGTTTCGTGCCGCGCGTCGGTTACGAGCAGAGCGTTGCGGGCGGCGGTTACAAGTGGCTCGGCGAGGAAGACAGCTGGTATCGCCAGCTGCAGTGGAACGGCGACATCGATGCGACGTACGACAGCAGCGGCCAGGAGCTGGAACGCGAGTTCGAGACGTATTTCAGCTTCAACGGCGCGATGCAGTCCTTTGTCGAGCTTGGCTTCATTCGCCGCCGCCAGTTCTATGACGGCGTCATGTACTACCAGACACTGCGGCAGGTCTACGTCGAAACGTTCCCGAGCGCCATGCTGTCGTACGGTTTCTACGTGCGCGAGGGCGATGAAATCGATTTCGAGAATTCGCAGCCCGGCACGCTGCTGCAGATCGAGCCGTGGATACAGCTCAAGCCCGGAAGGCATCTTTCCGTGAATCTCGATTACCGCTACCAGGCGCTCGATGTTGCAGGTGGCGAGCTGTTCACGGCGAAGATCACCGAGCTGCGCGGCACCTGGCAGTTCAACACGCGGCTGTTCCTGCGCTGGATCGCGCAGCATCGCGACGTGGAGCGCGATCCGTCGCTGTACATCGAAGCCGTCGATGCGCGCACCCGGAGCTGGGCGAACCAGGTGCTGCTCTCCTACAAGGTGAATCCGCGCACGCTGCTTTATGTCGGCTATTCCGACGGCCACGACGCGATCAACGAGGACCCGCTCGAGCGGCAGACCGAGACGCTGTTCCTGAAGCTGAGTTACGCCTGGCAGCTCTGATCCCCCCGGAAGCTGCCGGAAGTCGTGCCTTGTCTTTGTGCGGGGAATTCGCTGCTACACTGCGCGTCCGTTCATGACGCGAGGGTGTGCGGATGCTGCAGCTGGTTTTCGGCGTGCTGATGATCAGCGTCGGTGGCGTGTTCGTGAAGCTTGTCGAAACCGATCCGACCGCGACGGCGTTCTACCGCATGCTGTTCGGCGGCATCGTGCTCGCGCTCATCACGGTTTCGCGGCGCGAATCGCTGTGGCTGGGCGCGCGCTTCATGTCGCTCGCCGCACTTGCATCCGTATGGTTCGCGGGTGACCTGTATTTCTGGCACCAGAGCATCGTGCACATCGGCCCCGGCCTTGCCACGCTGCTCACGAACTTCCAGGTGTTCCTGCTCGCGTTCGCGGGCGTTGTGCTTTACCGCGAACGGCCCGGCGCGCGCCAGGTGCTTGCGATCCCGCTCGCGTTCGCCGGGCTCGTGCTGCTCGTGCTGCCGGAATGGCTGACGCTCGGCGGCGATTACCGGTACGGCGTGATCGTCGGACTCGTGAGCGCGATCTGCTATGCCGCCTACACGCTGACGCTGCGCACATCGCGCATCGACAACGCGACGTCATCGAACTATGCGAACCTCGCGGTACTGTCGCTCAGCTGCGCGATCGTGCTCGCGCCGATGACGCTCGCAAACGGCGAATCGCTCGCCATCGCGGACTGGAGCGATTTCGGCTGGCTGTTCGTCTACGGCATCACCGGGCAGCTGCTCGGCTGGGTGCTGATCTCCACCGCGCTGCCGAGGCTGCGCGCATCCACCGTCGGGCTCGTGCTGCTGCTGCAGCCGGTGTTCGCGTTCGTCTGGGATTTCGCGCTGTTCGACCGGCGGCTGGAGCTGATCCAGTTCGCAGGCGGCGCGCTGACGCTGGTTGCGATCTATCTCGGGTCGCAGCGCAAGGCGGTGTAGGAGCGGCGTCAGCCGAATCGCAACGGACGCCTTCCGTCAGTCGACAACCCGAAGCGCACCTGCCCGCACGCTGATCGAAAGCCGCTCGGTTCCCGTCACCAGCATTTCGCCGTCGCAATGCACCGGCAGCGGCCGCTCGCATTCGATGACGATCTCGCGCGCACGCAGGAAATGCACACCGGGAAGATCAAGATGCGCGCCACGCAGGACGCGCGGCACGAGCTTCAGGATCTTTCCGCGCGTGAAATCGTCCGCGAACACGACATCAAGCAGGCCGTCGTCGATCTTCGCTTCCGGCGCGATGCGGAAACTGCCGCCATAGACCTGGCCGTTCGCGGCAGCGAGCATGGTCATGCGGCCGGTGAAGGATCGTCCATCGGCGCTGACGCGGATCTCGGGGTTGTCATGATGAAAGACGAGCGTGCGCAGCAGTGCGGCGGCGTACACGGCATCGCCGCGCAGCCAGCGGATGCGATTCGCGATGCGTGCGACCTTTGCATCGAAACCCGCACCCACGCCGTTTGCGAAGAACACGTCGTTGCAGGTGCCGATATCCGCGGCGCGCGTGTGCCCGCGGCGCAGCTTCTCGCACACGGTGAGCCAGTCCTTCGAATGCAGCATCTTCGCAAAATCGTTGCCGGTGCCGACGGGCAGCACGGCGAGCGGCATGCGCCCGCCGGCCTGCATCAGTCCATTCACGACCTCGAACACGCTGCCATCGCCGCCCGCGATCGCGACGCAGTCCGCGCCATCGCCTGCGGCTTCGCGCGCAAGCTCGATCGCGTGGCCGCGATCGTTCGTGATGCGCGCCTCGCACTCGAAGCCATGCTGCGCAAGATAGCGCGCAATGTCAGCGCCGGTGCGTGCGGCCACGCCGCGCCCTGCGCGCGGGTTGATGATGAGCTGGATGTTCTTCAAGAAACGGCTCCGCGTTGCCCGCGCGAAGCATACACGACGGACAGCGCGGGAGGCGCGGCTGCGATCAGCGCGTGCGCACCCGCTGCAGGAACTGCTGCGTGCGTTCCTCGCGCGGCGCATCGAACAGCCGCGCGGGGGTTCCGGCCTCGACGATGCGCCCGCCATCCATGAACGCGACGCGATCCGCGAACCGGTACGCGAAATCCATCTCGTGCGTGACAAGCAGCATGCTCATGTCCGTCGTCCGCCCGAGCTCGCGCAGCACGTCGAGCACCTCGCCGACCATCTCGGGATCGAGCGCGGAGGTGACCTCGTCGAACAGCATGATGTCCGGCTGCATGGCGAGCGCACGCGCGATCGCGACGCGCTGTTTCTGTCCGCCGGACAACTGCTCGGGCCACGCATCCGCCTTGTCGGCAAGGCCGACGCGTTCGAGCAGTTCGCGGCCGGCATGCTCGGCGGCGGCGATATCCGATTTCTTCACCAGCCGCGGTGCGAGCGCGAGATTGCCGAGCACGGAAAGGTGCGGGAAGAGATGGAAGTGCTGGAACACCATGCCGAGGTGTTCGCGCAGGCGGTGCGTCTGCTCGCGCGTGGCCGGCGCGCCGTCCTGCCAGAGATTTTCGCCATGCACGCGCACGTCGCCGCGCTGGATGTCCTCCAGCGTCATCGCGATGCGAAGCACGGTGGACTTCCCGGAACCCGACGGGCCGATCAGCGCAACCTTCTCGCCGGCGCCAAGCGCGAAGTCGAAATCCTCCAGCACGACGTTCGCACCGTAGCGTTTCGTGACGTTGCGGAATTCGAGCACGGGTTCAGCGGCGGATGGCATGTCGTGTCTCCAGGATTCGAATGGCATACGCGGCGGCAAGGCTGACCGCCAGGAAGATGACGCCGGTGATCGTCAGCGGTTCGAGGTAACGAAACGATTCGCTGCCTTCGAGCTTTGCCGCCTGCAGCATTTCCATGACGGTGATGGCGGCAAGCAGCGGCGTGTCCTTGAACATGGCGATGAGATAGTTGCCGAGCATCGGCAGCGTCGCGGGAATCGCCTGCGGCAGGATCACGCGCGTCCATGTGGCGCGGCGCGAAAGGTTGAGCGCGCGCGCCGCTTCCCACTGCCCGCGCGGCACGGCCTCGATACCGGCGCGATACACCTCCGCCGTGTAGCACGCGTAATGCAGTCCCAGCGCGAGAATGCCGGTGGCAAGCGGGGAGAGCGCGATGCCGTAGTCCGGCAGCACGTAATAGAGAAAATACAGCTGGATCAGCAATGGCGTGGAGCGCACGAACTCCACGAGCCAGGATGTAGCGCGCGCGAGCCAGCGCAGCGGCGCCATGCGCGCCGCCGCGAACGCAAGACCGAGCACGGCGGCGAGTGCGAAACCCGCAAGCGTTGCCTCGAGCGTGACGATGAACGCCGCGAGAATCTCCGGCAGCACATTGAAGGTGTAATCCCAGCTCCAGATCATGCGCGGCGTCCGTGGCGGTGGCGCGTGACGCTGCGCTCCAGCCGCCGCATGCCGAAGACGAGCACCTGCGCGACGAGAAAGTAGATCGCGAGCGTGAGCGCGAACAGCGGCACCGTGTCGAGCGTTGCCGCGCGCTGCACCTTTGCGGTGAACGTGAGCTCGGAGAGCGTGATGAGCGAGACGAGTGCAGTGTTCTTCAGAAGCTCGATCAGCAGGTTGCCCGCGGGCGGCAGCATCATCGGCAGCGCCTGCGGGAGAATCACGCGGAACAACGCCTGTCTTTCATCGAGATTCAGCGCACGCGTTGCCTCCCACTGCCCGCGCGGCACGTTTGCGATCGCGCTGCGCACGACTTCCGCGCCATATGCACCGCTGTTGAGACCGAGCACGACCACGCCGGTAACGAGCGCGGGCAGGCTGATGCCGAAGAACGGCAGCGCGAAATAGAACCAGAAGAGCTGCACGAGCGCGGACGTGCCGCGAAAGGTTTCGACGTAGATGTTCGCCGGCCAGCGCAGCCAGCGCCGCCTGGAACGCCGTCCGAGTCCGCCGGCAAGGGCGAGCAGCAGCGCGAGCATTGCGCCGCCGATCGCAAGCTGCAGCGTGACGCGCAGGCCGTCGATCAGTGCGGGCAGGTGCGTCTGCAGGAAGACGATCACCGCGGCGCCCCGCACAGCTCGAGCGCCGTGATCCTGCCGGGCAGCATGTCTTCGCTGAAGCCGAACGGTGCGACGAGCTGGGCATGCTTCTTCGTGCCGACCGTCGCGCCGAGCACTTCGTTGAAGGCGTTGCGAAATGCAACATCACGCTTGCGAAAACCGAACGCGCCGTAACCCTTGACGCTTTCGCCATCGATGACGAGTTCCTCGAATGGCGTGGCGCGTTCGAGCGGCGCCGAGGTTTTCGCCAGCAGGTCGTTGACCGTGAGGCTCGTGCCCGCGTACACGGATGCACGTCCCGCGGCAACGCCATCGATCGCGGAAGGCGCGTCGGGGAAGATGCGGATGCGTGCATCAGGAATGCCGACATCGCGCGCGTACTCGAGCTGGATCGCACCGGTGACAACGCCGAGCGTCGCGCCCGGCGTGTCGCGCAGGTCGCGATAGCCGTGAAGGTCGAGCGGATTGCCGGCGGGCACGGCGAACGCCTCGCCGATGGCGTATGTCGGATCGGAGAACTGGATCTCGCGGCAGCGTGCGGGCGTGATGTACATGCCGGCGGCAATCACGTCGAAGCGTCCCGCCTTGAGCGCGGGGATGAGCGAGCCGAACTCGGTGAGCACGCCTTCGATTTCCGGAACGCCGAGCTGGCGGAACATCAGCCGCGCAAGTTCCGGCGCTTCGCCGGTGAGCCGGCCGGTTTTCGAATCGATATATGCATACGGCGCTTCGTTGGCGAAACCGACACGCACGACGCCAGCGTTGCGAATGCGCTCAAGCGTGTCACCGCCGCTGGCGGCGTTGCTGCTCAACTCGCCGGGCCTTGGCCACAGCCACGCAAGCAGCAGGGCTGCGGCAAGCAGGCCGACCGTGATGCGCACTATCCGCAATGCTGATCTCCTTCTCTCTGGCGACATGCGAAGCGCACGACATATCGCTGTCGCGTGTTCGTTCACGCACGTGTTTCTGCAGGATAAGGCGCAAGGCAGGAAATTTCATCCCGCGAGGAGATGCCAATGAATCGGCAGAGCGTTGCTGAAACGCTGGAACGGCTTATGGTGAACGAAGCTGCGCAGTTCGCGACGATCAGGCGGGTTGTGAATGGTGAAGAAGGTTTTGCACGGCGCGGAATTTTCCGTGACCGATGCCGCCAGTGCGCATCGTCAGGATGCTGGCTGTGTCATTCCGCGGGAGGCGCATCATCGGCGACGAACACCAGCCGGTAGCGGAGCGCGTATGTCGCATCCACGGCGATGATCGCAATCCAGTCGCTCCATTCCAGTTCCTTTCGCGACGGTCGGCCCGGAACGGGCAGATCAAGATAGTGCGTGTTGCCATGAATGCAGACGCCGACCTGCTTGTCGTCGCGCCGCGATTCCAGCGGCACCGCGCCTGGAATCACCCATGCATCGTTCTCCATGCGAACGTTCGCGTAGTCGAGCCGGCGCATGACGGTGTGGCCGCCGGCGCGAATGAACACGTGTCCGCAGTAGACATCTTCCGCCTGTTGCTGCGGCTTCGACTCGCCCGGCGGCACCCGGAGTTCCGTTTCGAGCACCAGCCGCTTCCCGTCGAGGGTGGGTGGAAAGTCGGCTGCGAGCCAGCTCAACGCCATGATCGCTGCGAGCAGCGCAAGCGTTGCACACACGGTCATGCCAAGGCGTGCGAAACCGGAATCCTCCGGCGCCAGGCGCGCGCCGATGACGCCGATGGCGAATCCCGCGATGGCGCCGAGCAGCGCGCAGCCGACGGTCGCGTAGCCCCACGCGCCTTCGCGATCCGATACGTGATGCCAGCCGAGCGCGAGCGATGTGACGAATCCGCTCGCAAGGCACGCGATCGCGGCGTTCAGAACGCCGATGAACAGTGATGCGGGCCATCCCACCGGTTCAGTCCTGCTTATCACCGTTGATCATGTCGCACAGTTCGCAGTACGCGGCTGTCCGGGCAGCGACGTCGCTGGTATTGAAGCGCAGGAAGAAAGGACGCTTTGCCCAGTCGAACGGCGCATCCGCCTTGCCGTGAATGAACAGAAGCAGCGCGGCGAAATGCACGGCGACATCGCCTTCACGATGCATGACGCCCTGGAACAGCGCGTCGATCACTTCGGGAGGATGAAACGTTGCCGCGGCGTCGAGCGCCTGGCTGAGACCGTCCATGAGCGTGGTGGTTTTCAGTGCGTGGACGAGAGAGGCGGTGTGATCTTCCGCCGCGAGAACGTGAGGGGCGTAACGGGAAACCGCAAGGCGTATCTCCGCGTCATCCGAACGATGCGCCTCGCGAAGCGCGGCTTCCGCGGCAGGGCTTGTGAACTCGGCGAGCGCTTCGACATCGCGCCAGTCACGAACGCCGCGTCCGAGCAGCAGCGTTTCGATCACGGTGCGTTCCGTGGGCGTGGCTTCGCGTATCAATGCGATGTCATAGCCGACGCCGTCATGCCACTTTTCATAATCGATGACCATGCTCTGCATGAAATGCTTCACGCGGGATACGTCGTTGTCTTCAGACATCATCGGCTCCTGTTGAACGGGGAGCCGCAACATAGCCGCGACGTCCGGCACGCGCCATGCGGACAACCATGAGTTGAGCGGCGGCATCCGCTGAACGCAGGCGAAGGGAACGGCAGCAAAAAAAAACCCGCGGTGCGCGCGGGTCCGGTGAGCGGTGTGTCAGGCGCCGGAGACGGCAATGATGGGCGAGAAGTCCTCGCGGTTGGCGATGTACTGCGGTCGCGGTTCAAGTCCGCAGAACGGTTCGACGAGCGTGTTCTCGACGCTGTTGAACACGATGAATGCATTGCTTCTCGGCAGCGGCGTGATGTTGGAATTCGAGCCGTGCATGAGATTGCATTCGAAGAATGTCACGAGTCCCGTCGAGCCGGTCGGCGAGACGATGCCGCCCTGTTCGAACATGCGCGCGAGGCTTGCATCATCCGGCACGCCGATTTCCTGCTTCCTGAGCGACTGCTTGTAGTTGTCCTTCGGCGTTTCGCCGATGCAGCACAGGTACAGGCGGTGCGAACCCGGAATCACCATCAGCGGGCCGTTGTATTCGGTGTTCGGCGAGAGGCTGATGGAACAGCTCACCGCGCGCATGGAAGGCATGCCGTCTTCCATGTGCCAGGTTTCGAAATCCGAATGCCAGTAGAAACCGGTGCCGCGAAAGCCAGGCTTGTAGTTCACGCGCGTCTGGTGGAAGTAGACGTCGCTGCCGAGCAGCTGGCGCGCGATGGAAACAACGCGCTCGTCGCGGCACAGCCGGCCGATGACCGCGCTCAGGCGGTGAATGTCGAAGATCGAACGCACATCGCCGCCCGTGTGCTCGCTGCCGGGCTCGGTGACGGTCTCGTCCATGGCCTTCACGTTGCGGTCGTTGCAAAGCCGCGCAAGTTCTTCCTGGTAGGCGTGCAGTTCGCGTTCGGAGAAAAGATTGTCGAAGGACAGGAAGCCGTCGCGTTCGTATTTCTCGAGATGCCCCGTGGTGAGCGGGCCGTGCTGCGCGCTTCCCCAGATGACGGGATCCTTGCGTTCGACGATCTGCGGTGTGCCGGCATGGCGGGATGGATAGCGATCGGGAATGTGTCCTGCGTGTTCGGCCGTCAGCCTCATGTCGATGAACTCCTTGATGCTGTCCCTTGATGCTGTCGATAGGCGAGCGGCCTTTCACGGCCGCTCGCGTTTTCCTCAGGCTGCGTCTTCGTCCGGCAGCGGATACGCACCGGTTTCGTCATGCACTTCGGTGCCGCTGACGGGCGGGTTGAACACGCACACCATGCGCATGTGCGTACCCTTGTTGGCGCGCAGTACATGCTTGTCGTGGTTGTTCAGTGCGTAGACCGTGTCCTTCTCCAGCGCATGCGTCTCGCCGGTTGCGACATCGGTGATCTCGCCCTTGCCTTCGATCAGGTACACGGCTTCGAGATGGTTCTGGTAATGCATCTCGAGTTCCGCGCCTTCATGAATGACGGTGTCATGCACGGAATAGCCCATGCCGTCGCCTTTCAGCAGCAGGCGGCGGCTTGTCCAGCCGAGTTCCTTGCCGCCGACTTCAAGATGCGTGCCGAGGGTGTCCTTGAGTTTGCGTACGATCATTCGTCTGTTTCTCCTTTCGTAGCGGAGCGACCGGAATCGCTCCTGTTCACTTCGGGTTACGCCGCGGCCTTTGCCCTGGCGTGTTTCGCGGCGATCTTCTTCACCGCGTCGCGCACGATGGCAAGACCCTGGTCCAGTTCCTTCTCGCTGATCGTCAGGCTCGGCAGCAGTTTCAGCACTTCATCGTTCACGCCCGCCGTTTCGATGACGAGACCGTTCGCGAAGCATTCCGCGGCCATCTCGCTCGCCGCGCCTTCGGCGTCGAACGCGATGCCGAGCATCAGTCCGCGACCGCGCACCGTCGCGCCGAGCGCGGCTGCGAGCCTTGCGGTTTCCTCGAGCGAGGCGCGCGCGCGTGCGCTCTTTTCCCGGATGGATTTCTCGAATGCGTCGTCCGTCCAGAAATCCAGCGCCTTCCTCGCGGTGACGAACGCATGGTTGAAGCCACGGAACGTGCCGTTGTGTTCGCCCGGCTCCCAGCAGTCGAGATCGGGACGGAAGAGCAGCATCGCGAACGGCAGCCCGTAACCGGAGAGCGATTTCGACAGCGTGACGATGTCGGGACGGATGCCGGCTTCCTCGAAGCTGAAGAAATGCCCCGAGCGTCCGCAGCCGATCTGGATGTCATCCACGATCAGCAGCACGTCGTGCTTCTTCAGCACCGCGGCAAGCCGCTGCAGCCACTCGGCGCGCGCGACGTTGATGCCGCCTTCGCCCTGCACGGTTTCGATGATCGCGGCGGCGGGCTTGTCCACGCCGGAACCGGAATCCGCAAGCATCGCGTCGATGTAGGCGATGGTGTCGACGTCCTCGCCGACGTAGCCGTCGAACGGCATCGGCATGGCGTTGTCGAGCGGCACGCCCGCACCCTGGCGCTTGAATGCGTTGCCGGTGACGGCGAGCGCGCCGAGCGTCATGCCGTGGAAGCCGTTCGTGAAGCTCAGCACGCGTTCGCGTCCCGTCACCTTGCGCGCGAGCTTGAGCGCGGCTTCGACGGCGTTCGTGCCTGTCGGCCCCGGAAACTGCGCCTTGTAGTCGCCGAGTCCGCGCGGCTCGAGGATCACCGCGTAGAAGCGTTCCAGGAATTCGCGCTTCGCCGTCGAGAACATGTCGAGGCTGTGCGTGATGCCGTCGCGTGCGATGTAATCGAGCAGCGCCTGTTTCATGCTCTCGTCGTTGTGGCCGTAGTTGAGCGCGCCGGCGCCGGCGAAGAAGTCGAGGTATTTCGCGCCGTCATGCGTTGTGAGCCACGCGCCTTTCGCGGTCGCGAATTCAACCGGGAAGCCGCGGCAGTAGCCGCGCACTTCGGATTCGTATCGTTCGATCGGGTTCATTGCATTCCCCTTGCGGTTCGGATTTCAGACATGCGAGGTTGCGCCGGCCGAGTCCATCGGCCCGATGCGAAAGAGATCTTCCGCGGCGTGGGCGTTCTGCTTTGGAAACATGTCCGCGGTGAAGAAGCTGCTTTCCTCGCAGTTCACGTTCGCGTCGTTCGCAAAACCGCGGAACAGCGCGCGCGACGGTTCGTTGTCGGTTGCAACGGTGGCGGTGATGTACTGCACACCGCGATTTGCGGGCAGCGACAGCAGTTCATGCAGCATGCGTTTCGCGACGCCGAGATTGCGCAGCTTCGGGTGCACGCCGATCTGCCAGACGAAGAGTTCATCCGGGTGCTGCGGCGGGCGATACGCAAGCACGAATCCCGCGAGGCTCTTCTCGACATTCGCATCGGCCTGCGGCGCGGTTTCCGCGATCATGCAGTGCGCGCCGAAATGCGTTGCCATGAGCATGTAGCAGTACGCGCTGTTCAGTTCGAGCACGCCATGTTCCTTCACGAACGACCACATGCGTGCGCCGTCCGCGGTGGTTGCGGCGCGCAGGAAGAGTTCCGGTTTTTCGATGTTTCCCGTCATGCGACTGCCTGCTTGTGCTTGCCGGACGCAATGGCCGGCATGATGAAGTGACGATGCAGCGCGTCCATCGCCACATCGCGGTCCTGCCGCGAGATGATGGCGGCGAGCGCATGACGCGTGCCGGAAAGACGGCGAACGCTCACGCCCGCGGAATCCATCACTTTCCGGATCTCGCCGCGCGTGCTCGCGCACGCACCGACGCCGAGTCCGACGGCGGATGCGGAGGCGAGCCCTGTCTCGACATGCACCGTGCCTTCGATGTCGCGATCAAGCTGCTTGCCGAGCGCCTTGATGTCGGCGATGTCGTCCGCGCAGACGTACAGGTCGCGGCGATCGCTGCCGCAGTCGACGCACAGGAACGTGTCCGCATCGCCGAGAATCTCCGCGGTTGCTTCGCAGGATGCGTCGTCGCTTGCGGTGTTGATGCGCACCAGCGCGCGATGCCCGGCGATGCCCGTGACTTCGGCGTCGCCGTGCAGGTTCGCGTCGCGCGTGATCAGCGTGCCGGCGCCGTCCGCGAACGTGCCTTTCGCGCGCATGTCGAGGTTGCGCTTCCAGGCGTATTCCACGGAGCGCGGGTTCAGCACGGAGGCGCCGTGGCGCGCCATCTCGAGCATTTCCTCGTGGTTCAGTTCGTCGATGCGTCGCGCTGTCTTCACGACGCGCGGATCGGCGCTGTAGACGCCGTCGACGTCGGAACATATCTCGCAGTGCTGCGCATCGAGCGCGGCCGCGAGTGCGACCGCCGTGGTATCCGAGCCGCCGCGTCCCAGCGTCGTGACTTCGCCCTTCGCGTTGAAACCCTGGTAGCCCGCGACGACCACGACACGGCCGCTGTCGAGTTCGCGGTGCACGCGCTCGGGACGCACATCGGTGATGCGCGCATTGAAATGCGTATCGGTGGTGCGGATGCCGGCCTGCGGACCGGTGAGCGAGATCGCCGGCACACCCATCTGCTGGATGGTCATCGACAGCAGCGACATCGAGATGCGCTCGCCGGCGGACAGCAGCATGTCGAGTTCGCGGCGCGCGGGCTGCGGGGCGAGATTGGTGGCGAGGTCAAGCAGTTCGCTCGTCGTGTTGCCCATCGCGGACACGACAACGACGACGTCGTTGCCGGCCTTGCGCGCTGCCACGACCTTGCGCGCGACCAGCCGCAGGCGTTCCTCGGACGCCACCGAGCTGCCCCCGTATTTCTGGACGATGATGTTCATTGTTATGGACTCCTGTTTCTTGTTCTCTTGCAGAGAAAAAAGCGTGCCGCGCCCGGCGCGGCGAGCGGAATTCAGCAGGTGCGGAACGGGGATGGGAAGAAGCGGCCGGTGGCGTTCATTCCACCCGGTTCCCGTCTCCATCATCTGCGGGCGGGACGAGCGGATTTCCATTCACACCCGTCTCGAGAAACGGTGCGAGCGGTACGGCATCCGCGTAATGCACCGCGGCGTATTCCTGCGGCTCCATCATGCTGACGATGCGCGCGAGCACGCGGTCGATTTCTTCCTGCTCCTCGACGGGCAACTCGCCAAGCCGGCGCGAGAAGGTTTCGTGCAGCGGTGGCGGCGTCTGTTCGCCGAGCAGGCGGCCAGTCGCCGTAAGCGCAATTTCGACCCGGCGCTTGTCGTCGCGGCTGCGCTCGCGCGTGACAAGACCGCGGCGCTCCAGCCGGTCGATGATCCCGGTGACGGTTGCCGGCGAGAGCGAAATGCGGCGGGCCAGCACACCCGGCGCCATCGCGCCGTGGCGCAGCAGGTGGCGCACGCAGACAAGCTGGGGACCGGTGAGGCTGTGACGCAGCGAAAGCTGGCGGCTGTACAGGTCCACGGCGCGGATGATGCGCCGCAAGGATGCCAGTATCCGGTCGTCGTAATTGCTGTCGTCGTCGGACGGCATGCAGGCAAGCGGCTGGTTCATAATTGATTTGAAAACAAATATTTTGTGTACGAAAGGTTTGCGAGGATAACAATCCTGCGCCGCGAGCGCAAAGGTGCGCCGTCAGCGGTGCCGATGCGCGGTGCTACAATCGCGCCGCCAAACGCGCGGAAAAACACGAGGACAAGGACATGCTGGAACTGGTCATCAAGGCGCTGATCGCCTACCTGCTGGGCTCGGTCATCGGCAGCCTGGTCGTCGGGCGCATCGCCGGCGGGGCGGACATCCGCACGCAGGGCAGCGGCAACGCGGGCGGCACCAACGCGCTTCGCACCCGCGGCTGGAAATTCGCGCTGCCGGTCATGCTGATCGACGTGGGCAAGGGTGTGCTCGCGGTACTCGTCGTCGCACCGCTCGACCTGCCCTGGATTCCCGAAGCAACGTTCCGCGCGGAATGGATCACGGTGGCGTGCGCGGCGGCGGCCGTGATCGGGCACGTCTGGCCGGTGTGGTTCGGTTTCCGCGGCGGCAAGGGCATGGCCACGTATCTTGGCGTACTTGGCGTGCTCGCCTGGCCGGTGCTGGTGACGGCACTGCTGGTCTGGCTGATCGTGCTGCTGCTCACAGGCTATGTGAGTCTCGCGACCATGATCGCCGCCGGCGCGGTTGCGGTTTACAGCCTGCTCATCGCAGGGCCGGGCCCGTTGTTCGCGTTCGGCGTCGTGATGGCGCTGTTCCTTGTGTTTACGCATCGATCGAATGTCGCGCGCCTGCGCGATGGCAGCGAGTATCGCTTCGAGAAGGCGATGATCTTCCGCCGACTGCTCGGAGACTAGGGCGTTGCAGGCGACCCGCCAGCGCCTGCTCGGCCTGCTTGCCGATGGCCGGTTTCACTCCGGCGAAGCCCTGGGCCGTGCGCTTGGCGTCTCGCGCGGGGCGGTGTGGAAGCAGATCGCCGCACTCGATGCGCTCGGGCTGGATGTCTTCCGCGTGCCGGGCCGCGGGTACCGGCTCGCACGTCCCATGGAACTGCTCGACCGCGAGCGGATTCTTGCGGGATTGCTGCCGGAATCGCGCGATCGGCTGCACGAACTGCTCGTTGCGGACAGCGTGGATTCCACGAATTCCCGGCTGCTGGAAATGGATACCGATGGCGTGGCCGCGTGTCTCGCGGAGCACCAGCAGGCGGGTCGCGGACGGCGCGGCCGCGCCTGGGTTTCGCCGTTCGGCGCCAACCTTTATTTGTCCGTGAGCTGGCCTTTTGCGAGTCTTCCGCCGGATTTTCCTGCGCTTGGCCTTGCGGCGGGCGTTGCCGCGCGCCGCGCGCTGGAGGACATCGGCGCCAGGGGCGTTTGGCTGAAATGGCCGAACGACCTGTACGCCGAGGGCGCGAAGCTCGGCGGCATCCTGCTCGAAATGCGCGGCGAGCCGCCGGGGCCATGCCGCGTGGTGGCCGGTATCGGCGTCAACGTCGATATGCCCGAGGCAGCGGGTGGCGCCGTCGACCAGCGCTGGATCGACCTTGCGGGGGTAATGGGTGGCGTGCTGCCGTCACGCAATGCGCTGGCGATCGCGTTGCTGGATCACTGGATTGCTGCGTTTGCCGGGTTCGAGCGCGGCGGATTTGCGGACTTCCGCGAGGAATGGCGGACGGCGGACCTGCTGGCGGGTGCGGATGTCGAAGTCGCGGACGGGCGCCAGCGCCTGGTCGGGCGCGCGCTTGGCGTGGCGGCGGACGGCGCGCTGGAAATCGAGACGGCCGAAGGCGTGCGTCGCGTCGTATCGGGCGATGCGAGCCTGCGGCGCGCTTCATAAGGAGTCCCGTTGAAACTGTTCATCGATATCGGCAACAGCCGGCTGAAATGGGCGGCGTGGAACGGCGCCGAATGGCAGGCCGAAGGAAACGTTGCGGCGGATTCCCCGGCGCTCGGCGACTGGATCGGCGGGTTGCCGCGGCCGGACGCAATATGGATCGCCAGCGTCAGCGCCGAGGAGCAGGTGGCACGCGTGACGGACGCGTGCGAGCGCGCATGGAATCTCGTTCCCGTGCGGCTGCGGACGCCGGTATCCGCATGCGGTGTGCGCTGCGCGTACGCAGATCCCGCGCGGCTCGGGATTGATCGCTGGCTCGCGGTTGTTGCAGCGCATCGCGAGACCGGTGGCCCTGCGATCGTGTTCGACTGCGGTACCGCGATCACCGTGGACGCCGTCGACCGGGACGGCGAGCACCTGGGCGGATTGATCATTCCGGGCATCCAGCTCATGCGACGCTCGCTGTATGCAAGTACCGCGGGCATTCCTGATGAAGGCGACGGCGATGTCGGCCTGCTGGCGCGCGATACGCGGTCTGCGGTCAGTGGCGGCAGCCTGTACGCTGCGGTCGCGTTCATGCTGCACGTCACCGCCGAGCTGCGTTCGCATCTCGGCGACGGCACGCACGTCCTGATGACGGGCGGCGACGCCGAAAGGGTGCGGCCGCTGCTGAACGTGGATTTCGAATGGCGGCCGCGACTGGTGATGGACGGCATGCGCGCCATGGCCGAGGAGTCCGAATGCGCCTCATCCTGATGATTCTCGTGCTGGCGAACCTCGGGTTCTTTGCCTGGCGGGCATGGCACGCACCGCACGCAGACCATGCGCCGTCCGTGACGAGGGCGGAAGGCGGCGGCAAGCGACTCGTGCTTGTAGGTGAACAGGAAGAGAGCGAAACCGACTCCCCGGCCGCGCCCGAGCCGGCGCTTGCGACGGCAACGACGCCCGCACCCCTGGACAACGACGTGCCCGCGCAGGCCGCAGGCGAACCTGAAAGTGGCGGCGATCCCGCGCCGCCGACATGCGCCACGCTTGGCCCGTTCGAGCAGGTGGATGTTGCCGAAGTCGCGCGCAGCCGGCTGGAAATGGCGGACATCAACGCCATCCTGCGCGAGTCCGGGGGCCAGATACGCTCAGGATTCTGGGTTTACCTCCCGCCGTTCGCGGATCGCGCGGCCGCAGAGGAGGTGGAAGACGAGTTGCGCGCGAAGAATGTGCAGGATCTGTTCATCGTGACGGCGTCGGACCAGCGCAACGCCATATCGCTCGGTCTTTTCAGCAGCCCGGAGCGCGCGGACCAGCGTGCGGCGGAAATCGGAAGGCTGGGCTACGCGCCGCGTGTCGCCGAACGTTTTCGCGATGCAACAGTGTACTGGGTGGATTTCATGGAAAAGCCCGGCGATCCGCTCGAGCCGGAATCCGTCGGCGTGATGGCCTCCGGCGATACGCTGCCTGAAAAACGCGCCATTTCCTGTGACGGCATTGCGGCAGCGCCGGGCGGAGCCTAGAATTCGCGTCCCGTCGAAATTGCTGGTGTAGCTCAGCTGGTAGAGCGGCTGATTTGTAATCAGTAGGTCGCAGGTTCGATCCCTGTCACCAGCTCCAGGATTCGCCGCCGTCATGGCGGCTTTTCCTCATCACAGCTTCCAATCTTTCGTTGTGTCCGCAGAAAAAGCTCACTACACTACGCGACCCGCGAAAACTGCGGTTCCGATGCCTGTCATGCCTTGACAGATATCCGGAAAATCCGTGAAAATTCGCGGCTTGCGTCCGCGGAGGGGTACTCAAGCGGTCAACGAGGGCAGACTGTAAATCTGCTGGC
>CAZRFE010000021.1:0-35809 GCA_964599565.1 uncultured Gammaproteobacteria bacterium
CGATGATGCTGTTGGTGATGAATATTTCCCCGGCCGTTTCGATCTTCGCGTCATCGAGAGACGCCTCCCGGCAATCGAGACCGCGTGCCGTGGCCAGTTCAAGGACCAGGCGGCGCATCACGCCGCGCACGCCGCCCGCACCGATCGGCGGCGTCATGAGCACGCCCGCACCATCAATGATGAAAAGATTGCTCATCGTGCCTTCCGTGACATGGCCCTGCGCATCACGCATCAGGCCTTCGTGAATCTCCGCATCACGCCATTCCGCGCGGGCCAGCACCTGTGGCAGACGGTTGAGGTGTTTCAGGCCGGCGAGGCGCTGCGGTCCGTCGAGCACCGTGGCGCAATGACGCAGGACGACACCTGCCCGACGCCATTCGGCAAGCGATGCAGAAGCGGCGCTTGTCACGATGATCCGCCGCGGCTCCGTGTTCTCGGGCGGAGCATACCCGCGCCCTCCACTGCCGCGCGTGACGATCAGCTTCACGATGTCATCACCGCTCCTGCGAGCGGCGTGTTCGAGTTCGTCGATCAGCACCTGCCGTGAAATTTGCGGAAAATCCAGCGTGTGCAACCCCGTGAACAATCGCTCCAGGTGATAGTTCATCAGCGGCAAACAACCACGGTGCACGCACAGGGTTTCGAACATCCCGTCCCCGTATGCAAGGCCGCGGTCATCGACCGGAACCGCGTCTGCCTCCCTTCCATCGACGAGGATCACTGCTTGCCTCCCGTGAGTGCGAGCAGCATGCCGCGCGCCTTTGCGCGCGTTTCATCGACCTCACGCGCGGGATCCGAATCCGCAACGATGCCCGCGCCCGCGCGAAAGGAAACATTCTTGCCATCACGCATGATCGTGCGGATGAGAATGTTCAGATCCGCGCTGCCGTCACGGTTGATGTAGCCGAGCGAGCCCGTATACGCGCAACGCGCGGACTGCTCCAGCTCCGCAATGATTTCCATGCAACGCACTTTCGGGCACCCGGTTATCGTGCCGCCGGGGAACACGGCGCTGATGACGTCTGCAACACCGATCTCCGGACGGCGGCGTGCGCGTACGTTGGACACGATGTGATGCACGTGCGCGTAGCTTTCGAGAGTCATCAGCTCGTTCACTTCCACGCTGCCGGGGATCGCAATCCTGCCGAGATCGTTGCGTTCGAGATCGATGAGCATGATGTGCTCGGCGCGCTCCTTGGGATGCGCAATGAGTTCCGCGAGCAGCGCGCGATCCTTCTTCACATCGTCGCCACGCGGTCGCGTGCCTGCGATCGGCCGTGTCTGTACACGCTCGCCACGAATCTCGACAAGCCGTTCGGGGGATGAACTGATGATCGCCTGGTCTCCCCACGTGACGAGTGCTGCAAACGGCGCGGGGTTTGCGCGGCGCAGGTGATCGTGGATTTCCCAGTGCGGGATGTGCGCATCGATCTCGCCGGACCAGTTTCGCGAAATATTCGCCTGGAAGACATCGCCGTCGATGATGTAGCGCACGACCCGCTCGACCATGCGTTCGTAGCGGCGCGGATCGTCTTCATGCGCCACGAACTGCAGCAGGCGCGGATCCGGCAACGGCGCCGCGGCTTCGATATCCGCCTGCATGACGTCCAGCAGCGAATCGTCTTCGCCTGCGAGCCATGCCCTGTTCGTGGCGTGATCGCGAATGACGGCCGCGGGGAAACGCGTCGCGCATGCCACCGGCCAGCGACGGTCCGGAAAGAGTTTCAGTTTCGGTTCGATTTCCGCGGCAAGTTCGTAGGCGAGAAACACGAACCAGCCACCGTGAAACGGCAGAAACGCAGCGTCAGGCGATGGGCGCGAATGCTCGACATCCAGCCAGTGCTGCAGGGAGGCGAGAAAGCCGTTCGCCGCGTGCGGGCCTTCGAGCGCGCCGGCGTGATCCAGCGTCAGGGACTCTCCGGGAAACGCGAACAGGATGTCATGCCTGCCGAGTTCGCCGCGCGCTGCACTTTCCAGCAGGTGCGGATAACGGGAGGGAGCGTGCCGATGCAGCGCCAGCAGGTCCGGCGCACCGTGAATTTCCCGGATCGCCATGTCACGCCTCATCGCCAGGGGAATCCGCCGCCGCGCGATCGCGCGGCGGCGACCGTCAGATTTTCCGGAAGACCAGCGTGCCGTTGGTGCCGCCGAAGCCGAAGGAGTTCGACATGGCAATGTCGATCTTCATCTTGCGCGCCTTGTGCGGCACGTAGTCGAGATCGCAGCCTTCATCCGGGTTGTCGAGGTTGATCGTCGGCGGCGCGACCTGGTCGCGGATGGCGAGCACGGTGAAGATCGCTTCGACGCCGCCCGCGGCGCCCAGCAGGTGTCCCGTCATCGACTTCGTCGATGACACTGCAACCTTGCCGGCGTGTTCGCCGAACGCGCGCTTGATCGCGATGGTCTCGCCCTTGTCGCCGACCTGCGTCGACGTGCCGTGTGCGTTGATGTAATCGACGTCACCGGCCTCGATGCCGGCGTCGGCAAGTGCGGTGACCATGCACTGGCGCGCGCCTTCGCCGTCTTCCGGCGGCGAGGTGATGTGATAGGCATCGCCGCTCTGGCCCATGCCGATCAGTTCGCAATAGATCTTCGCGCCGCGTGCCTTTGCGTGTTCGTATTCTTCAATGACGACGACGCCTGCACCGTCCGACAGCACGAAGCCATCGCGATCCTTGTCCCAGGGGCGAGATGCATGCTGCGGATCGTCGTTGCGCGTGGAAAGCGCACGCGCTGCGCAGAAGCCGCCGACGCCGAGCGGCGTCGTCGCGAACTCCGCGCCGCCCGCGATCATGATTTCCGCATCGCCGTGCTGGATGATGCGCGCGGCATGGCCGATGTTGTGCGTGGCCGTCGTGCATGCCGTGACGATCGCAAGGTTCGGACCTTTCAGTCCGTACATGATCGAAAGATTTCCCGAGATCATGTTGATGATGCTGCCGGGGACGAAGAACGGCGACACCTTCCGCGGACCGTTGTTCTCGGCAATGTTCAGCGAGGTGTTCTCGATCGAATAGAGGCCGCCGATGCCTGCGCCGACCATCACGCCGATACGCGGCGCGTTCTCCGGCGTAACCTCGAAACGTGCGTCCTTGACGGCCTGGATGGATGCCGCAAGCCCATAATGAATGAACGGGTCCATGCGCCGCGCTTCCTTCGCCGAGATGTAATCCTCGACGTTGAAATCCTTCACCTCACCGGCGAAGCGCGTGGGGAAGTTTGCGGGGTCAAAATGCGTGATCGGCCCGATGCCGCTCTTGCCGGCGGTGATGTTCTTCCAGGCCTCGTCAACCGAGTTGCCGACAGGCGAAACGATGCCGAGACCGGTTACAACGACGCGACGCTTGGACAAGGGACACCTCTGGTCAATACGCTGTTCTGTTCAGGTTGCTTCTGACCGCGCTTCAGAAATGGAAACGCCGTTGCCACTCGCGCGGCAACGGCATTCACCATTGCGCAATCGAATCAGTTGTCGCCGAGATGCTCGTTGATGTAGTTGACAGCCTGCTGGACGGTGGTGATCTTTTCCGCTTCTTCATCCGGAATTTCGCACTCGAATTCCTCTTCGAGAGCCATCACCAGTTCCACGGTGTCGAGCGAGTCGGCGCCAAGATCGTCGACGAAGGAAGACTCCGGCTTGACCTCATCTTCCTTGACGCCCAGCTGTTCCACGACGATCTTCTTAACACGTTCTTCGACGCTGCTCATGACTTGCAAGTCCTCCAATGGTTTGCCTTCGAGGCAATGGATCGAGTCGAGCCAGTGCCACTGCGGGCGGTATTGTAGAGAAAAGCCCGATGGCGTGCCACACAAGCGGAAAACGCTCGTTTGAAATGGCTCAAGTGATTGAAAACAGGGTAAAAACACCCCTTACGGCATATACATTCCGCCATTCACGTTGATGGTCTCGCCGGTGATGTAGGACGCTCCCGGCGAGGCCAGGAACAGCACCGCCTGCGCGATGTCTTCCGGCTGGCCGAGACGTCCGAGCGGCACCTGCGAAAGCATCGCGTCGCGGTTCGCTTCCGGCAGATCCTTCGTCATGTCCGTGTCGATGAAGCCGGGTGCGACGACATTGACGGTAATGCCGCGCGAACCGATCTCGCGCGCCATGGACTTCGTGAACCCGATGATGCCCGCCTTCGCCGCGCAGTAGTTCGCCTGGCCGGGGTTGCCGACCAGCCCGACGACGGACGCGATATTGATGATGCGTCCCTTCTTCGCCTTCATCATGCCGCGCATCACGCCCTTGCTCAGGTGGAAGATCGACGAGAGGTTCGTGTTGATCACATCCTCCCACTCCTCGTCCTTCATGCGCATCAGCAGGTTGTCGCGCGTGATGCCGGCGTTGTTCACGAGAATGGTCGGCGCGCCGTGCGCATCGGACACGTCCTTGAGAAAGGCTTCGATGTTCGCCTTGTCGCTGATGTTCAGCACGCGGCCTTCGCCGCGAATGCCGTTGTCCCTGAAGTATGCAGTGATCGCCTGCGCGCCGCTGTCGCTGGTCGCCGTGCCGATTATTGTCGCACCGGCCTTTCCGAGTGCGAGTGCGATGGCGCGACCGATGCCGCGCGAGGCGCCGGTGACAACGGCAAGTTCATTGTCGAGCTGCATGTTCTGATCCTCCGATTATTGACCGGCGGCCTGCACGGCCTCGGAAAGCCCGGCCGGGTCCGTCACGGCGACGACGTTCATCGACTTCTCGATGCGACGATTCAATCCTGCCAGCACCTTTCCCGGGCCGCACTCGATGACGCCGGTGACTCCCTTCCCTGCCATGTAACGGATGGTTTCCGTCCAGCGCACCGGGCTGTAGAGCTGTTCCACCAGCGCCCTGCGGATCGCATCCGCTTGCTCGTGCGTCGAGACGTCCACGTTGTGCACGACAGGAATGACAGGCGCCTTCACCGTCACCGATGCAAGCCGCGCCGCCATTTCATCTGCCGCCGGCTTCATCAGCGCGCAGTGCGACGGCACGCTGACCAGCAACGGCAAAGCGCGCTTTGCGCCCTTTGCCTTGAGTATCTCGACGGCGCGATCCACCGCGGCTTTCGCGCCCGCGATCACGACCTGGCCGGGCGAATTGAAATTCACCGCGCTCACCACCTCGCCCTGCGCGGCTTCCGCGCATCCTTCGCGAACGTCCTCGTCGTCGAGACCGAGGATCGCTGCCATCGCGCCCGTGCCCGCCGGCACCGCGCGCTGCATGGCCTGACCGCGGAACTCGACGAGTTTCACGGCGTCTGTGAAATCCAGCGCACCCGCGCAGACGAGTGCGGTGTATTCGCCGAGACTGTGTCCGGCCATGAATGCCGGAGGATGATCCGACGCGGACGAGAACGCGCGCCACACCGCGACGCCTGCCGCGAGCAGCGCGGGCTGTGTGCGCTCCGTGGCATTCAGTTCGCTTTCCGGACCTTCCTGCGACAGTTTCCACAGGTCATACCCGAGCGCGTCGGACGCCTGCTGAAACGTCTCGCGTATGGCGGCCTGCCCGGCGCCAAGTTCCGCGAGCATGCCCACGGCTTGCGAGCCCTGGCCCGGGAAGACGACGGCGTAAGACATAATTCCCCCTGACGATGCATATATAAGAATGAAAAGGCCGGCATTATACCGGAGCTGTTCGCTTTTCCAGCGAACGCATCGCCGCTGCGGCCAGCAGCCCCCCAACTGCGCCATACAGGTGCGCGTCGACGATCACCGCACCGCCCGCGGCTTCGGCCGTGAACGGCAACGCGCCCGCCCACTGCTCCCACGCGAGCTTCATCGCCACGCCGATGACGAGCAGCCAGCGCATGCGACTCTCCAGGCCGCGATCAAGCAGCGCACCGCCGACCAGCAGCCCATGCAGTATCCCGGAAAGACCCACGTACCACGCGAGCTGCGGTTCGAGCAGCAGAAAACCCATGCAGATGACGGCCCAGCTGCCGGCAAGCAGCAATAGCCAGTGCCGCGGGCGCAGGCCCGGTGCGAACAGCACACCGATGAGCGCCAGGCCCGCGATGTTGAGCGCGAGATGCCCGAGTCCAAGGTGAACGAGATGTCCCGTGACAAGACGCCACCACTCGCCGGCAAGGATCGCCGACCGCTCATACCGTAAAGCCGGACTCGCACTGCCGCCGATCACCGACAGCACGACGGCGCCTGCGCCAAGCAGCCACAGCGGCCATGCGCGCCTCGTGGACGAAAGTTGCAGAAAATTCTTCACTGATGCCCCGAGGTCATTGAATGACTGTTTTGTGTATCATCCGGACTTTCCGTAACGCCAGTAAGCCCGCGCCATCCTGGCACGTCAACGGCAGTATCGCGGGAGGGACAATACAGACATGCATCGCAGACATCAGTCCGGCTTCACGCTGATCGAAATCATGGTGGTCATCGTCATCATCGGCATTCTCGCCGCCGCCGTGCTGCCGAATCTCATGGGCGAACCCGACAAGGCGCGCGTAGTGAAGGCGAAGTCCGATATCCAGGCGCTGGAAGCCGCGCTCGAACGTTACCGCCTCGACAACTTCCGCTATCCGACGACGGACCAGGGACTGGATGCGCTGATCAGGAAACCGGCGGGTGCACCCGAGCCGCGCAACTATCCGCCGGGCGGTTACGTGAAATCGCTGCCACAGGATCCCTGGGGCAATGATTATGTCTACCTCAATCCCGGCAAGCACGGGCAGATCGACATCTACTCCTTCGGTGCCGACGGCCAGCCGGGCGGCGAAGAGATGAACGCGGATATCGGCAACTGGAATCCCGACAGGGACGGCCGGTAATTCGCGCGGACGTTCACATGCCGCGCATGCGCGGATTCACGCTGCTGGAAATCCTGATCGTGATGGTGCTCATCGCGATCCTCACCGCGGCCGCCATCAACATCATCAGTTTCACGGTTCGCGACGCCGATGCGGAAACCGAGGCGCGGCGTATCGCCGCGCTCGGCACGCTTGCTGCAGAAGAAGCGTTGCTCACCGGGCGTGAGTACGGGTTGCGCATCGACGAGGAGGCGCTTCATTTCCTGCTCTTCGACGATGTCTCCGGCCAGTGGCAACCGCTGACGGACGACCGGATATTCCATCCGCGGCCCATTCCCGAAACGCTGTCGATTGAACTCGTGCTGGAGGGCCAGGACGTCAAGCTCGGCGAAACGGCATCGGCGGAAGACACTGGCCCGGAAGACGCCGGCGAGGACGTTCCCGAGCCACCGCAGCTGGTTTTTCTTTCGAGCGGCGAGATCACGCCGTTCACGCTTACCGTCGTCGATGAAGATGGCGAAACATGGACGGTCGAAGGCGATCTTCTTGGACGCATGCAGATCGAAGGCGAATCGCCATGAAACGCGCACGCGGTTTCACGTTGATGGAGATTCTCGTCGCGCTTGCCGTCGTCGGCGTCGGCCTTGCGGCGCTCATCGGCAAGAGCGCGGAGTCGACGCGCTCCGCCGCGGATCTCCGCGACCGCACGTATGCGGGCTGGGTTGCGCAGAATGTCCTGACGGAAATCCGCATCACGCCACAGACGCTGAACACCGGCACGAGACACGGCGAGGAAATGCTTGCCGGCGAACGCTGGACATGGACGGTGGAGATCAACGAAGCCGCCGTGCCGTCGCTGCGCAATGTCGTGGTGCGCGTAAGTCGCGATGGCGATGACGGTTCGATCGTCACGCTCTCGTCGTTCCAGCTCACGCAACCGCAGGTCGATCCCGGGGTGCACGAATGAGCAGCGCACGCGGGTTCACGCTGCTGGAAATGCTCGTCGCCGTTGCAATCTTCGCCGTGCTCGCGGGACTTGCATACGGCGGGCTGATCGCGGTGATGCAGCAGTACGATGCGACGCACGCGGCGCAGACACGCCTGCAGGAAATCCGCCGCGCGGTCACGCTGCTGGAACGTGACCTGTTCCAGGTTCGCAATCGCGACATCCGCGAAGCCTTCCAGGGTGACCCGGTGCCGGCATTGCGTGGCGGCGTCAACGAACTGCTGCCGATCGAATTCACGCGCGGCGGCTGGCGCAATCCCGCCGGCGTTGCGCGCGCAAGCCTGCAACGTGTCGCCTGGCAGCGCGAAGACGACAAGCTGTTTCGCCTGCACTGGCTCATGCTTGACCAGGCACAGGACAGCGAACCCGCGCGACTTGAAGTGCTGGATGGCGTGGAGGAACTGGCCTTTCGGTTCCTCGACGAGAACGGCGACTGGCACGAGCAGTGGCCGCCGGTCGACATGCAGCTGCAGTCCCCTGGCGATGCTGGCGTTCTGCCGCAGAGCGTCCTTCCCGTCGCCATCGAATTTGTCATAGAGCTCGAAGACGTCGGCCGGATTCGCCGTCTCGTGGAGTTGCCCGACGCATGAATGCACGACGTCATCTCCGCCACGAACGCGGCGCGGCGCTGATCATTGCGCTGGTCATCATGGCGATGGCGACAATATTCGCCGCGACGCTCATGTGGGAGACGCACATGGACATCCGCCGCACGGCGAACCAGATCTATGGCGCGGAAGCGCTCGCCAACGCACTCGGCGTGGAAGACTTCGTGCGCGACGTGCTCGCACAGGATGACCGCGAGTCGGATCACCTGCTGGAACCCTGGGCCCGCCAGGGCGATGTCTTCCCGATCGAGGGTGGTTCGTTGTCCGGCGTGGTGATGGATCTGCAGGGCCGGTTCAACATCAACAACCTCATCAACTGGCAGACCGGCGAGCCGCAGAACGAGCAGATCGAAAACTTCCGTTCGCTGATCCTGTCTCTCGGACTTGACGAACGCGTGGTGGACGCGACGGTGGACTGGATCGACCCGGACATCAATCCGCGCGGGTTCAACGGCGCAGAAGATGATATCTACCTGCGCAACTCGCCCGCCTACCGCACAGCGAACCGGCCGCTCGGCAGCGTGAGCGAACTGCGCCTGGTCGCGAACATGACGCCGGAGCAGTTTTCCGTGCTCGAACCTTATGTCGCAGCCTTGCCGCCGCAGGACGGCAGAACGACGGTCAACATCAACACCGCGCCGCCGGAGCTGCTCGTCGCGCTCGGCGAGATGACCGCCGACGACGCCGCGCGCATCGTCGAACTGCGCACGCAGGACGGGTTCGCCAGCCTCGATGATGCGCAGGAGATTGTCGGTGCAGATACCGAACTGTCGCAGGATGTGTTCGACGTAAAGTCGAATCACTTCCGCCTGCAGGTGCTCGCCGTCATTGGCTCGTCGCGGGTTACGATGTACAGTGTCCTGCAGCGCGATACGGACAGCGGCGCCGTGCGCGTACTCAGCCGCAGTCTCGGAACACCCTAGAACATGGCCGAAAAGCTGATCATCCGGATAACCGACGCCGCCGCGCTCGACGCGCAGTGGCTCGTGCTCGATGCCAACGGCAACCGTGTCGGGTTTCCGCAGCGCGGTCCGCTCGAAACCGCGGCACCGCTCGCCGCAAACCGCCGCGTCATCGTCATGCTGCCCGGCGAACATATCGTCGCGGCGGATGCGCGCGTCCCCGGCAACAATCCCCGCCGGATACTCCAGGCCGCGCCTTATGCACTCGAGGAACGTCTCGCCGGCGACGTTGACGCGCTGCATGTCGCACTCGTACATCGCGGCGACGATCAGCACTGCGATTTCATGGTCGTGGAGCGCGACTGGCTCGATGCACGTCTCGCGGCAATCAACGCAACGGGCATACGCGTCGACCAGGCGTGGCCGGATTATCTCGGCGTTCCCGATCATGCGCCATCGACGCACTGGCTGATCACGGGCAACCGGTTGTTATGCCGCGATGGCTGGCGCGGCTTTGCCGCATCCGCATCGGATGCAGCGTTTCTTCATGCGCACCGCGACAGTGAATCAACGCTGCAACTTACCGTCGTCGGCGACGAGCCGTTGCCCGGTGCGCTGGGCGAACGCGAAGTCGCGCGTCTCGATGACGACGAACAGGCCTTCATCGAACTGGCGGCCGGCATCGCCCATCTGCCCGGCGCGGGCCTGTTGCAAGGCGCGTTCCGGCCGGTACGCAATGACGGCACGGACTTCAGCCGCTGGCGCTGGCCCGCGGTCGCCGCCGCCGCATGGCTCGCGCTTGCGCTCGCGTCGCTCGGCGTTGACGCGTGGCGGCTGGAGCGTGAACAGGCATTTCTCGAACAGGCAACGCGCGATCTGTTCCAGCAGGCCATGCCCGGCGAGCAGCGCATGGTCGATCCGCGGTTCCAGCTCGAACAGGCGCTCGGCAGCGCGGATACAGGTACCGGCGCGCTTGATCACATCGGCGATATCGCGCATGCCATGCAGGAGGTTTCGAACGCACGGCTGAACGGTTTCAACTACCGCAGCGATTACTTTGAAATGAGCGTGACGGTGCCGGATGCAACCGTGCTTGAGAATCTCCGCGATGCGCTGTCGCGGCGTGCGGGTCAGCCCGTTGAGGTGCAGTCCGCAAACAGCACGCAGGATGGACTGGAAGGCCGCCTGCTGATTGCCGAGAAAGGTGTGCGATGAAGGGATTCGACCTCCTGCGTCAGCGATTCGATGCGCTTGAACCGCGCGAACGGCTGTTCCTCACGGTCGGCGCCATTGCGCTCGGTGTCATCCTCTTTTTCCTTGTGGTCGTACAGCCGCTTCGCCAATACCGCGTCCATGCTGAAGATCGCGTCAACGCGCAACGTGAACTTGTTGCCTGGATGCGCGGCGCGGTCGACGTGCTGCGCGAGCGCGGTCCTGCAACGTCGCGGCCAGCCTCCGGGGGTTCGTTGCTCGCACTCGCGGATTCGTCCGCGCGTGCGGCGGGCCTTGCACAATCGCTTCAGCGCATCCAGCAGGATGGCGAAAGCGCGGTTCGCATCCGCCTCGAGGGTGCAAATTTCGACAGCATGATCCTGTGGCTCGACAATCTTGAAAAGCGCAGCGGCATAACGGCAACCGACATGACCGTCGATCGCGCCGAAGGTGCGGGCCTCGTCAACGCAACGCTGACGCTCGCCCGGATCGCGCCATGAAGCGGCCCGCTGCAAGACTCGCGCTACTTGGCATCGGCGTCTACCTTGCCGGGCTGATTGTCTTTTTCCCCGCCACGCTTGCGATCCGCTGGTTCGTACCGTCAACACCCGGACTGGCGCTCGGTGCCGCCGATGGCACCGTGTGGAATGGACGACTCGCGGGCGTGACCTACCGCGGTCTTGATCTCGGTGCAGCGGAATGGACGCTGCATCCGCTTGCCCTGCTCGGCCTCGCAGCGTCCGCGGATGTCGCACTCGAACGCGCAAGCGGCGAGCGAATGCTTGCATCCATCCGCGCAACCCTTGCGGGCGATGTTGCAATTTCCGGTCTCCGCGGCAGCGTGTCGCTCGCGGAGCTCGCGCGCGCGAAACTGCTTCCTGCGAATATCGCAACGGGCGATGTCATTCTCGATCTGCAGCAACTCGACGTGCAGAACAGCCGGCCTGTTGCTGCCGCAGGACGTGTCGGGCTGACGAACCTGCAAAGTGCGTTGCTGCCCGGTATTGCGCTTGGCAGTTACGAAGGCAACGTCGAGACGACGGATGCGGGAATCGCGGCGACATTCCGCGAACTCGACGCGCCGCTTCGTGTTGCAGGAAAACTGGAACTTCGGCCCGACGGCGCCTACAACGTTTCCGGAAGCATCACGCCGGTAGCTGAAACACCGGATGCGCTGCGTCGCGGACTCGCGCTGCTTGGACAATCCGATCCATCGGGAAGCTACGCGTTCGCCTTCAGCGGAACGTTATAGGAATCTTTCCCGCGACTCACCGCGCCAGCCGCTCTGCCCTTCATTCCTCCAGCCCTTCCTGCTGTTGCGGGAAACCTTCCAGCGGGGCCAGCTCCTCGCGATCCCTGTGAAAGGTCGGTTCCGAGAACATGTATGCAACAAGCAGGTTGCCGAGCGACTCCAGCGTCTGCATATGGCAGCGTTCCCAGCCGTGTGTTGCGTCGGTTCCGAAGCATGCGAGTGCGGTGCGAATGTCGTTGCCCGCCTCGATCGCAGACGTACTGTCGGAATGGTAATAACGAAAGACATCGCGGGTGTGGTAGATGTCGTGCTGTTCGCACAGCTCGATCAGCTTCCGTGAAAGGTGGAAATCGAAAGGACCGGAGGAGTCCTGCATCGCAATTGTCACGCCACGCTCCGAGGTGTTCTGCCCGGGCGCAATCGTCGCCGTATCGATGGTGACCATCTCCGCCGCATCGCCGTGAAGCACATGTGACGCACCCGAACCGACTTCCTCGCTCAAGGTAAACAGCAGATGCGTGTTGACCGGCAGTTGCCGGGACGACGCCATCGCCGCGCGTGCGGCGCCAAGCACGACCGCGACGCCCGCCTTGTCATCCAGGTGACGTGAGTTGATGTAACCGGAATCCGTCAGTTCCGGCTGCGGATCCACGGCCACGTAATCGCCGACATGAATGCCGAGGCGTTCGACGTCGTTGCGCGTCTCGCAATGTTCGTCGATGCGTACTTCCACGTGCTGCCAGGAGACAGGCTGCGTATCGACTTCGTCGCCATATGTATGGCCGGATGCCTTCAGCGGCAGGATGGTTCCGCGGAATCGTCGCGCATGCGTGAATATCGTGACGCGTGCGCCTTCCGCGAAACGGCTCGACCATGTACCGATCGGCACCACGACGATGCGCCCGTTTTCCTTCAGTCGCTTCACCATGCAGCCGATGGTGTCGAGATGCGCAACAATTGCGCGATCCGGATGTGCGTCGCGCCCTGCCAGGTTGGCGCGAATCGCACCGCGTCGCGTCAGTCCGAAAGGAACGCCGAGCGCCTGGAGTTCTTCGCCCGCGTAATGCACCACATCGTCCGTGAAACCCGTCGGACTCGGTATGGCAAGAAGCTCCAGCAGCACGCGCTGCACGTAGCTCATGTCTATCGCAGGAAGCGTCATGACTCGATCGAAACGTGCGCTGTCTGTGGAAACAGGAGATCGATGAACCGCTCCGCCGTCGGTTGGGGTTCATGGTTGGCAAGTCCGGGACGTTCATTCGCCTCGATGATGACGTACGCATCGCCATCCACCGCCGGCATGATGAAGTCCAGCCCGACGACGGGAATGTCGAGCACGGCGGCGGCGGTTACCGCTGCCTTGCGGCAGGTCTCGCTGATCTCGTCGGTTACGTCGTGGATGGTGCCGCCGGTATGCAGGTTCGCCGCCTTGCGTACCCGCAAGGTTTCGCCGTTCGGCAGGATGTCGTCGAGCGCATGACCCTCGTTTCTCACGCAGCGATCGGTTTCAGCATCCAGCGGAATCATGCTTTCTCCGCCTGTTGCCGCGGCTCGACGGCGGCTCTGCTTTTCAATGAGCTCGCGTATCGTATGCGATCCCGTCCCCGTGACTTCCGGCGGACGACGGATCGCTGCCGCGACCACCTTGCGATTGATCACGACGATGCGCACGTCCTCTCCCGCAACATGCTGTTCGAGAAGAACGTCGTCACAGTGCCGGCGCGCGCGCTCGATGGCATCGCGCATTTCATGTTCCGACGTCACACCGACACTGATGCCGCGTCCCTGCTCGCCACGCACGGGCTTGACCACGATTTCCTTCCAGTGACGCAGGAAGTCCCGGTTCTCTTCCCGGGATGACGCAAGACGCTGCGCCGGTACGGCAAGACCGGCTGCTGACAGCAGGCGGCTGGTGACCCGCTTGTCGTCGCAGCGGCTCATCGCGACGGCGTGCGTCATTTCCGACAGCGATTCCCGGCAGGCGATGGTGCGACCGCCGAACGACAACGAAAAATATCCGTGTTCGGCATCGTCCACCTCGACGGCGATGCCGCGGCGGCGCGCTTCGTTCACGATGATGAGCGCATAGGGATTGAGCGATGCTTCCGGCTTCGGTCCCGTGTAAAGACGCTCGTTGATGGTGTTCTTCTTCTTCAGGCAGAAGACTGGTACGCGCGTGAAGCCGAGCTTTTCGTACAGCGCGATCGCCTGCTGGTTGTCGTGCATGACGGACAGGTCCATGAACGCGCGTCCGCGCGCGAGATAGTGTTCGGCCAGTTGCGTGACGAGCGCCTGGCCGACACCCGGCTGCGAGGCCTGCGGATCGACGGCAAGACACCAGAGGCTGGAGCCGTTCTCCGGATCGTCGAACGCGTGCACGTGATCGACGCCCGTCACCGTTCCGATGATCTCGCCATCCGCCGACTCGGCGATGAAGTACGTCAGCGTCTGCGAGGAACGATGAGCCTGGAGAAAGTCGACGTCGACGCTGACCATGTGCCGTTTCGCGAACAGTTCATTCATGGCGCGCGCGTCTTCGTGCGTACGCAGCCGCCTTACTCGAAAGCCATGCTGTCTTTCCTGGGGAGCGCGCCAGTTGAACATCCACAGGCGATAGGTATGCGATGGATCAAGAAACAGCTCCTGCGGCGCGATGGAAAGCACGACATGCGGATCGCGCAGGTACAGCGCAATGTCGCGCCGTCCGGGCTGTTCGTCGCGCAATGTGTCCGCAAGGTCTTCGCTGCTCGAAAACGTGTGCGCGAAGATCAATCTGCCCCAGCCGCAATCAACCGCAACGTTACGTGGCAGCGCTTCCTCCGCAACCCTGTCGCTGGCCACGCCGAACGGGCTCAACGACGGCGCGGACGCCCGCCGGAAACGCTGTCCGTATTCCTGCTTTCTGGTGGTCATGCCAGCCGTCCGGGTTGCCGTTGCATCTCTCAGAGATGGTTGATCTGCAGCCAGTATTCAAGCAGCGCAACCTGCCAGAGCCTGGAACCGCCAAGCGGCGTGAGGTCGTCGCCGGGATTCGCGAGCAGCTCGTCGACATGGTCACGGCGAAATATTCCGCGGTTGCGCGCTGCCGGCGAATCGAGAATCGCATGCACGAAGTCCCGGTACTCGCCGCGCAGGTATTTCAGTGCGGGAACCGGGAAATACCCCTTGGGGCGGTCGATCACTTCCGCAGGAAGGATTGCGCGCGCCGCTTCCTTGAGCACGTGCTTGCCGCCGCCGCCGACCTTGTATTCCGCAGGAACTTGCGCTGCAAGTTCGACAAGTTCGTGGTCAAGGAACGGCACGCGCGCTTCCAGCCCCCAGGCCATTGTCATGTTGTCCACGCGCTTGACCGGATCGTCGACGAGCATGACGGTTGTGTCCAGGCGCAACGCCTTGTCGATCACGCGGTGCGCGCCACGTTGTGCGAAATGCGCATCGACGAATTCCCTGCTGATGCCGCTTCGCAGCCATTCCTTCTCGATCGCCTTCGCCATTCCCTGATCGTCGCGATCAAGGAACAGCGAACGATAGGTGCCGGCGTCTGCCGCGGGTTCCATCAACGGCGGATACCAGTGGTAGCCGCCGAAAACCTCGTCCGCACCCTGCCCGCTCTGCACGACCTTCAGCTCCCGCGAAACCTCGCGCGACAGCAGGTAGAAGCCGATGGCGTCGTGGCTCACCATCGGCTCGGACATTGCTGCCACGCAATCGGGCAAAGCCGGCAGCATCTCGTTGCAGTCCACGAGCAACTGGTGATGCTGCGTTCCGAAATGTTCGGCAACGCGGTCGGAATACACGAACTCGTCGCCGCACTCATCGCCCACGCTTTCAAAACCGACGGAATATGTCTGCAATCCCTGCTGCCCCGCCTCGGCAAGCAGACCGGTTATCAGGCTGGAATCAAGTCCGCCGGAAAGCAGCACACCGACATCCACATCCGCAACAAGCCGGCGCGTGACGGACGCGCGCAGTGCCTCAAGCACGAGTTCCTGCCATTCCATGAAGGGCCGTGACTCCGTCGATACCGGAAAATCGAGGGACCACCATGTTCTCTCGCGCCGTTTCCCGTCCGCTTCAATCATCATCCAGCTTCCGGGCGCAAGCTTTCGCACGCCGCGCAGGATGGTGTGCGGTGGAGGCACGATGGAATGCAGGCTCATGTAGTGATGAAGCGCGACGGGATCGATCGATGTATCGATGCCGCCTGCCTGAAGGATCGCCGGCAGGCTGGAACTGAACCGGATGCCGTTGTCGATGTCGGCGTAGTAAAGCGGTTTGATGCCAAGCCGGTCGCGCGCAACGAACGCACGGCCGGTATCGCGTTCTTCAATGACGAACGCAAACATGCCGTTGAAGCGGTGAAGACAATCCGCTCCCCAGGCGTGGTATGCCTTCAGGATGACTTCGGTATCGCCGTTGGAGAAGAAGGAATATCCCTTGCCTTCGAGTTCGGCGCGGATTTCACGATGGTTGTAGATGCAGCCATTGAAGATGATGCAAAGACCCAGCGCAGGATCGTACATGGGCTGCGCGGCGCGATCGGTAAGATCGATGATCTTCAATCGGCGATGACCGAACGCGAATCGTTCCTGCGCATACATGCCGCTGCCGTCGGGTCCGCGCTTCTGCATGCACGACATCATCGCCGCAACGGCCTCGATGTCCGCCCGACCGTGGTTGAATCGGATTTCTCCGGCTATTCCGCACATCGCGGATCTTCATTCTCCTTCCGTGCCGTCGCACTGCGCTGGCACGAATATGTTCAACGGATTTGGAAGGTTTCATCCGAATGCTAACACGGAGAATGAAGGAAGCTGATTTGCCCGGTGCATCACACGCACGAATCATCGTTCGGCGACGACAACCTTGTTGCGTCCAGCGCGCTTCGCTTCGTAGAGCGCCATGTCGGCACGATTGATGAGCGAGGGAAGATCGGGGGTATTTTCGGTTGCCACAGCCACGCCGACGCTGACGGTTACCGCCACCTCGCCCTTGTGCGTGTCGACATGCACGCTTTCAATGCTCTTGCGAAGCCTGTCGGCGACGTCGGCGGCGACGTTCATCGGCGTCTCGGGAAGCATGATGATGAAGTCTTCACCGCCGTACCGCCCGATTATGTCGAAGTGTCGCAGACCGTTGCGGCAGCAGTTGGCGATGATCTTCAGCACGCGATCACCGATCTCCCGGCCGAAGCCATCGTTGATCTGCCGGAAGTTGTCCGCATCAAGCAGGATGAGCGCGACGTCGCGCTCATAGCGGCGGCTGCGCGCAAACTCAAGCTCGGCAAGCTCGAAGAAATAGCGGCGGTTGTGCACCTGCGTCAGCGTATCGGTGGTCGCAAGGTTCTGCACTTCCGCGAAAAGTCGTGCATTGTCTATCGCGACCATCGCCTGGGTGAGGAACGCGGATACGATGTCGCGTTCCTGTTCGGAGAATGGCGGTGCGTCACGGCCGATCACGAGCAACGCAAATTCATCCGCGCGTGAATAGGCAGGGACGGCAAGGAACTGCGCGGTCCTTGCCATGTCGTCCTGCAGTACCGGTACATCGATATCCTGGCGCGTGAATATTCTTGGCTTGCGTCCGTGGCGCACTTCCGCAAAGAAGCGTGAATGGGCGGCCGGCAGGGAATCGAGGCTTCTTGCCTGTTCGTCGCGCATGCCCTTGGCGCCGGCGACGTGAACGTCAACACCCTGCTCGACGAACAGCACCGCCTTGCGGAATCCGACCATCGCGCGGAGGTTCTCCAGCAGTTCTTCCGCCACTTCGCGACCATCGAGCGAAGATGCGAGCGCCTGCGTCAACTGCTGCAGCGTTTCCGCCCAGCGCCGCTTGTGCTGCTCGTTCTCAAGCTGGTGCTTTTCCGCGAGTCGAAGGAAATGAAAGCGCAATGCCGCCGTGAGCGCGCTGAGTGCAACCAGAACGTAAAGCGCATACGCCCACCAGGTACGCCAGGGTGGTGGCGCGACGTCGATCTTCAATCGCGCTTCGTTCTCGGACCAGACGCCGCGCCTGTTGGCGCCCTGCACGCGCAACACGTAGTCGCCGGGATCAAGATTGGTGTAGGTGACGTGATTGTGGCCGACGGCTTCCAGCCACTGGTCGTCGAATCCTTCCAGGCGGTAGCGAAAGCGATTCTTCGAAGGCGCCGCGTAATCGAATACCGCGAACTCGAAGCCGATGACGGTGTCCTGCCATGTCAGGGCCAGCGAATCCATCGCGGAAACCGGTTCGTCCGTTGCAACTTCACGGTTGAACTTGAAGAACTTCGTTATTGCCACTTTCGGCGGCTGCGTGTCGTAGCTCACATCAGCAGGATAAAACGCATTGAAACCATTGATGCCGCCGAAGAACATCTCGCCGTCCGGACTCTGGTCGCTCGCCGCGCTGTTGAATTCGTTGCCTTGCAGGCCGTCCGTCGCGTCGTGCACATGTACGGTTCCGCTGGCTGGATCGTAGACGGCGAGCCCGTTGTTCGTGGCAATCCACAATCGGCCGTCCTCGTCTTCCTGCATGCTGTAGATGGTATTGCTCGGCAGGCCCTGTTCGGTGCCGACGTGCATGACATGTCCGTCAGGATCGACGCGGTTCAGCTGGTAGTCGGTGCCGACCCACAGTGTTCCGTCATGCGCTTCGACCAGGTCGAACACGAAGGGATGCGACAACGGTTCGCTGAGTGGACGCGGCTGGCTGAAGCTTTGCGTCTGCGGATCGAAATGCACGAATCCGCTCTCGGTTCCAAGCCACCAGCCGCCGTCGGATGCATGCGACACGGCCGTGAAGATGTTCTTCGAGCTGTCGTCCGTGCCATCCGTTTCGCGACCCGTCCGCAGGTATTCGCCGCTGCCTGGATCAAGACGCACCATTCCATCGGCCGTTCCCGCCCAGATGAAGCCATCGTGTTCGAAGAGGAAGTTGACCGCATTGACGTACGGAGGCACGTCGTCCTTGCCGAAGTCGTAGCGTGTGAATCTTCCACTCACCGCATCCAGTCGATTGATGCCGTTGTTTGTTGCCGCCCATATCCGGCCACGGGAATCCTGCATGACGTCGGAAACGTACGTTGAGGAAAGCGATGTGTCGTCGGCGGCGTCGTGAACGTAATGCGTGTACTTGCCGCGCCGCCGGTCAAGCCGGCTGAGTCCTCCGTCGGTGGCGATCCACAGATCGCCGTTCCGGTCCTCCTTCACGGACCAGACGACGCGGTTCACCAGCGTGTTCGGCTGGTTCCTCTGGTGCCGATAATGCCGGAATGCGCGAGTTGCGTGATTGAACTTGCTGACGCCGCCGGTCTTCGTGCCGAACCAGATGACACCCGTGCGATCCTCGAACAATGACAGCACGACGTCGTCCGGCAGGCTCCAGGTGTCGGCCGGATCATGCCGGTAGTTGCGGAAACGCCGCGCGGCTTCATCCCACCAGTAGACACCATCGTTCCGCGTTGCCGCCCAGATCTCGCCCGTCGACGTTGCCAGCATGCGATGAATCCGCAGCTTCGCACCCACGGGGAGACCAAAGACAGCCGGCCCCAGTTCCTGTACCAGCACACGTTCCGAATCGAGGCGGTGTATGCCTTCAAGCGTCGCCAGCAGGAGATCGCCGTCGCGCGTTTCCGCCATCGCCGTTACGGTATGGCCGTGAAACGCGTCGTAGCGCGGGTCGTTGGCGGCAAACAGCGTGAATCGCCGCTGCGCGGGATCGAACAGGAACAACCCGTCAATTGCACCGATCCATATAGCTCCGGTCCGGTCCACGTGGATCGACCAGATGTCGTTCGACGTCAGTCCCGACGACTCGCCGGCTTCAAAACGGGTGACTGTGCCGGTTGCCGGGTCCAGCAGGTCCAGCCCCTTGTCCGTGACGACCCAGATACGGCCGTCGGTGTTCCTTTCGAGGTCGAAGATAAAATCGCTGCGCAGGCTCGCAGGATTCGCGGCAAGGTGCCGGAAATGCGTGAAACTCCCGTCATGCGTGGACAGCCGGGAAACACCGCCGCCATACGTGCCGATCCACAGGTTGGCGCCGTCCACCAGCAGGCTTTGCACGCCGTCAGCTTGCAGACCGTTGGGATCTCCCGGACGAGACTGGTAGACGACCATCTCGTAACCGTCGAAACGATGGAGACCATCCTCGCTGCCAAGCCAGATAAAGCCTTGATCGTCCTGCGCGATCGCCTGGACCGTGTTCTGCACCAGGCCATCGTCCTGGGAATAGTGATGAAAACGGAGTCCGTCGCCGGGTGTGGCGGCCAATGACGTCGAAATGGCAAGCAAGGCTGACAGGCAGATGGCAATCCGCACGATTCGTACTCTTCCTGAAACGGCGTGCTGCAATCCTGGCTCCCCCGCAGTGGCGCTGGAGGCTCGCCGACTGTTTGGTCGGGTGCCTCGTTTTCGTATTGATGCTGAATCGAAATTACAGGAATTCAACCGGCACAACTAGGGGGATTCCCGTAGTCACGGACGTATCAGACCAGGCCGAAAACAGGAAAGGCTCACCGATTGGTGAGCCTTTCCTGACTGGTCGGGGCGAGAGGATTTGAACCTCCGACCACCTGCACCCCATGCAGGTGCGCTACCAGGCTGCGCTACGCCCCGTAAACATGAACCGCGCCCGCGGGAGGCGCATGATACCGCAGCGCCCGAAGGCACGTGAACCCTATTTCTTGAGGAGCTGGAGGACTTCTTCGAGCTCTGTGCGCAGCTGCTTGATGATCTGCTGGCTTTGAGCGGTGTCCTGCTTGGCGGTGTCGCCGGAAAGCTGCTGCCGGGCGCCGGTGATGGTGAAGCCCTGGTCGTACAGGAGACTGCGGATCTGGCGGATGACGATGACATCGTGGCGCTGGTAGTAGCGGCGGTTGCCACGGCGCTTCACGGGCTTGAGCTGCGGAAATTCCTGCTCCCAGTAACGCAGAACGTGCGGTTTCACGCCACAGAGGTCCGACACTTCCCCGATGGTGAAGTATTTCTTGCCGGGGATGGCGGGAAGTTCGCTGTTATTCCCCGCTTCCAGCATATGCCTCCACCCTCGCCTTCAGTTTCTGCCCTGGCCGGAATGTCACGACCCGTCTCGCCGTGATCGGGATTTCCTCGCCGGTCTTGGGATTACGGCCCGGCCGCTGGTTCTTGTCCCGCAGGTCGAAATTTCCGAAGCCGGAAAGCTTGATCTGCCGTCCATCTGACAATGCGAGCCGGATTTCTTCGAAAAAGAGATCCACGAGTTCCTTGGCTTCCCGCTTGTTCAGGCCAAGCTCCTCGAAAAGGGTCTCGGCCATTTCCGCCTTGGTGAGTGCCATGACTACTCTCTCAACTGTGCCCCCAGCGACTCCCTGAGCCGCGACGCAACACGGTTGACCACCGCGTCAACGTCTTCATCGGTAAGAGTGCGTGAAGAATCCTGTAAAATCAAGCTTAAAGCGATACTTTTTCGACCGGAATCTATTCCGGCGCCGCGATATATGTCAAACACACCGACGTGTCGCAGCGTTTCTCCACCCGCTTCCTGTCCGGCGTCGACGACTTCCGCAGCGGTAATCCTTTCATCCACCACGACGGCGAGATCACGGCGAATCGACGGGAAACGGGAAATCTCCTGCATGATGGGCACCTGCCTCTGCTGAAGCGGCCCGCTGGCAAGTTCGAAAACGAAGACCGCGCCAGGCAGGTCCAACTCCTTGATTACACTGGGATGCAGTGAACCCAGCCAACCGACATCCTGTCCGTTGCGCGTGACGCGAGCCGCCTGGCCCGGATGCAGCGCGACATGATCAGACGTTTCGAAGCGATATTCCCCCCGCTGACCGCCGGCTGACAGCAGCGCTTCAACGTCGCCTTTCAGGTCGAAGAAATCGGCGTCACGCGATTGCTCTCCCCATTGTTCTGGCCAGGCTGTGCCATGGATCAGGCCAGAAACGAAACTTTCCTGTTTTATTTCATTATCTTGGGAAAAAAACCTGAGACCGGTCTCGAAGATTCGGACACGTGGCTGCTGCCGGTTCAGATTGTGCCTTAGCGCCTGCAACAACCCCGGCCACAGGCTGACGCGCATGTGGGTCATGTCCGAGGTTATGGGATTGGCGATCGCCAGGCCGCTGTCGCCGGTCAGCAACTGCTGGAGCTTCGCGGGCACGAAACTGTAGGTGACAACTTCCTGGTAGCCGTGCTGTACCAGTGTCTCGCGAAGATGCCGAAGCGGAACCTGTTGTTCCGCCACGGCTTCCATGGGCTGCGTGTTTGGATACTGCGCGGGCTTGATGTTGTCGTAGCCATAGACTCGCCCGACTTCCTCGACCAGGTCTTCCTCGATTTCGATGTCGAAGCGATGGGCCGGAGCCTGGATTCGCCAGCCGTCTCCGGTTTTCTCCGGCGTCATTTCGAGGCGCGAGAGTATGCGTTCCACATCGGAATCCGGAATCTCGATGCCGAGAATGGCTGCGAGGCGTGCCCGTCGCAATGTGATCACGTTACGCACGGGGTGGTGTTCCGCGTCGCGGGTTTCAACAACCGGTCCGGGCTTTCCGCCGGCGATGTCAACCAGCAGGCGCGTGGCGCGTTCGATCGCGCGGCGCTGGATGGATGGATCGACGCCTCGCTCGAAGCGATAGCCCGCGTCCGTATGCAGGCCGAGGCGGCGCGACCTGCCATTGATTGCAGCCGGATCGAACCATGCGCATTCAAGATAGATGTCGCTGGTTTCCTCTCCGACGCCGGAGCCCTCGCCGCCCATGATGCCGGCGACACCGAGTACGCGTTCATGATCGGCGATCACGAGCATGTCTTCGTCGAGCGTCACTTCGGATGCATCGAGCAGTACGAGTTTCTCGCCTTTGCATGCATGGCGAACGGCAATGCCGCCCCTGATCTCGCGCAGATCGTAACCATGCATGGGCTGGCCGAGTTCGAGCATCACATACTGCGTGACATCAACGACCGGCGATAGCGGCCTGATACCGCTGCGACGCAGGCGTTCGCGCATCCATATCGGCGTACTTGCAGCAGGATCGATACCGCGGATCACGCGACCGAGAAACGTCGGACAAGCCTGTGGCGCGTCCAGTCGCACAGCGACGCTGTCGCTGATCGTTGCGGGAACTTCCTCTTCACGCGGTGCGGAAAGATCAACGTCGTAGAGCGCACTGATATCGCGCGCGACGCCGAGCATGCCAAGGCAGTCGCCGCGATTCGGCGTGATCTCGATTTCGATGACCCGATCGTCGCCGCCGAGATAGTGGTCGAGGCGCTGTCCCGTTGGCGCGTCCGAAGGCAGAGCCATCAGGCCGACGTGATCCTCGCTCAAGCCAAGTTCGCGCGCCGAACACAACATGCCGTTCGATTCCACGCCGCGCAGTTTCGCTTTGCGAATTTTCGTGCCATCCGGAAGCTGCGCACCCGGAAGAATGACCGGCGCCTTCATGCCGGCGCGCACGTTCGGCGCGCCGCACACGATCTGGTGTGGCGCGCTGTCGCCCGTCGCGACCTGGCAGATGGAAAGCTTGTCCGCATCCGGATGCCTGTCCACGCTCAGCACTTCGCCGATGACAAGCCCGTGCAGTTCGGGAACCGCGGCTTCGACGGACGCGACTTCCAGCCCCGACAGGCTGAGCCGGTCGGCGACGGTGCGCGCGTCATCATCGATCGCGACAAAATCCTTCAACCACTGGTAACTGACTTTCATTGTTATCCCGTTTTCAAATGGCAGGATTCACTGGAACCGCCGTTCCAACGTGAAACCGATCCTTCTTCGAGTCCTATCGAAACTGCTTCAGGAAGCGCAGGTCGTTCTCGTAGTTCAGGCGGATGTCGTTGATTCCGTAACGAAGCATGCCAAGCCTCTCCACGCCGATGCCGAATGCCCAGCCGGTGTATGTTTCCGGATCGATGTCCACGGCCTTCAGCACGTTCGGATGAACCATGCCGCAGCCGAGAATCTCGATCCATCCCGTGTGCTTGCATACGCGGCACCCATCGCCGCCACAGAACAGACAGGAGATGTCGACTTCCGCGCCCGGTTCGACAAACGGGAAATACGATGGACGAAAACGCAACCTGAGATCGTCACGTTCGAAGAAATTCTGCAGGAACGTCGTGAGTATGCCGCGCAGGTGCGCCATGCTCACACCCCTGTCGATCAACAGTCCTTCGATCTGGTGAAACATCGGCGTGTGCGTGACGTCATAGTCGTGACGGTAGGTGCGTCCGACCGCAATGATGCGGATCGGCGCGCCGCGCTTCTTCATCGCGCGGATCTGTACGGGCGATGTGTGCGTTCTCAGCAGCAGCGGTTTTCCATTCTCCTTGCGTTCAAGGTAGAACGTGTCCATGTCCGCGCGGGCCGGATGATCCGGCTTGAAGTTCAGCGCATCGAAATTGTGGAATTCATCCTCGATCTCAGGCCCCGTCTCGATGCCGAAACCCATGCCGCGAAAAAGTTCGCCGATGCGATCCATGATCAGCGTTGCCGGATGCAGACCGCCCGGCGTCTCGCCGCGACCGGGAAGCGTGACGTCGACGGTTTCGGACGCAAGCTCGCTCGCCAGGTGTTTTTCTTCCAGCGCCGTGCGGCGCGCGTCGAGCAATTCGCCGACGCGCTGCTTGGCGTCGTTGATCCTCTGTCCCGCGGCAGGACGTTCCTCGGGAGAAAGCTTTCCGAGCGTCTTGAGCTGTTCGGTGATAACGCCCTTCTTGCCGAGATAACGAACGCGCAGATCGTCAAGCGCACGGAGATCAGCGCTGTCGGCTATCGATCGGCTGGCTTCGTTTACGAGTTGTTCGAGGTCTTGCACTTTTCGTGGCTCCCCGGAAATCCAGCCATGCGAAGCGGCCGGCGAAAAACAAAAAGGGGAAAGACCGCGGCCTTTCCCCTCTTCGGTTCGTTCCCTTCCGCGTCACGGTTGTGACGCTCGAGCAGAACGGGTTTACGACAGGCTGGCCTGGGCTCTTTCAACAAGCTTGGCAAAACCTGCCTTGTCGAAGACCGCGATGTCAGCCAGCGCCTTGCGGTCGAGCTGGATGTCGGCCTTCTTCAGTCCGTTCATGAAACGGCTGTACGACATGCCGTGCGTACGGGCGCCCGCGTTGATGCGTGCAATCCACAGCCGGCGGAACATCCGCTTCTTGTTGCGGCGGTCGCGGTAGGCGTACTGGCCTGCCTTGATGACTGCCTGCTTGGCGACGCGGAAAACCTTGCGTCGCGCGTTGTAGTAACCCTTGGCCTTGCGCAGCACCTTGGTGTGGCGAGCCCGGGCGATCGTACCTCTCTTTACACGTGCCATGGTTCATCCTCCTCAGGCGTAGGGAAGCATCTGCTTGACGGAGTTCACGTCCTGCTTGGCGACCATTGAAGGTGCACCGAGCTGACGCTTCCGCTTCGAAGATTTCTTCGTGAGGATGTGGCGCTTGTGCGACTGTCCGCGTTTGAAGCCCTTGGCCGTAGCCCGGAAGCGCTTCGCGGCGCCGCGATTCGATTTCATCTTTGGCATTGCTTTCTCCGCATTTGCTGTCTGCTTGTTCCGGTCCGCATACGGTGGGCGGAGCGCGAAACTCGTATAACCGTTTTGTTGAAGTACGGTCTTACTTCTTCTTCGGCCCGAGCATCATCACCATCTGGCGACCCTCGAGTTTCGGAAACTGTTCAACGACCGCCAGCTCGTCGAGATCCGTGCGGATCCGTTCAAGCAGCTTGCGGCCGAGGTCCTGGTGCAGCATTTCACGGCCGCGGAAACGCAATGTCACCTTGGCCTTGTCGCCTTCTTCCAGGAAGCGCGTGAGATTCCTGAGCTTCACCTGGTAGTCGCCTTCTTCAGTACCCGGGCGGAATTTCACTTCCTTGATCTGCACCTGGGTCTGCTTCTTCTTGGCAACCTGCGCTTTCTTCTTCTGTTCGAAAAGGTACTTGCCGAAATCCATGATGCGGCAGACGGGCGGTTCCGCGTTCGGCGAAACTTCCACAAGATCCATGCCTCGTTCGGCGGCCATCTCGATGGCGTCGCGTGTCGACAGGACGCCTATCTGTTCTCCCTCGTCTCCAATGACCCGTACCTTCGGCACACGAATTTCATCGTTGCGCCGCGCGCGTTTTTCGGTAGCGATACTCAGTCCTCCAAATCAGAGCGGCCGCGGCTCGCGATCTCGGCGGCGAGCTTCCGGGCGAACGCCTCAAGCGGCATCGAACCCAGGTCTTCACCGCCGCGCGTGCGCACGGCCACCGTGTTGTTTTCCATTTCCCGGTCGCCGACCACAAGCTGGTACGGGACCTTCTGCAGGGTGTGCTCGCGGATTTTAAAGCCGATCTTCTCGTTTCTCAAGTCACACCTGGCCCGAAACCCCTGATTTTGCAAGGATTCTGCAAGTCGTTCCGCGTAGCCAGCCTGCCGGTCGGTGATATTCAGCACCACGGCCTGAACGGGCGCGAGCCAGGCCGGCAGATTGCCCGCGTGATGTTCGATCAGGATGCCGATGAAGCGCTCCAGCGAACCCAGGATCGCGCGGTGCAGCATTACCGGAACCTGCTTGGAACCGTCCTCGGCCACATAGGTTGCACCCAGGCGCTGCGGCATGGAGAAATCCAGCTGCAGGGTGCCGAGCTGCCAGAACCGGCCGATGGAATCACGCAGTGTGAATTCGTACTTCGGCCCGTAGAACGCACCTTCGCCAGGCTGAATTTCGTAATTGATTCCACGCTTTACAAGAACATCTTCCAGAACCTTCTCAGCCTTGTCCCAGGTCTCGTCGGAGCCGACGCGCTTCGCCGGGCGGGTGGAAAGCTTGACGATCACGTCGTCGAAACCGAAGTCCTGGTAAACGGAAAACAGCAGGTCAATGAACGCCAGCGATTCGGATTCGATCTGCTCTTCCGTGCAGAAGATGTGCGCATCGTCCTGCACGAAGTTCCGCACGCGCATCAGCCCGTGCAGCGTGCCGGATGGTTCGTTGCGATGGCAGGAGCCGAACTCCGCCAGCCGCAACGGCAGGTCGCGATAGCTGTGCAGCTTCTGGTTGTAGACCTGTATATGGCCCGGGCAATTCATCGGCTTGACCGCGTACTCGCGCTCCTCGGAGTGCGTGTAGAACATGTCATCGCCGAATTTTTCCCAGTGTCCGGACTTCTCCCACAGCGACCGGTCCATGATCTGCGGAGTGCAGATTTCCTGGTAGCCGGCCTTTCTCAACCGCTTGCGGATGTAGTCGCGAATCTCCGTGTTGATGATCCAGCCGTTGTCGTGCCAGAACACCATGCCCGGCGCCTCTTCCTGGGTATGAAAGAGATCGAGAATCTTGCCGAAGCGGCGGTGGTCGCGCTTTTCCGCCTCTTCGAGGCGATGGAGATAGTCCTTGAGGTCTTCCTTCTTCGCCCACGCGGTGCCGTAGATCCGCTGCAGCATCTCGTTGTTCGAGTCGCCGCGCCAGTACGCGCCCGCAAGCTTCATCAGCTTGAAGGCCTTCAGCCGCCCGGTCGACGGCACGTGCGGACCGCGGCAGAGATCCATCCATTCGCCCTGGCGGTAAATGGAAATTTCCTCGCCTTCCGGCAGATCGCGGATGATCTCCGCCTTGTACTTCTCGCCGATTCCTTCGAAATGCTTCGCGGCCTCGTCACGATCCCAGACTTCGCGGGTAACCTTCAGATCGCGCTTCGCGATCTCCGCCATCTTTTTCTCGATCTTCTCCAGATCGTCGGGGGTGAAGGACGCACCGCGCGCGAAGTCGTAGAAGAACCCGTTCTCGATCACAGGACCGATGGTCACCTGCGCATCGGGGTACAGCTCCTGCACGGCGTGCGCGAGCAGATGCGCGGTCGAATGGCGAATGACGTCGAGCCCGTCCTCGTCGCGGTCCGTGACGATTGCAAGCTGGACGTCGCCGTCGATGACGTACGAGGTATCGACCAGCTTGCCGTCGACCTTGCCGGCCAGCGCGGCCTTGGCGAGGCCTGGCCCGATGCTGGCTGCGACATCGTGAACGGAAACGGATTCTTCGAAGGAACGGACGGAACCGTCCGGGAGCGTGATGTTCGGCATGTTGTCTCCTTGGTGGCCGCTACGAACCGGCCAGGTTTCACCCGGGTCATCTGACCCGCCCACGCAAGGCGTTGCCCTGCACAAACAACAAGGCACCGCGTTGCGGTGCCTTGTTTCGAGTCTGGTAGGCGCGATTGGACTCGAACCAACGACCCCCACCATGTCAAGGTGGTGCTCTAACCAACTGAGCTACGCGCCTGTCGAGGGCGGCGAATATACCGAAAGTGTGCGGGTGTGGCAACCGATGAAACCGGCGCACAGCTTCCCGCGAACCGCTCAGCCGGCCGCACGGTCGGGACTGATGAATCCTGCTTCCTTGAGCTTGTGGATCTCGTCGCGAATGCGGGCTGCCTCCTCGAATTCGAGGTTGCGCGCATGCTCGTACATCTGCTGCTCGAGTTCCTTCACCTTCTTCAGCAGTTTTTCGCGCGGCAGCGAAACGTAGGAATTCGCCTCCTCCGCGACCATCTGCAGCGACTTGCGATGAATCGGCGCATTCGGCCGCGCGCCTTCCATGATGTTCGCGACAGCCTTGCGAATCCCCTGCGGGGTGATGCCGTGTTCACGGTTGTATTCGATCTGTTTCTGGCGGCGGCGATCCGTTTCCGCGAGCGCGCGCTCCATCGAGCCTGTCATCTTCTCCGCATACAGGATCGCCTTGCCGTTCACGTTGCGCGCAGCGCGCCCGATGGTCTGGATGAGCGACCCTTCGGAACGCAGGAAGCCTTCCTTGTCCGCATCCAGGATGGCGACAAGCGAGACTTCGGGAATATCGAGTCCTTCGCGCAGCAGGTTGATGCCGACAAGCACATCGAACACGCCAAGGCGCAGATCACGAATGATCTCCATGCGCTCGACGGTGTCGATGTCCGAATGCAGGTAGCGCACCTTGATGCCGTGCTCGGCGAGGTACTCGGTCAGATCTTCTGCCATGCGTTTCGTCAGCGTCGTGACAAGCACGCGCTCGCCGGCAGCAACAACGCGGTTCGCTTCGGAGAGCAGGTCGTCAACCTGGGTTCGCGCCGGGCGGATTTCCGTCGGCGGATCGACGAGTCCCGTAGGCCGCACGACCTGTTCGACCACCTGGTCTGCATGCTGCTTTTCATAAGGTCCAGGCGTCGCGGATACGAAAATCATCTGCGGTGCGAGCCGTTCCCATTCGTCGAAGCGCAGCGGACGGTTGTCGAGCGCGGACGGCAGGCGGAAACCGTATTCGACCAGCGTTTCCTTGCGTGAACGGTCACCCTTGTACATGCCGCCAAGCTGCGGGATGGTGACGTGCGATTCGTCAACGACCAGCAATGCATCCGGCGGCAGGTAATCGAAGAGCGTCGGCGGCGGTTCGCCGGGCTGCCGGCCGGACAGATGCCGCGAGTAATTCTCGATGCCCGAGCAGTAACCCAGTTCAACGATCATTTCCACGTCGTACTGCGTACGCTGTTCGAGGCGCTGCGCTTCGACAAGCTTGTCCGCCGCGCGCAGTTCCTCGAGCCTCGGTCGAAGTTCTTCCTTGATCGCATCCACGGCGCGAAGAAGCTTGTCACGTGGTGTGACGTAATGACTCGTCGGGTAGATCGTCACGCGCGGCGTTTCGCGTTCGACCTGTCCTGTCAGCGGATCGAAGAACGCGATGCGTTCCACTTCCTCGTCGAACAGTTCGACGCGAATTGCGTGCGTTTCATTCTCGGCCGGGAAGATGTCGATCACTTCGCCACGGACGCGATACGTGCCCGGCCCGAGATCGTATTCATTGCGCTTGTACTGAAGTTCCGCGAGACGCCGCAGGATGTCGCGCTGGTTGATGCGATCGCCGCGCACGAGATGCAGCACCATGGAAAGGTACGATTCCGGATCGCCGAGGCCGTAGATCGCGGAAACAGTGGCAACGATGATGACGTCACGGCGCTCGAGCAGCGCCTTCGTCGCGGACAGACGCATCTGCTCGATGTGATCGTTGATCGATGCGTCCTTCTCTATATAAGTATCGGATGACGGTACGTAGGCTTCCGGCTGGTAATAGTCGTAGTAGGAAACGAAATACTCGACCGCGTTGTCCGGGAAGAACTCGCGGAACTCGCCGTACAGTTGTGCGGCCAGCGTCTTGTTCGGCGCAAGCACGAGCGTCGGGCGCTGCACGTGCTCGATGACGTTCGCGACCGTGAACGTCTTGCCTGAACCCGTCACGCCGAGCAGCGTCTGTTTCGCCAGGCCCGCCTCGAGTCCATCGATCAGTGTCGCGATTGCTTTCGGCTGGTCACCCGCCGGCCTGTAGCCTGAAACAACGCGCAATTTGTCGATCTGCTGAATTCTGTTCATTGGTCAAACTTCAGTGGATTCCTTATGATACGCGGCCTCACCCATCGTTCCGACAGGAGTCCGACATGCTCTCCGACCGTGTCCGGCAGCTGAAGCCTTCCCCTACCCTCGCCGTGACGCAAAGGGCCGCCGAATTGCGCGCCGCGGGAAAGGATATTGTCGGGCTGGGCGCGGGCGAACCGGATTTCGATACGCCGGAACACATCAAGCAGGCGGCGAAAGACGCCATTGATCGCGGCGAGACGAAATACACCGCGGTAGACGGCACGCCAAGACTGAAGAAGGCGATTATAGACAAGTTTCACCGCGACAATGGTCTTGAGTACCAGGCGGACCAGGTACTGGTTTCCTGCGGCGGCAAGCAGAGCTATTTCAACCTTTGCCAGGCGATCCTCAATCCCGGCGACGAGGTCGTCATCCCGGCGCCCTACTGGGTTTCCTATCCGGCGATGGTCGAGATCGCTGGCGGCGTACCCGTGATCGTCAACGCCGGCATTGAAGCGCGATACAAGATCACCCCCGGACAACTCGATGCCGCGATCACGCCGCGCACGCGGCTTGTAACGCTGAACAGTCCAAGCAATCCGACCGGCGTCGCTTATACGCGAGCGGAACTCAAGGCGCTGGCGGACGTACTCATGCGTCATCCCCATGTATTGATTGCGACCGACGACATGTACGAACCGTTTCTCTGGACGGGAGAGCCGTTTGCGAATGTCGTGATGATGGAGCCGGCGCTGACGGACCGCACGCTGGTGTTGAACGGCGTCAGCAAGGCGTACTCGATGACGGGCTGGCGCATCGGTTATGCCGCAGGCCCCGCGGACATCATCAAGGCCATGAAGAAGGTGCAGTCGCAGAGCACATCGAATCCCGCATCGATCTCGCAGGCGGCAGCCGCTGCCGCGCTCGACGGCGACCAGTCCTGCGTCAGCCGCATGCGCGATGCTTTCCATGAACGTCATGACTTCGTTTATGGCGCATTCACCCGCATCAGGGGGCTTGACGTCATTCCATCCGATGGAACGTTCTACAGCTTTCCAGGCTGCGAACGCGCGATGCACGACCTCGGCATGCCCGACGACGTCGCGCTCGCGGAATACCTGCTGTCCGAAGGTGGCGTTGCGGTAGTTCCCGGTTCCGCGTTCGGCGCGCCGGGACACTTTCGCATCAGCTTCGCAACCAGCCTCGCCAACCTGGAGAAGGCTGTCGAACGTTTCGAGAGAGTGCTCGGCCGGAAATAAGGGCTGGAAAAACGGAAGCCGCCTGTTCAGGCGGCTTCTTCTTGTCTGGCTCCCCGGGCCGGACTCGAACCAGCGACCAACGGATTAACAGTCCGTCGCTCTACCAACTGAGCTACCGGGGAATTTCGGAAGGCGCGTAGTCTACTCAAGCACCTATGGGTGGTCAACCGCGCGTTGACGTCAAAGCGAGCCGCTGCGCTGCCGCAGGTACGTGCGGAATTCATCGCGAAGTTCGGGATGTTCCAGCGCGAGTTCCACCGTCGCTTCGAGGTAGCCGAACTTGCTGCCGCAATCGTAACGCTTGCCCTCGAAACGGCACGCCCACACGGACTCGTACTCCAGCAATGCGGCGATGCCGTCCGTCAGCTGGATTTCTCCACCGCTTCCCTTCTGTGTTTTCTTCAGCAGCTCGAAGATCCTTGGCGTCAGCACGTAGCGTCCGACAACGCCGAGATTCGAGGGCGCGTCGGCAGGCTTTGGCTTTTCGACGATGTCGTCGATGCGCACCAGTTGCTCGTTGATGTCCGTCGCAGGTCGGACCACGCCGTACTTGCTGCTGTCTTCAGCCGCGATCTCCTGCACGCCGATCACCGAGCAACCATCCGCCAGGTACGCATCCCGCATCTGCTCGAGAACGTTGGGTCCCCGGTTGGTAATGAGATCGTCGGCGAGAATCACGAAAAAGGGATCGTCGCCGATGACCGGCTCCGCGCAGAGCACCGCGTGTCCAAGGCCGAGCGCTTCCGCCTGGCGGATGTATACGCAACTGACATGCGCGGGAACGATGCCCTGCACGAGTTCCAGCATGTCCTTCTTGTTGCGCAGTTCGAGTTCCGTTTCGAGTTCGTAGGCGCGGTCGAAGTGGTCGGCGATCGACCGCTTGGTACGCCCCGTAATGAAGATGAGTACTTCCGCTCCTGCCCTTACCGCTTCCTCCGCCGCGTACTGGATCAGCGGCTTGTCGACGACAGGCAGCATTTCCTTCGGATTCGCCTTCGTGGCCGGAAGGAATCGTGTGCCCAGCCCGGCCACCGGAAAGACGGCCTTGCGGATCGGTTTGCGCATGGAACTCCCCTGTTCTGACATTTCGTGACGTGTATGAGGCTGACGATTACTGCAGGCGCAGGTATGCAGGTTCAATCGGTGGAGGAGTGTATTACAGCGAAAGCAGGGAAAGGAACCGCGGCCCGGATACAGGCCGCGGCGTACACGCTCACTCGGACAGGAGAATGTTGTCCTTGTTCTTCTCCAGGATCTTGTCGCCGACGCCTTTCACCATCCTGAGGTCGTCGATGCTGTCGAAAGGTCCGTGTTCGTCACGATAGGCAACGATCGCAGCCGCCGTCTTGTCACCAACGCCGACGAGTTCCTTTGCAATGGTCGCTGCGTCCGCGGTGTTGATGTTGACCGGTCCTGCAAAGGCCGGGGTCATGCAGAAAGCCAGCAGCAGGAAGCCACAAGCCATGCGTACCGAACGGAGAACTCCTGTTTTCATTTCTGACGCTCCTTTGTCTTTTCAATGGTGTTGAAAACTTCATTTTGACTCCTGCGGCAGATAAGCACCGCAGGTATCAGCGAAGGTAGTCAACACATTTCCGTTCGGCAAGAGTTCGGACAAAGATTGTTATTATTTGCCTAGAAATTTGCCGGATTCCCGACACAGCATCAGGTGTGCCGGCTGCGTGCGTCCTGGGATGTGAGGACGAGGTCGAATTCCGGTGCGAAACGGTCCCACTGCCGGCAGCTCGGACACTGCCAGTACAGGGTCTTGCCGTGGTAGCCGCATTCGCCGCAACGGTAGCGGTAGCCTTCGCCGTGCATCTGCTGCAGCAATACCCGTGCAAGACGACGCACCGTCAGTGGCGCGTCGACGCGCCGCAGGTCTTCGATCTGCCGCTGCAGTTCGTCCAGTCCCGGAAAGCCGGACTCGGATTGCAGGTAGCGTTCGATGCATTCATCCACGGAGGGACCGGAAATCGAGGGATCGCGCAGCGCTGCCACCGCGATCGGGGTGACGGCATCCGGCCGCTCCTGGACGGTCTGGCGTATGACTTCGTCGAGATCGCCAGGACGTCCCGCCTTCGCGAACAGGCGAACCAGCGCGGGAAGGATGAGAACGGCCTTGGACGGATCCACGAGCAACGCGCGCCGGTAATGCCGCACAGCGCGCTTTTCATCGCCCTCGCCTTCGGCCAGCCGCGCATTCAGCAACGCGACGCGGATGGCGTCACGATCGAAGGCATTTGCCCGTCGCAAGTGCCGGTTGGCAGCACGCCAGTTGCGTTCATCGAGTTCGCGCTCGGCGAGCTCGCAGTAGTAGTGGGCAATCTCGCGGTTGAGGTAGCGTCCGCTCGCCGTCTCAAGCTGTCTCGCGACCGTGATCGCCTTCTCCCAGTCCTTCTGCTGTTCGAAGATCAGCAGAAGGTTGGCGAGCGCGGCCTCCATGTGAGGCTTCTCGCGCGCCAGTTCCGAAAACAGGTTCTCGGCACGATCCAGCAGACCCGCCTTGAGATAGTCCTCGCCCAGTTCGAACAGCGCCTGCGTACGATGACGGCGGGAAAGGCTGGGCCGCGCAATCAGGTTCTGGTGAATGCGGATCGCTCGATCGACTTCGCCCCGGCGCCGGAACAGGCTGCCGAGCGCGAAATGCGTTTCCAGCGTTTCCGAATCCACCTCGACCATGCGCACGAACACTTCCAGCGCCTTGTCCGGCTGTTCGTTGAGCAGGAAGTTGAGTCCGCGGAAGTACTCGCCCGGGAGGTTTCCATGCGCGTCGCGGGGCCGGCCGGTGCGCGTGGAGCGGCCTGTCAGCCAGCCGACGAGCAGTGCGACCAGCAGCAGTCCGGCAAGCAGGACAAGGTCATCAATGGGCATTGCGTATGGGCAGGTTGCGCAGGTTGGTCACCTCGACCTCCAGCGCCCGGAGCTGCTTGCGCAATCGCCGGTTCTGGTTGCGCGCCGTGAACAACGCATAGGCGGCGATCAGCAGGCCAAGGAAAAAACCACCCGCCAGTGCGGCGAGCATGATCCACGGCAAGGTGGTTTCAACCCGGCCGAGAAAATAATCCAGCGTGACGGGCACGGCATTCAGCGCAGTAAAGGCAACACCGGTCACAAGCACGAGGATGAAGATGAGTGCGATCAGGAAAATACGCGGCATGCGAACTCCGGCGGATCAGTGACGGCGGAATGGCGAAGTGTCGGGCAGCGTTGCGGCCATGATCTGCCGTCAGGCGTCGTTGCTGGCCTGCTGTTGCGCCGGTTCCATGGTGGCCGCAGCCTGCAGCTCCTCGTTGACCCGTTCGCGCAGGTCCTTGCCCGGCTTGAAGTGCGGCACGTATTTCCCGGAGAGCGCCACGGCGTCGCCGGTCTTCGGGTTTCGCCCCATGCGGGGCGGGCGGAAATGGAGAGAAAAGCTGCCGAACCCGCGAATCTCGATCCGCCGGCCATCGGCCAGCGCATTGCTCATCTGCTCCAACAGGGATTTGACCGCGAGTTCCACGTCCTTCGCCGGCAGATGGCTCTGCTTGCGAGACAGGATTTCGATCAGCTCGGACTTGGTCATCGGTAGCGTTCCTGCCTGATTTTTTTCTTGTCCTACGGGGACTTACGGAACAGTAAAGCAGAAATCGGGCGGCCGTGCCACCCACGGCACGGCCGTCCGACCTGCAGGTCTTACTTCTTCATCTGTTCCTTGAGCAGATCGCCAAGCGTGGTGCTGCCGCCGTCTTCGCTGCGCGCGTAGTCGGAAATGGCTTCACGCTCCTCGTGGATTTCCTTGGCCTTGACGGACAGGTTCACCACGCGGTTCTTGCGATCCACGCCAATGACGCGGGCCTCGATATCCTCGCCCTCGTTCAGCGCCGAACGGGCGTCCTCGACGCGCTCGCGCGACAGCTCGGAGGCACGCAGGTAACCCTCGATGCCGTTGCCGAGGTCAATCCGGGCGCCCTTGGCGTCCACTTCCAGGACCTTGCCGTTGATCAGCGATCCCTTCGGATGCTCGCCGAGGTACAGCGAGAACGGATCCTGGTCGAGCTGCTTCACGCCAAGCGAAATGCGCTCGCGCTCCGGATCGACGGACAGGACCACGGCTTCGACTTCGTCGCCCTTCTTGTAGTTGCGCACCGCTTCCTCGCCCGGCATGTCCCAGGCGATGTCGGAGAGGTGAACCAGGCCGTCGATGCCGCCATCCAGGCCGACAAAGATGCCGAAGTCGGTGATCGACTTGATCTTGCCGGAGATGCGGTCGCCCTTCTGGTGCGAGCTCGCGAACTCGTCCCACGGATTCGGTACGCACTGCTTCATGCCGAGGCTGATGCGGCGGCGTTCCTCGTCGATGTCGAGCACCATGACTTCGACTTCGTCGCCGATCTGCACGACCTTGCCCGGATTGACGTTCTTGTTGGTCCAGTCCATCTCGGACACGTGCACCAGTCCTTCGACGCCTTCCTCGATTTCCACGAAGGAGCCGTAGTCGGCCAGGTTCGTGACCTTGCCGAAGA
>CAZRFE010000022.1:0-33698 GCA_964599565.1 uncultured Gammaproteobacteria bacterium
TGGTGGGCCGTGAAGGATTCGAACCTTCGACCAATTGGTTAAAAGCCAACTGCTCTACCACTGAGCTAACGGCCCGGCGCGGGAAAATCGAAGGCGCGCATGATACCCGATTGGATTCCTGCGAGGAAACCGCACCATCAGCGATAGCGGGTCGGATCGGGTATGCCTGCGGCACTGAAGCCTGCCTGGCGCAGCCGGCAGGAGTCGCAGCGTCCGCACGCCCTGCCCGCGTCATCCGCCGCATAGCAGGACACCGTCTCCGCGTAGTCGACGCCGAGTTCGACGCCCCGCTGCACGATCTCCGCCTTGGTCAGGTGCAGCAAGGGCGCGACGATGCGAATCCGCCGTCCTTCGGTTGCACGCTTCGTCGCGACGTCGGCGAGTTGCTGGAAAGCGTCGACGAATTCGGGCCGGCAGTCGGGATAACCGGAGAAATCCACGGCATTCACGCCGATGTATATCTCATCAGCATCCAGCACTTCCGCCCAGCCCAGTGCAACAGCAAGAAAGACCGTATTGCGCGCGGGCACATAGGTGACCGGAATGCCATCCGCCGGCGCCTCGGGAACCGCGATGTCATCCGTCAGCGCCGATCCACCGATTGCACGAAGATCGAGCCTGACCGTGCGATGCTCCACGGCGCCCAGTACGCGCGCGATGCGATCCGCGGCACGAAGTTCCGCAGCGTGCCGCTGGCCGTAATCGAAACTCAGTGCGTGGCATTCGCGGCCGTCCGCGCGCGCCATCGCGAGCACGGTAGCGGAATCGAGTCCGCCCGAGACCATCACGACCGCTCTTGTCCGGGTGTCTTTCATTTCGTCATTGATTCGCGGAACGCCGAGGACAGGCGTCACCGTCCCTGCTCGTTGCCCCACAGGATCTTGTGGAGCTGGACCTGGAAGCGGACCGGCAGGCGGTCTTCAAGTATCCATTCCGCAAGCTCGCGCGGCGATTGCTGTCCGTAACTCGGCGAAAACAGCACTTCGCATTTCTCCGCCAGCGAACGGTCACGCAGCACGCCGCGCGCCCATTCATAGTCTGCACGATTGCAGATCACGAACTTCACGGCATCATGCGCCGACAGGTGCGCGAGATTCTCCCAGCGATTGCGGCCTTCCTCGCCCGACGCCGGCGTCTTGATGTCCACAACCTTCATCACGCGCGGATCGACGGCCGATACGTCCATGGCGCCGCCAGTTTCCAGCGAAACGGCATAGCCCGCGTCACAGAGTTCGTGGAGCAACCCGAAACAGGAGCGCTGCGCGAGCGGTTCGCCCCCTGTGACGCAGACATGCGCGGCATCATGACGCGCAACTTCCGCGAGAATGTCATCGAAGGACTGCCAGTGTCCGCCATGAAAGGCATACGCCGTATCGCAGTACGTGCAGCGCAGCGGACAACCTGTCAGGCGCACGAACACCGTTGGCACGCCCGCCGTGCGCGATTCACCCTGCAGGGAATGGAAAATCTCCGTGATGCGCAGCCGCCGCGCGGCGGGCACGTCGGCCCGCACGCGATTGGAGGCAATCCTGGCTTCGTCGAGGCTTGTCGTCATGGCGGCACGATCAACCCGTGCTGGTGGCACGATGAAAATTCCGTGCCGCCATGATACCACCCGAAGCTAGCGCCCTTCGCGCGTCATGCGCTCCAGGCGTTCGTTCGCAAGTCCCGCCGCGGGATGCTCGGGATGACGTTGCGCGACCGTGCGCAAGGCTTCACGAGCCTTGTTCCACTGGCCGAGTTCGTAGTGGCAGTAACCGAGTTTCAGCCAGGCGTCCGGCGCCTTGTTCGACTGCGGAAAGTCGTCCACGACCTTGCGGAACTGACCGACCGCCGTGCTGAAATCCTTGTTGACGTAATTCACTTCGCCAAGCCAGTACCATCCGTTCGGCACCAGCGAGCTTTGCGGATAGTTGTCGAGAAATGCCTTGAAGCTTTGCTTCGCTTCCTCGTAACGCGCTTCGCGAAGCAGCGCAAACGCGGCCTGGTAGGCGTCACGATCGTTGCCCGATGCCGCCGCCGTTCCCGTCCCCGATGTCGCGCTTTCCAGCGCCTGGAGGCGCTGGTCGAGATCGAGATAGACATCGCGCTGCCGCTGCTGCACGCCATCGAGATCGTAGCGCAGCGTTTCGATTTCACCGCGCAGCGCGCGTATCTCGTTCTGCAGTTCCTCGATGCGCCCGAGCATCTGCACGAGACTGCCGCTGTCGAGGATGCGCTCGACGTTCGCGACGCGCTGCTCGGTGTCGCGCACGCGCACCGCGTACGGGTCATCATCGCGAACCGCGCAACCGGCGAGCGTTGCGGACACCAGCACGATGACGCCCGCCTTAAGCATGCTGCGCGCGTTCATCGGATGTAGACGATTTCGACGCGGCGATTCTGTGCGTACGCCCGCTCGTCGTGGCCTTCCACCGCCGCGCGTTCCTCGCCATAGCTGACCGTGGTGACCTGGTCGTTCGCCACGCCCTGGAACAGCAGGATGCGCCGCACGGCCTGTGCACGGCGATCGCCGAGGCCAATGTTGTATTCGCGGCTGCCGCGTTCGTCCGCGTGACCTTCGAGGCGGATCTTCACGTTCGGGTTCTCGATCAGGTAGCGCGCATGCGCATCCAGCGTCGCAAGATGCTGCGAAGGAATGTCGCTGCGGTCGAACTCGAAATACACGATGCGTTCATTCAGCGGATTCGACGGATCATCGAGCGGATCGACGTCCATGGGTTCGGGCGTGCCGACTCCGCCTTCCGCCTCCGCGCCCACCGCGGCGCGATCGCGCGCGGCATCGTCGGCGCCTTCATCCTGCGTGTCCGTCGTCGCGCAGCCCGCGGCCAGCAGCAGCGCTGCAAGCAGTCCCAGTGTCTTCAGCTTGTTCATGAACGCGTCCTCCAATGTGAATGCGTGTTCGTTCGTCTCGTGCCGGAACCGTGGATTCCAGCCTAATCCAAGTCGTCTCCGCGTGCAGCCCTAGCGCGCCGCGGGCGGATTCGGCGACCACGACGGCTCGCGCACGTCGCCCTCCTGCACGGCAAGGCGCTGCTGCACGCGCCCGTCCACCGACGTGGCGGCGAGTACGCCCTGGTTACCGTGCGTGGTCGCGTAGATGATCATGGCGCCGTTCGGCGCAAAGCTCGGCGATTCATCCTGCCGCCCGTCGGTGAGCACCTGCAGCGTGCGCCGCTCCAGGTCGAGCACGGCGATATGAAAGCCCTTGCTGTCCTGGTGCACCATGCCAAGCAGCTTGCCGTCGCGGGAAAGTGTCGGCCGCGCGTTGTAACCGCCCTCGAAGGTCACGCGCTCCGGCTTGTCGCTGCGCGCATCCAGTTCGGCGCGATAGATCTGCGGACCACCGCCGCGATCCGACGTGAAGTACAGCGCCTTGCTGTCCGGCGTCCAGACGGGCTCGGTCTCGATGGCGGGATTCGATGTGATCCTGCGCAGCTTCCCGCCGTCCAGTTCCTTGATCCAGATGTCGGGATTGCCCGCTTCCGATGACAGCGTCATTGCGAGGTAACGGCCGTCCGGTGAAAAGGACGGCGCGCCGTTGATGCCCGGGCGCGACGACACGGCTTCGCGTTTGCCCGTCACGAGTTCCTGTACATAGATCTCGGCGGTGTCGTTTTCAAAGGACACATACGCGAGCCGGTTGCCATCCGGCGACCATGTCGGCGACATGATCGGCTTCGATGAACGCAGCACCGCGCGCTGGTTCTCGCCGTCTGCATCCGCAACCATCAGCTGGTAGCGCGTCGCCTTGCCTTCCTTCAACGCCATGACGAATGCAATGCGCGTGGAGAACGCGCCCGGCGTTCCGGTCAGTTCTTCATAGATCAGGTCGGCAACCTGGTGCGCGCCACGACGCAGGTATTCGCCCGCGATCGGTACGCTGTAGCCGAGCAGCTGCTGGCCGCGATACACATCAAGCAACTGGAACTGCACGACGTAACCGCGCTCGCGCCGCATCACCTTGCCGACGACCACGTAATCCACGCCGAGAATCCGCCAGTTCTGCAGGTTCACGTCCTTCGCGACCGCCGGCTTTTCAAGCATGTCTTCGCGCGGAAACGCCTTGAAGCGTCCGCTGCGCTCGAGATCGGCGGCGATGACACCGGCAACATCCAGCGGCAGCTGTCCTTCGCCTTCATACGCGAACGGAACGATGGCGATGGGTTGCGCGTCGCCAAGACCCTTGGTCACGTGAACGACGATGCCCGCCATGCTGGCATTGCTCGCAAGCAGCAGCGCCGACGCAAGCAGCAGTCTGAAACCGGATATGCGCATCTTGCTATTTCTCCTCCGGTGCGAATACCACCGTCACATAGGGTTCAAACAGGCTCGGGTCTTCCGGCCGTGGCAGCGGCGACGCTTTCCACACCGCCGTCTCGATGGCGCGCGCGAGCAGGTCACTGTCGCATCTGCCGATCGTCACCTGCACCACTTCGCCGCCGGGTATCTGCCGCAGCTCGGCTTCGCAGTAGAAATTCTCGCTCGTACCAGGCGGCGTCACGAGCACGCGTTCAACCTTGTTGCGGATCGCGCCTATCCATTGCGCCTGCTTGCCGGAGCGTATCGCCGCAAGCCGCTGTTCTTCCGCCTCAAGGCTGCGCTGCAGTTCCTGTTCGCGCTGCGCACGCGCCGCCGCTTCCGCCTCGCGTTGCTTGCGTTCGGCCTCTGCCTTGCGTTTCGCTTCCGCCTCGGCCTTGCGCTGCCGCTCCGCCTCGGCCTTGCGCTGCCGCTCCGCCTCCGCCTTGCGGCGCGCTTCCTCCGCCGCGCGTTTTTCTTCGGCTTCCTTCTGTCGGCGCGCCGCTTCCTGCTTGCGCAACTCCGCCTGCCGGGCTTCTTCCTCGCGGCGCTGCTGCTCGGCTGCGGCGCGCTCCGCGGCTTCACGCTGCCGGCGCAGTTCCGCCTGGCGCGCTTCCTCCGCACGCCGCGCGACTTCGGCCTTTTCGCGCTCACGCTCGCGCATGGCTTCGGCATCGATCGCGACAGCCTCGATCACTTCACCGCTCGGTTGCGCCGGCTGCACGGGCACCGCGTAACGCACCGTCACGATGAAACCCGCAGCGATCACCGCATGCACCGCGAGTGACCAGCCCAGGGCGGAAATTTTCCCCCCGCCGGCCATGTCAGCGATCTCCCGGCGGTTCCGTCACCAGCCCCACGCTGGGTGCGCCGGCCTGCTGCAGCAAGGTCATGGCGTACACCACGCTGCCGTAATCCACGGCGGTATCACCTTTCACCATCACCGGTGTTTCGGGCCGGCTGCGCAATACCTTTTCCACCTGCGCGACCAGGTACGGCGCCTCGACTGCCTGTTTCGGCGTTTCGCTGACGTTGAGGAACAGTTCGCCGTCGCGGTTCACAGTGACGACGATCGGTTCACTATCATCCGGCGGCAGGTTCTCGGCCGATGCCTTCGGCAGCTCGACGTGCACGCCCTGCGTGAGCAGCGGCGCTGTCACCATGAAGATGATGAGCAGCACCAGCATCACATCGATATACGGCACGACATTGATCTCGCCCATCAGCCGCCGTTTCCTGCGCCTGCCGCCGACCGCTGCCATTACTGCGGCCTCTGGTTGCGCTGCAGGATCGCCGCGAACTCTTCGAGGAAGGTGTCGTAACGCGTCTCCAGGCGTTCGACGCCATCTGCAAACCGGTTGTAGGCAATCACGGCGGGAATCGCCGCGAACAGGCCCATGGCCGTCGCGATCAATGCCTCGGCAATGCCGGGTGCGACCATCGCAAGCGTTGCCTGCTGCACGTTACCGAGCGCGCGGAACGCATTCATGATGCCCCACACCGTGCCGAACAGGCCGACGTACGGACTCGTCGAACCGACGGTGGCAAGAAACGCGAGACTGCCTTCCAGCCGGTCGATCTCTCGCAGCTGTGCGACATGCATCGCGCGCCGCGCGGCTTCGCCGATGCGCTCGGACTGCTGCTCGCCCTGTTTCACCTGCCGCAGGTATTCGCGAAAGCCTGCAACGAATATGCCTGCCATGCCCGACTGCGCGCGCTCGTCGTCCTTGATCTGCTTGTACAGCGCGGACAACTCGATACCGGACCAGAAACGCTTCTCGAAGCTTTCCGTGTCGCGGCGCGCGTCGTTGAGCGCGCGGCGCTTCTGGAAGATGACCGCCCAGGACGCGACCGACGCCAGCAGCAGCGCAAGCATGACAAGCTGCACGATGAAGCTTGCGTTGGCGATCAGTTCGATGAAGGAAACGTTCGCGGTCATGGTTTCAATGCTTTCCTTAGGGTGTCGGGAATGGAGCGCGGCTTGAAGGCACCTGCGCTCAGGCAGGCAACGCGCACCTCGCCGTCGGCGAGCAACTGCCCGTCGCGCCGTATGAACTGCTCGAAGGTGATGGAACTGCGTCCCGATTCGGTGACGCGCGCACCGACTTCCAGCATGTCATCCAGCCGCGCAGGCTTCCGGTAGTTTACTGCCACCCGGACAACCGCGAACACGAGATCGTCGTCCGCCGCGAGCTGCTGCTGCGAGAAGCCCGCAGCACGCAGCCACTCGGTGCGCGCCCGCTCCATGAACTTCAGGTAATTCGCGTAGAAGACAACGCCGCCGGCATCCGTGTCCTCGTAATACACGCGGACAGGATGGATGAAGAAACCGCTGGATGAGTTCAAGGATGACATAAGCGCCGATACTGCCTGACCACTCCGGAATTCACGGTGACCGACTTTGCATCAGAGCCGCATTCCCTGCGGAAAGTTGCAGTCTTCACAAAATCTTCAAGAATCCTCGTCGAACAGATCGCGGCCCGGTGCTGCGACTTTCGGCACGGGCAGCCCGAAATGCAGGTAGGCATTGCGCGTTGCCATGCGGCCGCGGGCCGTGCGCTTGAGAAAGCCCTGCTGGATGAGGAAAGGCTCCAGCACATCTTCTATGGTGCCGCGCTCCTCGCCGATCGCGGCAGCCAGGCTGTCGACGCCCACCGGCCCGCCGTCGAATTTCTCGATGATCGCGAGCAGCAGCTTGCGGTCCATGACATCGAAACCGTGACGATCGACATCAAGAAGATCCAGCGCTTCGCGTGCGACCGGCGCAGTAACGCCGCCGTCTGCACGTACTTCCGCGAAGTCGCGCACCCGGCGCAGCAGCCGGTTCGCGATGCGCGGTGTGCCGCGCGAGCGCGATGCGATCTCCTGCGCGCCTTCCTCCGCCATGTGAAGGCCGAGTATCTGCGCGGAGCGTTTCACGATGCGCGTCAGGTCCGCCGTGTTGTAGAACTCGAGACGCTGCACGATGCCGAAGCGATCGCGCAACGGCGACGTCAGGAGTCCGGCGCGCGTCGTCGCGCCAACCAGCGTGAACGGCGGCAGGTCGAGCTTCACCGAGCGCGCACCCGGGCCTTCGCCGATCATGATGTCGATCTGGTAATCCTCCATCGCGGGATAAAGCACTTCTTCCACGATGGGGCTGAGACGGTGAATCTCGTCCACGAACAGCACGTCGTTGGGTTCGAGATTCGTAAGCAATGCGGCGAGATCGCCCGCGCGCTCAAGCACAGGCCCGGACGTCTGGCGCAGGTTCACGCCAAGTTCGTTCGCGACGATGTGCGCAAGCGTTGTCTTGCCGAGCCCCGGCGGCCCGAAGATCAGCACATGATCCAGCGCCTCGGCGCGGTTGCGCGCGGCCTCGATGAAGATCGACATCTGCTCGCGCACCGCCTGCTGGCCGACGTAGTCGGCAAGACGCTTCGGCCGGATGGCGCGGTCGACGGCTTCGTCATCGCGCATCGCGGCAGCGGAAATGATGCGTTCCTCGGTCATCTGCATCCCTTGTCGGCGCGGCAGGCGGAAACGGCTCGTTCGCAGCCTGTCATTTCTTCACGTTTCATTTTCTTACCGTTGCCTGCAGCGCGCGACGAATGATTTCTTCGCTGGCGAGACCTTCCGCCTCCACGCCCTTGATCATGCGCATCGCTTCCGGTGGCTTGTAGCCAAGCGCGACGAGCGCATCGAAGGCTTCATCCGTCGCGGATGCCGGCGCCGCACCGATTCCGCCGGGCAATGCTGCACCGCCGGTTGCTGCATCCTTCAGGCGATCGCGCATTTCGACGATGAGGCGTTCCGCGGTCTTCTTGCCGATGCCGGGAAGCCGCGTCAGCGATGCCGCATCGCCATCGTGCACCGCACGCGCAAACTGCTCTACGCTCGCACCGGAAAGTATCGTCAACGCGACGCGCGCACCGACGCCGCTGACCTTGATCAACTGGCGGAACAGCCAGCGTTCCGGTTCCGATGCAAACGCGAACAGGAGATGCGCATCCTCGCGCACGACAAGATGCGTATGCAGCGTGATCTCGCTGCCGACATCCGGCAGCTCGTAGAACGTGGACATCGGCGCTTCCACTTCGTAACCGACACCACCGACGTCCAGCAGCAGCACCGGCGGCTGCTTGTTCACGATACGCCCGCGAAGGAATCCGATCATCGCCTGCCTCTTCCCCTGCGGGTGCGCGTCGATCCTGCTGCGGCGGCAACGACCGCGAGCCTGGCATTCACGCCGCGGCGCAGCGCATGCGTGAGCGCGATGGCGAGCGCGTCCGCTTCATCCGCCTGCAGCGGATCCTTCAGCCTGAGAAGCATGCCCACCATCTGCTGCACCTGTTCCTTGGTGGCAGCGCCGGTGCCGACGACCGCCTGCTTCACGTCGCGCGGCGCATATTCATGAACGGGAATTTCGCGTGCAAAGGTTCCGCAGATCGCGGCGGCGCGCGCATGCCCGAGCTTGAGCGCGCTGTCCGCGTTCCGGTGCACGAACGCGCGCTCGACGACGACCTCGTCGGGTGCATGCTCGGCAACGATGACGGCAACCTCGCGTGCGATGATCCGCAGGCGTTGCGTGAACTCCTCGCCACCGGTACGAACGACGCCGCTTGCAATGCGTTCAAGCCGCGGCCCGTCCTGCATGATCACGGCCCAGCCTGTCAGCAGCGAACCGGGATCAATGCCGAGGATTCTCGTCATCCGGGCGTGCAGCGTCAGAGCGACGCGAGCACTTCCTCCGGGAAATCCGCGTTCGTGTACACGTCCTGCACGTCGTCGAGATCTTCGAGCACGTCGATCATCTTGAGCACGGCGGACGCCTGCTCGATGTCGTCCAGGCGCACCAGCGTGGATGCACGCTGCGTGACCTCGGAATGCCCAGGCTCGAAACCTGCGGCGGTGAGCGCGGCCTTCACGGCCTGGTAGTCCTCGGGTGCCGTCAGCACTTCCACGCTGCCGTCTTCATCGCCAACGACATCTTCCGCGCCTGCTTCCAGCGCCGCTTCCAGCAGCCGTTCCTCGCCGGTTCCCGCCGGGTAACCCAGCACGCCGAGCTCGTTGAACAGGTACGCAACCGAACCTGCCGCACCGAGATTGCCGCCGTGCTTGGAAAACGCGTGGCGCACTTCCGCGGCCGTGCGGTTGCGGTTGTCCGTCATGCAGTCGACCATCACCGCAACGCCGCCGACACCGTAACCTTCGTAACGGATCTCCTCGTACTGCTCGCCTTCCATCTCGCCGGAACCGCGCTTGATCGCGCGCTCGACGGTGTCCTTCGGCATGTTGGCCTCGAACGCCTTGTCGACAGCGAGACGCAGCCGCGGATTCATGTCCGGGTCACCGCCGCCGCCCTGCCTTGCCGCGGTGGTGATTTCGCGGATCAGCTTCGTGAATACCTTGCCGCGGCGCGCGTCTTCCTTCGCCTTCCTGTGCTTGATGTTCGCCCATTTGCTATGCCCTGCCATAGCTCATCCCCGTTCCGTATATATAAAAGGAGTATCAGAAACTGAATTGCATGCCGAAGTGCACGCCTTCGTCGAGCTCGACGTCATCCGCGATGTCGAAATCCGCCTCGATGCTGCGAAAGCCGAGATAGAGGCTCGCATTGCGCAGCACTTCGTATTCCGCGCGCACGCTGTACTCGACGTAATGATCGACATCGCCGAACGCGATCACGCTCGGCGCGAAATACGCGCTGCCTGCGATCGCGAAGCGGTTCGCATCGGCGAAGCTGTAGCGACCCCAGGCGCCGATCGCAAGCACGCCGCCGGAGGCGGGATCGGCGTCGATGTACTGCAGCCGCCCGCCGAGGCCGACCTGGAACGGCGACGATTGCGTGCCCGCGTTATCCACCACGTGCAGGCCGATCGACCCGATGTAGACGTCGTCTTCCTGGTGCAGCAATCCATAGTCCACTTCCGCACCCGACGAGGGGGCGGCGAAGCGCACCAGGAACGCCTCATCGGAAATATTGAAATCGAGCCGCTCGGCATGGGCGCCGAAAGGCAGGAAAAAAACCATGGAAAACAGTATGATGCGGAGTCGTTGCACGAAGTCTCTCCTGGATTTTCAGCAGAATGTGGCCCCCCGGCCAGCGCGTATGATAACCGCAATGACGGGACGGCAGCATCCAGCTTCACGTTCCGGAACCGCTCCACGATGAACGAACTTTCTCAGGAAATCGCATCGCCGTCGTCGCCCGTGGCGCAAGCCCGCGCGCTGCTGAAACACAGCCAGACCGCGCGCGGCGAACAGCTCGGCGAGATCGTCGCGGCGCTCGGTCTGCAGGCGGACATGGTCGCGGCCGCGATGCTGCTTCCCGCGCATGCCGACGGAACGCTTTCGGCGGTCGATATCGCATCCGCCTGCGGCGAAACGGTCGTGGACCTCGTCGTCGGCGCGAACGCGCTGCCGCGTCCCGGCGAGGAGCCGGACCTTGACGGCGTTCACCCCGATCCCGGCGTGCAGGCGGAAAACATCCGCAAGATGCTGCTCGCGCTCGTGGAGGACATCCGCACCATCGTCATGCGACTCGCGGACGAACTGCTCCGCCTGCGCGAACTGAAGACCGCATCCGTTGACGAACAGCAGCGCGCGGCGCGGCGCGTGCTCGAAATCTACGCGCCGCTCGCCAACCGTCTCGGCATCTGGCAACTGAAATGGGAGCTCGAGGATCTCGCCTTCCGCTACGCGCACCCCGAGACCTATCGCGAGATCGCGCAGGCGCTGAACGAAAAGCGCCGCGAACGCGAAGCCTACATCGCGGCGGTGATCGAGGAACTGCGTGCGCTGCTCGAAGGCAATGGCATCGTCGCGCAGGTGAAAGGCCGACCGAAACACATCTACAGCATCTGGAAGAAGATGCAGCGCAAGGACGTGGATCTCGACGAACTTTACGATCTGCGCGCAGTGCGCGTGCTTGTTGAATCCGTGAAGGACTGCTACGCGGCGCTCGGGCTGGTGCACGGACGCTGGCGGCATGTTCCGCGCGAGTTCGACGACTACATCGCAACGCCGAAAGGCAACAGCTACCAGTCGCTGCACACCGCCGTCATCGGGCCGGAGAACCTGCCTGTTGAAATCCAGATCCGCACGCACGACATGCACAACCATGCCGAACTCGGCGTGGCTGCGCACTGGCGCTACAAGGAAGGCGGCGGGCGCGACATCGCGCTGGAAGAAAAGGTTGCATGGCTGCGCCAGTTGCTGGAATCCGATGGCGAAGGATTCATCGAACGTTTCCAGGATGAAGTGTTCGACCGGCGCATCTACGTGCTGACGCCGCGCGGCGCGGTCATCGATCTGCCGGAAAACGCAACGCCGGTCGACTTTGCCTACCACGTGCACACCGAGATCGGTCATCGCTGCCGCGGCGCGAAGATCAACGGACGCATCGTGCCGCTGACGCAGGTGCTGAAGACAGGCGATCGCGTCGAGATCATCACCGCGAAACACGGCGAGCCGAGCCGCGACTGGCTCAGCCCGCAGGCAGGCTATACGCGCAGCTCGCGCGCACGCGACAAGATCCGTTACTGGTTCCGCCAGCAGTCGCACGAGGAAAACCTTGCGCGCGGCAGGCAGTTGCTGGAACGCGAACTGGCGCGCCTTGAAATCAACGACATCAAGGCGAACGACGTCGCCGCGCAGCTGAAACTCAAGGACGCGGACGCCCTGCACATTGCGCTCGGGTCCGGCGACCTCTCCGTCGCGCAGGCGGGCAACGCCGCGCTCAGGATTGCAGGACTGCGCAGTTCCGCGGCGCTGCCGCTGCGAAAACCCACCCGCCGCCAGCGCAACACCGGTCTCAGCATCGCGGGCGTCGACGATGTCATGACGCATTTCGCGCGCTGCTGCCAGCCGGTGCCGCCGGACCGCATTCGCGGCTACATCACGCGCGGGCGCGGCGTTTCCGTGCACCGTCACGACTGCGCGCACCTGCAGCATCTCGAAAGCCGGGAACCAAACCGCGTCGTCGCGGTCGACTGGAGCGGAAACGCGCGCGAACTCCACCCGCTCGACATCCGCGTGGACGCGCAGGACCGGCAGGGACTGCTGCGAGACATTGCGGGCGTCATGGCGGACCAGAAAGTGAGCATCCTTGCGATGAACGCAAAACATCTGACCGACACCGGCGTGGTGATCGACCTGACCGTCGAAGTGCGCGACCTCGAACAGCTTGCCCGGCTGCTCGGCCGCATCGGCGCGCTGCCCGGTGTGCATGAAGCAAGACGCAGGAGCGCTGCATGAACGCGATGATGAAGGACACCTCGCCCGCGCAGTACCTGCTCGCGCTGTTCCCGGTGGCGATTGCATTCGCGCTGCTGCGCTTCGTGCCCGAACCATCGCTGACGGACCGCACGCCCGACCTTGCACGCATCGTCGCGAACGAAGCCGCGGAACTCGAAGCGGTGTTCGAATCCATCGGCTATCGCTGGCCGCCGGTAGCAGCGGGCAACGAAACGCGGCAAGGCGTGCCGCCCGTCGCCGTTGACGCCATGCCCGCCGATCTCCACACCTTGAGCGTCGATGCACGCAAGGCGCTGTTCTTCCGCGTTCTCGCACCACTGGTCGCCGCGGAGAACCGCGCGCTGATCGAGCAGCGCGAATTCCTGCTCAAGACATTTGCACAATGGCCGCGGCTGCCGGAATCCGGCGCCGTCGCGAGCCGTGTGCGCGCCATTGCCAGCCGCTTCAACGTCGCAGGAAATCTTGATCGGCCGGAGAACCGCAGGACGCTCCTGCGCCGCGTGGACATCGTGCCGGCACCGCTCGTGCTCGCGCAGGCCGCCAATGAAAGCGGCTGGGGAACGTCACGCTTCACCCGCGAGGCGAACAATCTTTTCGGCATGTGGACGTGGGACAGCAACGCGGGCATCGCGCCAATGAAACGCGCCGCGCACGCGAAACATTTCGTGCGCGTCTTCGACGACCTGCGCGCTGCCGTCGCAAATTACCTGCACACCATCAACGTCGGGCCTGCATACCGTGACCTGCGCGACCTGCGCGCGGCACAACGCGATAACGGTGAAACGCTCGACGCGCTAGGACTGGCGGCGGGACTTCGGCGCTATTCGGCGCGCGGCGAAGACTACGTCAGGGAAATTCGCAGCATCATCGAATACAACGATCTCGACGACCTTCCGCCCCTGGAAATCATCGACGACGCGAATGGCAGGTGAGCGGCAGCCAGTTCAGCGCGCCCGTTCGCGCGCGACCTGCAGCCGCCGCCAGGTCGCGGGCGGCGCGCCAAACTCGCGGCGAAACGCGCGGCTGAACGCCGTATCGGTCTGGTAGCCCACGTCCTGCGCGATGCGCGCGAGCGGCGCGTTGCTGTGGCAAAGCAGGTTCGCCGCCATCACCATGCGCCATTGCGTCAGGTACTGCATGGGCGAACTGCCGACGAGTTGCTGGAAGCGCTCGGCCAGCACGGATCGCGATGCACCGGCCGCACGCGCCAGTTCTTCCAGTGTCCATGCGTGAGCGGGACGCGTGTGCAGCTTGTCGAGCGCCGCACCCACAACGCGATCGCCCATTCCCGCGAGCCATCCGGTGCCTGCGCTCCGCCCGTTCATGTACATGCGCAGGACTTCGATGAACAAAAGCTCCGCAAGCTTTGCCAGCACGCCCGCGCCACCGGGCCGCGGCGAGTGCGCCTCCGTCAGCGCATAGCGGACGGAGGCCTCAAGCCACATGCCCGCATCCGATCCCCGCACGTTGACCCGCACCACGGGCGGCAATCCGGCGAACAGCATCCGCGCAAGCCGCGCATCGCAGGCGAGATAACCGCAGACCATGCCCGTCGCCTGTCCGCCGCCGCCGAAATGCCATTCGGCGGGACGTCTCGTCAGCAGATCCTCCAGCGGCATGCCGTCGATGGGCGGGAGTCCCGGCTCGGAATTCATTCGATGTGCTTCGCCTTGCGGAATGACGGCGACATCGCCCGCGACGAGACGGATCGGCGGCAGGCCGTCCAGTTCCACGAAACACGTGCCTTCGGTAATCAGGTGAAAGATCACCACGCGTTCGGCGCGCGGCTCGAGCAGCGATGCAACGGAGTCTGCGCGTGGTGACTGCAGGCACCAGGGCGCCGTGAACCGGCCCTCGATGAAGAACGCACCGGCCAGGCGCACGACGCGAAGAATTTCCGACAGCGCGTCCATGTCAGTGCGCCCGCCAATGCCGTTGCCGAATGCCGGGCGCAAGCCGCTTCGCCCTCATCGCCTGCGTTGACATTGTCCCGTTCTCCCGGTCGCCGCTCCGCGCTCCGATTGTGTTCCTGGCAATACGCGCTGCCAAGAGGCGCGCCCCATCGCGCCTGCGAACCGGACGCAGGGGCAGAAATTCCGGACGCGGCACGGGAGGACTGTCGGGCAACAGCGGGCGACGTGGAGGCAAGACGCCGCGTCATGCCGCGTGGCAACGTCACCTTCGGCGCGCTCGCCCCGTTATCGGCCGCGGTAGTGCGGCGACGCGCCTTTCCGATCCTGTTTTTCACTTCATGCATGGGAGTTCAGCAATGAGCGCGTTCCTCTCCGCCTGCTACGGTCTCCTGACCTATGCGTTCTTTCTCGCGACATTCCTTTACGCCATCGGCTTCGTGGGCAATGTCGTCGTGCCGAAGTCGATCGACACGGGTGCGACCGCGCCCTTGATCGAAACCCTGGCCGTCAATCTCCTGCTGCTTGGCGTCTTCGCCATCCAGCACAGCGTCATGGCGCGGTCCGCGTTCAAACGCCGGTTGACGCGGCTCGTGCCGGATTCGGTTGAACGCAGCACGTACGTGCTCGCGTCGACCGCGGCGCTGGCGCTGCTCTTCTGGCAATGGCGTCCGATGCCAGAACCGGTGTGGACCGTGACCAACGGCATTGGCGTCACCGTGCTCGTCGGCGTCTTCTGGCTGGGCTGGGCGATGGTGCTCGTCAGCACGTTCCTGATCAGTCATTTCGAGCTGTTCGGACTGCGCCAGTCGTTTGCGCGGCTGTTCGCGCTGCCGGCGTCCGAGCAGAAATTCATGACGCCTTTCCTGTACAAGCGCGTGCGCCATCCGATCTACCTCGGTTTCCTGCTCGCGTTCTGGGCAACGCCCGCCATGACCGCCGGGCACCTGCTGTTCGCGATCATGACGATGGGCTACATCCTGGTCGGCATCTTCTTCGAGGAGCGCGACATGGTCGCGCGGTTCGGCGATCGATACCGGCGTTACCGGAACGATGTCGGAATGCTGCTGCCGCGACCGCGCGTCGGCAACACAAAAGGCTGATCCGCCTGCATCGTCACGTAGAACCGCCGCGCGACGCGCGGCGGCGCCTTCAGCATGCCGCCAGCCGGTCGAACCCGGAAAGATCGAGCGCACCGGCCATCCGGTCGGCGAGATTGCGGAACACTTTCTGGTTGTCGTCGGTGAAGCAGTCGCGCCGCGCGCTTTCCAGGTTCAGGCAACCAAGAACGCGTTCGCCGCAGCGGATCGGGACAATGTATTCCGATCGCACCTTCTCGTTGCCGGCAACATAGTCAGGATCGTTGCGGACATCGGCGAGAAGCTGCGGCTGTCCTTCGCGCACCGCGCGTCCGGCCGCACCAAGCGTGATCGGCCAGTCATCGCCCGGCAGCGACAACGGCATCGAGCCGGAATAAGCCTCCACCTCGAAGTGCGTGCCGGCGGCATTCAGCAACAGGATGCTGCAGATCTCCACGGGGAACGCCGCGGCGATGTAATCAAGAAGCCCGACATTCGCCACCGCCGCCCGAACGGTTGCGAGAATGTGCGCCGACGAATCCGTGGCCCCGCCATCCAGCGTGAGCAACTGCCAGGGCGCGCGGTCACGCTTCGCGCGGGCGCGTCGCCAGGCGGCGGGAGGCAGCCCGAACTCCCGGCGAAACGCCCGGTTGAACGCCGTATCGGTCTGGTAGCCGACTTCCTCGGCAACCCGCGTCAGCGAGACATCGCCGTGTGACAGCAACGTCGCCGCAAGCTGCATGCGCCGCCGCGCCAGGTACTGCATGGGCGAACTGCCGACGAGTTGCTGGAAACGCTCGGCCAGCACCGAGCGCGACGTGGCCGCCGCGCGCGCCAGCGCTTCCAGCGTCCAGGCATGCGCGGGCCGCTCGTGCAACGCCTTCAGGGCTGCACCGACAATGCGATCGCCCAAACCCGCCAGCCGGCCGGGACGCTCATCGCCGCGTTCGTGCATGTAAAGGCGCAACACTTCGATGAACAGCACTTCGGCCAGCCTGGTCAGCACGCTTGATCCGCCGGGGCGGCGCAAGCCGGCTTCGCTCAGCGCATAGCCGACGGATGTCTCAAGCCACGCGCCCGCGCCCGAGTCGCGCACGCTCACCTTCACGATTCCGGGCATTCCGTTGCACGAGCACGACAGTCGCGAATCGCATGCCAGGTAACCGCAGACAAGACGCGTTTCCGCGCCGCCGCCGCCGAGCTCAAGCTCGCGCGGGCCTCGCGCCAGGATGTCCGTGAAAGACACGTTCTGCGTCGGCGGCAGGCCGGGCTGGGAGCCAAGACGATGCGCATCGCCACGGGGCAGGATGACGGCATCGCCTGCGACCAGGCGCTGCGGTTTTTGACCCTGCAGTTCAAGGTAACAGTCACCTTCGATGACCAGGTAGAAGACCGCGCCGCAGCCCGATGCCGGTGCAAGCAGCGGCGCCACGGCATCGGCGTGCGGCATCAGGCAACACCATGGCGCGGTGAACCGCGCCTTGAAGAAGTCGGCGCCGCCAAGGCGCACGACACGCAGGATTTCCGACATCGTGTCCATCAGCCGCCGCCATTGCCCGATGTGCGGCGGGCGGACGCCTTCACATGTCCGCCATTCATCTCCAGCGCAGCGCTGGCCAGCGCTGGTGCAATGTCGCGCAACCTCATGGAAATCCTCTCTTTGTAAAAGCGCCGATTCTGTGCCGGCCAATGCATGCCGCCAAGAGGCAAAGCGCGCCGCAAGCGCCCGGCTGGATGGCGAGTCAGCTAATCCGGATGCACGGGCAACTGCCGGGCAACATATGGACGGTCGGACAGGTACGCGCGACTCGCGGACAAGACGGTGCAGGGCGCAGAACGCTCAATTACGTCCTTCGCCATCAATGAGGAACCTGACGTCATGAATGCGCCGACCGATCTCTCCGGTCTCAAGATTCGCCAGCGCACCGCGTGGGCCAGCGGCGACTACGCCGTGATCGGCACGACCCTGCAGCTTGTCGGGGAACTGCTGGCCGAAGCCTGCGACCTGCGCTGGGACGAAAACGTGCTGGATGTCGCCGCCGGCAACGGCAATGCCACGCTCGCCGCCGCGCGCCGCGGCTGCAAGGTCATTTCCACGGACTACGTGTCGTCCCTGCTGGATCGCGGCGCGAAGCGCGCGAACGCCGAAGACCTGGACGTGGAGTTCCAGATTGCGGACGCCGAGGCCCTGCCCTTCAAGGACGCGACGTTCGATGCGGTGCTGTCGACCTTCGGCGTGATGTTCGCGCCCGTGCAGGAACAGGCCGCCGCGGAACTCGCGCGGGTCTGCCGGCCCGGCGGCCGGATCGGTCTTGCCAACTGGACGCCGGAAGGGTTCGTCGGCCAGATGTTCAAGGTTCTGGGCCGCCACCTGCCGCCGCCGGCCGGCGCGCGCCCGCCATCGCTGTGGGGAACCGAGGATCATCTGCATGCGCTGTTCGGCGAACGCGCAGCCGCCATCGATACGACGCGACGCATGTTCAACCTGCGCTACCGCTCCGCGCGGCATTTCGTTGAGACATTCCGGACATGGTACGGGCCAGTGCATACCGCGTTCGCCGCCCTGTCGTTCGAGAAGGCGCAAGTGCTGGAAAACGACCTCATCGAGCTGCTGGACAGCATGAACCAGGCAGGCCCGGGGTCGCTGGTCGTGCCGAGCGAGTATCTCGAAATCGTCATCACGCGCGCCTGAACGGGGCCGAGTGCCTCCCGCGCGATGATCAGCCAGGGCGTCGCCCGGTTCGGCGGCGCCCATTACAACAACGTGCGCAGCTCCCGCACGACTACCAAGGGCTGAGTTCCCCCTCCCCCCAGGGGGACTTGATGGACGGCCGCAACGCGGCCGTTCATTTTCTTCCCGGGTTGATCCACGGATGGCTGTACCAGTACCAGCGGGGAGCCGTCCGGTGCGGCGCGGTGCAGTTGTAGCGGCTGCGCCCCTGCGGAAGCGCGCTGTCCGTTCGAACTTCCGCGCGACGTTCCGCGCGATTCGTCCAGCGAATCTCGAGCGCTTCGCTGCCGAAGTAGCAGGCGAGACGGTCGAGGTCTGCCGCGCTTTCGCCGAACGCGAGTGTCAGCACCGGCGCTTCACCGTCACCGACCAGCGGATCGACGGGAGCAGCCTCCTCCACCGCGAAAGGCAGCGTGCGCGCCTTCAGCGCAAAGTCGGGAAGTTTCCCGTAGCGTTCGTTGACCGGAAAGCGCGGCAGTGCGCGAAGATCGTCATGCACGCCCGCCGCGCCGGAATGCTGGCCGAACGCGACGTATCCCATTGCTTCGAGCATCTGCATCATCGCAACGTCGTACTCGCCGAACGGATACGCGAACAGCTGCGGTGACGCATTCACACGGGTATCGATCTCTTCCTGCAGCCGTGACTGTCCTTTCGCAATGTCCGCGCGCACGCGTTGCTGCCATTCCTGTTCCGTCTCGTTTTCCTTCCGCTGCACAAGATAGCCGTGCGATGCACCGTGATTCGCGAGCGTGGCGCCCGCCTCGTGCAGCTCGCGCAACTGCGCCCAGGTCATGTACCCCGAGAGTCCAAGATCGATCGGATCGGTCGCGACGAACACGGTGAACGGCATGCCGCGCGAGCGCAGCATCGGGTATGCATGTTCGTGGACGCTCGCGTACGCATCATCGATGGTGATGACGACAACCCCGTCGGGAACAGCCTTGCCCTGCTGCAGGGAGGTCACCAGCTTCGGCAGCGGCCAGACATCGAAGCCTTCGCGTTCAAGGAAATCGAGCTGCGCCTCGAACTGCGCGAGCGTGACGCTGGTCGATGGAAACTCCGCTTCACCGAACCGGTGATACATGAATATCACCGCCGATTTCGCAGGCAGCGCGAAGACCAGCAGGAATGCAACCAGAAGCCTTTTCATATGCAACTCCAAATGAAGAAGGGACGCCTTGGCGTCCCTTCTTCGAATCACATCGTTCAGCAGGCAGGAGCGAGGATTTTTCGTCAGTGGCGAGGCGGCTTCCAGCAACGCCAGGGGCGAAAAAGACCGCTCCCCTTCTACTGCTACTTCCTGTTCACACCGTGGATCATCATGTTGTCCACGCCGAGCGCCGCCTCGTGAATCGCTTCGCTCAGCGTCGGGTGCGCGTGGATCGTGCGCTGGATGTCTTCTGCGCTCGCGCGGAATTCCATCGCCACGACAAGCTCCGCGATGAGTTCGCCGGCCATCGGCCCGACGATATGCACGCCGAGAATCTCATCCGTATCCTTGTGCGCCAGCATCTTCACGAAACCCGTCGCCGCTTCCATCGCCTTCGCGCGGCCGTTCGGGCCGAACGGGAACTTGCCGCTCTTGTACGGCACGTTCTCCTTCTTGAGCTGCTCTTCCGTCCTGCCGACCCACGCGATTTCCGGCTGCGTGTAGATGATCGACGGAATCACCTCGTAATTCATTTCCGCGGTCTTGCCGGCAATGTGATCCGCCACCGCGATGCCTTCCTCCGTCGCCTTGTGCGCAAGCATCGGGCCGCGCACGCAGTCGCCGATCGCCCAGACGTTCTTCACGTCCGTGCGGCATTCCTCGTCGACCTTGATGAAGCCGCGCTCATCGAGTTTCACGCCCGAACCTTCCTCGATGAGATTCTCCGTGTACGGGCGGCGGCCGACGGCAACGATGAGCCGGTCGACCTTGAGTTCGTGCTCGCCGTCCTTGTCCTTGTAGCTGACAACGACTTCCTTCTTCGAGGTTTTCGCGCCCGTCATCATCGCACCGAGCTTGATGTCCAGACCCTGCTTCTTGAACTCGCGCGCGGCGGTCTTCGCCAGCTCCTGGTCCGCCATGAACAGGAAGTTTTCCTGCGCTTCGAGAATGGTGACTTCCGCACCGAGACGCTTCCACACGGAACCAAGTTCGAGACCGATCACGCCCGCGCCGATCACACCCAGACGCTTCGGCACCTCGTTCAGTTCCAGCGCCTTCCAGGAATCGATGACGCGATCGCCATCGAACGGCGCCGCCTTCAGTTCGACCGGCTGCGAGCCGGCGGCGAGGATGACGTGCTTCGCTTCATACACATCCTTCTTCTTCGGGTCGTCGAAATCCGTGACTTCGACCTTGCCGTTCTTCAACAGGCGGCCATGACCCTTGATGCCGTCGATGCCGTTGCCCTTGAAGAGCTGGCCGATGCCGCCGGTGAGCTGCTTGACGATGTTCGCGCGCCGCGACTGCATGGTGCCAAGATCAAGCTCGACCTTGCCGAGCTTCACGCCGTGCGCTGCAAGCTCGTGGTTCGCCTTGTGGAACATCTCGGAGGATTCGAGCATCGCCTTCGACGGAATGCAGCCGGCGTTGAGACACGTGCCGCCGAAGCTGTGCGAACCGTCGAAATTCTTCCATGAATCGATGCACGCGACCTTCAGGCCGTTCTGTGCAGCGCGGATCGCCGCCGGGTAGCCGGCCGGGCCGCCGCCGATCACGATCACATCGTAGGACTTGCTCATTTCAACTCCTGGATTCTTCTTTGAAATTTAAGACGACCATCAAGGCCCCGGGGCCTGCGCTCGCGTCAGGTCCTGAGCCGTGGATCCTGTTCTGAAACAAGGCGCGGAATTTCCTGTCGCGAGGAGTCGCCGTTTGCGTAATGACAAGCGACAGAAAATTCCAGCAACGCCGTATCAGGACAAAGGACGCGCTCAGACGCCGATCAGGAACCGCGCCGGATCCTCAAGCATCTCTTTGATGGTGACCAGCGTCAGCACTGCTTCACGGCCATCGACGATGCGGTGATCGTATGTCAGCGCGATGTACATCATCGGGCGTGCAACCACCTGGCCGTTCACGACGACGGCGCGTTCCTTGATGGCGTGCATGCCGAGGATCGCGCTCTGCGGACGGTTGAGGATCGGCGTGGAGAACAGCGAACCGAACACGCCGCCATTCGTGATGGTGAACGTGCCGCCGGTGATGTCTTCGAGCGCAAGACCGCCTTCGCGCGCCTTCTTCGCGTAATCGCCGATCGCCTGCTCGACGCCGGCAAGGCTCAACTGGTCCGCGTCGCGCACGACCGGAACAACGAGACCCTTCGGCGTGGAAACGGCGATGCCGATGTCGAAGTAATCGTGGTAGATGATGTCGCTGCCTTCGACGGATGCATTCACGACCGGGAACTTCTTCAGCGCCTCGATGGCAGCCTTGACGAAGAAGCCCATGAAGCCGAGCTTCACGCCGTGCTGCTTCTCGAACGCATCCTTGTAGTTCTTGCGCAGTTCCATGACCGCGGTGAGGTCGACCTCGTTGAACGAGGTGAGCATCGCCGTTTCGTTGTTGGCTTCCATCATGCGCTCGGCGACGCGCGCGCGCAGGCGCGACATCGGCACGCGACGCTCTTCGCGCGCACCGGTTGCGCGCGGCGCAGCCGGGGCTGCGGCAGGCTTCGCGGCCGGTGCGGATTTCGCCGCGCCCTTGTCGCCACCCTTCTCGATGTAGTCGAGCACGTCCGCCTTGGTCAGGCGTCCGTCGCGACCGGTGCCGCGAATCTTCGCGGGATCGAGTTCGTGCTCATCGACAAGACGGCGCACGGACGGACTCAGCGGCTTGCCGGCGGACGATTCCTCGTCGTCGGCTTCGGCGGCAGGTGCGGCCTGCTTCGGCGATTCCTTCTTCTCTTCCTTCGGCGCGGACGCTGCGGCGGCCTCGCCTTCCTCGAGGATCGCGATCACGTCGCCGCCGGTGACGGTTGTGCCGTCTTCGACCTTGATGCTCTTCAGGATGCCGGAAGCGGGAGCCGGCACTTCGAGCACGACCTTGTCCGTCTCGATGTCGACGAGGTTCTCGTCGCGCTCGACGCGGTCACCCGCCTTCTTGTGCCAGTTGACCAGCGTCGCGTCGGCGACGGATTCCGGAAGTTGCGGAACCTTGACTTCGATGCTCATGCCTTCTCCGTTCCTGTTTTTCTAGCGGTTTTCCTGTTGCGCTTGCCGCCGTCCAGCGCCTCGACGATCAGCGCCTTCTGTTCGGCAACGTGCATCTGCACATAGCCTGCGGCGGTCGACGCCGCGTGCTCGCGGCCTGCGTAGCGCAGTTCGTGGCGCGACTGCAGTCCCTGCTGCAGGCGGTGCCGGATCTGGTACCACGCACCCTGGTTCATCGGTTCTTCCTGGCACCAGACGATGTCGTTCGCGTTCGCGTACTTCTTCAGCTGTTCCTCGTATTCCTTCTCGGGGAAGGGATACAGCTGCTCGATGCGCACGATGGCGACATCGCTGCGCTCGTCTGCGCGCCTTGCTTCAAGCAGGTCGAAGTAGACCTTGCCCGAGCAGAAGACGACGGTGCCGACCTTCGCGGCATCCAGCGCGTCGATCTCGGGAATGACGTGGTGGAACTGCCCGTGCGAGAGATCGTCGAGCGGCGAGACGGACAGCTTGTGGCGCAGCAGGCTCTTCGGCGTCATCACGATGAGCGGCTTGCGCACGAGACGCATCATCTGCCGGCGCAGCATGTGGAACATCTGCGCGGGCGTCGTCGGCACGCACACCTGCATGTTGTGCTGCGCGCACAGCTGGAGATAGCGCTCAAGGCGCGCGGAGGAATGTTCCGGTCCCTGCCCTTCGTAGCCATGCGGCAGGAACAGCGCAAGACCGCACAGCCGTCCCCACTTCGCTTCACCCGCGGCAAGGAACTGGTCGATCACGACCTGTGCGCCGTTCGCGAAGTCGCCGAACTGCGCCTCCCAGATCACGAGCGCATTCGGATCCGCAGTGCTGTAGCCGTACTCGAAACCGACCACCGCTTCCTCGGAAAGCAGCGAATCCACGATCGTGACGCGCGTCTTGTCGTCGGTCAGCGTGCCGAGCGGTATGTACGTCGATGCATCTTCCTGGTTATGCAGCACGGCATGGCGATGGAAGAACGTGCCGCGCCCGGCGTCCTGGCCGGTGAGGCGCACGGAGAAGCGATCCGTGAGCAGTGCCGCGTACGCCATCGTTTCCGCGAAACCCCAGTCCATCGGCAGTTCGCCCGCAAGCATCTTCCTGCGGTCATCGATGATCTTCTGCACGCGCCCGTGCAGCGTGAAACCCTCCGGCAGCGTGGTGATCGCCTCGCCGAGCGTCTTCACGCGTTCCGCGCCGATGGTGGTATCGACCCTTGCATCGGGCCTTGCCTGGTCGAACTTCGTCCAGTCGGCCGTGTATTCGTTGCCGATCATGCCGAGCGTCGCCGGTGCAACGGAACGTCCCGCTTCCAGCCCGGCGCGATAATCCTCGACCATCTTCTTCGCCGCAGCCTCGTCGATCATGCCCGCATCGCGCAGCTGGTCCGCATACAGTTCGCGCGTCGTCTTGTGCTGCTTGATCGTCTTGTACATCACCGGCTGCGTCGCCGACGGCTCGTCGGCTTCGTTGTGGCCGTGACGGCGATAGCAGACGAGGTCGATGACCACGTCCTTGTTGAACTTCATGCGGTATTCGAGCGCAAGGCGTGCGGTATAGAGCACGGCTTCCGGATCGTCGCCGTTCACGTGCAGGATCGGCGCCTCGATCATCTTCGCAACGTCGGTCGCGTACGTCGTCGAACGCGCGTCATCCGGGTTGCTGATCGTGAAGCCGACCTGGTTGTTCACCACGATGTGAATGGTGCCGCCGGTGTAGAAGCCGCGCGCCTGCGAAAGCTGGAACGTCTCGAGCACGACACCCTGGCCCGCGAACGCGGCATCGCCATGAATCAGCACGGGCATGACCTTCGCGCCCTGGCTGTCCGCGCGGCGGTCCTGCCGCGCACGCACGGAGCCTTCGACAACCGGGTTCACGATCTCGAGGTGCGAGGGGTTGAACGCGAGCACGAGATGCATGTTGCCGCCCGGCGTGCGGATGTCGGAAGAAAACCCGAGGTGATACTTCACGTCGCCGGAACGGTCGGTGACCTTCGGGTCATAGACACCTTCGAACTCGGAGAAGATGTCGCTCGGCGACTTGCCGAGCACGTTGATGAGCACGTTCAGCCGGCCGCGATGCGCCATGCCGACGACCATCTCCTGCACGCCCGCGCGTCCGCCCTGCTGGATCACGTCGTTGAGCAGCGGAATCAGGCTTTCGCCGCCTTCCAGCGAGAAACGCTTCTGGCCGACGAAGCGGGTATGGAGGTATTTCTCCATGCCTTCGGCGGCGGTGAGCTGCTCGAGCACGAAGCGGCGGTCGTCCGCCGTCGCGTCCAGCCGCCCGCGGCTCGCTTCGATCGTGTCCCGCAGCCAGCGGCGCTCGTCGTTGTTCGTGACGTGCATGTACTCGAAGCCGATGGAGCCTGCGTATGTCTGCTTCAGCAGCGCGAGGATGTCGCGCAGCTTGCGACGGTCCGGACCGGTGAGCGCGACGGTGCTGAACTCGGTGTCGAGATCCGCTTCCGACAGGCCGTGGTAGGCAAGGTCAAGATCCGGCTCGTTCGCCTCCGATTGCAGCTTGAGCGGGTCAAGCTGCGCGCGGCGATGGCCGCGCGCGCGGTACGCCTCGATGAGCCGCATGACAGCGGCCTGCTTCTCGATCAGCGCCGTGCTCATGCCGCCGCTTGCAGCGGCCATGCGTGGCGCGCGCGCGCGCCGTGCGAATTCCGCGATGATCGGGCCATGCGCGATGTCCGCACCCGCCGGCGACGCCGCCTGGAAACCGCGGAAGAAATCCCGCCAGCCGTCTTCCAGGCTGTCCGGATCCTCCAGGTACTGTTCGTAGAGTTCTTCGAGATACGCGGCGTTGCCGCCCGAAAACAGGGATGAGCGAAGTTGCTGTTCGTAGGAGTCGTTCATGTCCGACGGTTCTTCCCGACGTTCCGATGAATTTGCCGTGAATTGCAGAGATGCGCCGCAAGCCGGCCGGAAATGCGCGCCCGCCGTTGGCCGCGCGGGATGAGGGAGAGCACTGCCGGTGGCTGGTCACGCAGGCGCAAAAGTTTAGCGGAATCGCTCTGAATAAGAAATGCCGCAGCCGGGAAAAAATCCAGTATTCACGCGGGTTTGAACGGTAAACCGCCGTCATGTCCGCGGCATCAAACATTCAGATTCACGCAACGGCCCCTTCACGCCGCTGTCATCGCCGATGACTAACCTGCGCGCCATTGCAAAGCCGATCCTTGATGGAGGAAACCATGAACACATTGCTTATCGCCGCCCTCGTCACCACTCCCATGCCGGTCGATGACCTCGACGCACTTTTCAATAACCAGCAGCAGGAAGTCGTCCGCGAGCTGCAGGCCGAAGCGCGCACCGCCCTGCACCATCGCCAGGCGCGCTTCTTCGCCGAGGATGGCGACCTGCATCATCTGCTGGTCCGGGAGGATTTCGTGAACGCGGAACTGGCCGCGCGCTGACGCGCAAGATGGTGCCCCCGGCAGGAGTCGAACCTGCGACCTTCCCCTTAGGAGGGGGACGCTCTATCCAGCTGAGCTACGAGGGCGTGAAGCAGGCCGGGATTGTAACGGAAAAACGCGTTCTACCCATCCGCGCAGCCGGTTGCTGTGCATGCAGCACAGAAGTGTCGATATCTCCTCATGGACTGAGTAGCTTCACCTGTAACTTATTGTTATTTAAGGTTTTTTCTTTCCGAGCTCACCGCAAAACGTGATGTGCATCACGTTCCTTCATCGCGGACATCCCTAGGATCGCGTCCGTTGCTGGGGCAGGGCTGCCCGCGAACGAAACGGATCTCCCACCAGCCACTTTGGGCAAACCCGCCGCAAGGCGGGGACGCAAAGCCACCGGTCCAGGGAGTCATCCCGGGATAGCGGGGCTGCCCGACAGCGATCCGGAACCGCGCAATCCCCCCTTCCCTGCGCCCCGGATCTGCTGCCGGTCAGTTCACCTGTTCCGAACATTCCCGACACCGAAAGCTCTGCTGCCCATGCAAGGCCTGGCGCCCTGCGTGCGCGTGTCTGTTTTTTCAGTCACCGCACGCAGGCCGCGCGCAGGCGGCAGTTACAACCATCGCCGGAAAACCGGCGAGGAATACAGGAATCGACAACGGTTCCATTCGGTTAAAGGCAAACCCGTCGAAAGGCGGGGACGCAAAGCCACCGGTCCCAGGGCGTTGCCCAGGACAGCGGGGTTGCCCGGAAACCCGGACATCGTTCGGGACCGGTAAGCAACAAGCGCGCTCCTGACAACCCTGATCTCGTGTCCCGCCGCCTTGCGGCGAAGGACACCTGCGGACCGGTTCCACTCGCAGCAGAGAACAGGTGACTACAACATGTGGAACGCGAAACTGGCGAAGCTGGTTCTTCCGGCAATCTTCTCCTCGGGCCTTCTTCTTTCCGGTTGCGGCGGCGGTGGCGGCGGTGTTTCGTCGTCCGGCGCGGCGCCGGCCGACATCCCGTCCGCTGATGCATCAACGCCCGTCGGCAGCGCCGACAGCACGGGCAGCGCAAGCGTGCCCGTCGTCTCCGGCGGCTACCAGAAGCCGGATGCCTGCGCGAACTTCTATGCCGACGGCTTTGCGCTCGTCGAGGGCAAGGACGCGACGCCGCCCGACAGCGGTCTCGCGCGTCCGGCCAAGGGTGCAGCGTACGCAGACCCCGCCTACGACGCCTGCGTCGTGCGCGTCACGGACCATGACAGTGAAGGCCTGCCCGGCTTCGCGCGCAACGACTATTCGCGCCGCCAGCCGTTCAACGCCGATGACTCGCGCGTGCTCGTCTTCTCGCAGGGCGGCGAGTGGCACCTCTATGACGTGAAGACGCTTGCACACGTGCGCAAGCTCGCGATCAGCGGCGTCGGCGTCGAGCCGCACTGGCACCCGACGAACCCCGAGCTGATGTACATCCTCGGCGACATGACCATCAGCACCTACAACGTGGTGACGGATGAAGTGAAGGTCGTCGCGGACCTGCGCAACGTCGGCACGATCGCAGGCCACCCGGGCATGACGAGTCTCAAGGACGTCTGGCCGGGTGCTGCGCGCGCATTCACCAAGGGTGAAGGTGCGCCGTCCGCGGATGCGCGCTACTGGGCGTTCCAGGTCGAGACGAGCGATTCGAAAGGTCTCGGCATGATCTCCTACGACCTCGAGACGGACACCGTCACCGGCGTGTACGACTTCGCGCGCGACGGCAACGGCATCACGCGTCCCGATCACATCAGCATGAGCCCGACGGGCGACTTCGTTGTGCCGTCATGGAACGGCGCGGGCGTGAACTGCCCGAGCCGCGCCCAGCTCGGCACCGTGAACGAGCCGTGCGGCCTGATGGCGTTCTCGCGCGACTTCACGACCGCGACAGGTCTCGCGGTGCGCGGTCCGCACTCCGACATCGGTCTCGATGCGAACGGCCGCGACGTGCTCGTCGCCGGCGACTACGACAGCGGCTGGGTCGAGATGTGGGATCTCGCCACGGGCGAGAACACGAAGCTCTGGCAGATCTACGAGAACAACAACTCCACCGCGATGCACATCTCCGCGCGCAACTTCGCAAAGCCGGGCTGGGTGCTGATCTCCACGTACATGGAGAAGAAGCCGGGCTGGTACGTGCAGAAGCTGATGGCCGTCGAGATGAAGGCCGCACCGCGCATCCTGAACATCGCGCACAGCTACAACACCGTGGAGACGTATTTCTCCGAGACGCACGCCGCCGTGAACCGTGACTTCACGAAGGTCATGTTCAACTCGAACTGGCAGACGGCGAACGTAGGGAACACGGATGCGTACATGGTGTCGCTGCCCGACAACGCCGTGCCGCAACAGTAAGCACGCACAACGTTCACGACTTTTCTCCATGCGAGTGAGAACGCCCCGCCCGGCATTTGGGCGGGGAATTTTCTGAAGGCACGGAAGACAGCCGCAAGGCGAACCAATCAACCAACGGCAAACCCGCCGCGAGGCGGGGACGCAAAGCCACCGGTCCGGGAAGTGTCCAGGACAGCGGGGTTGCCCGGCGAGACAACACGCCGGTCATTCCGATCCGCGTTCCGGCATTTCCCCTGGCGCTCAAGGCGCGACCGGCGCTGCGTGCCGAACGAGGAACTGAAATGTCCAGCGCAATCAAGTTCATGATCCTGGCGGCGGCGTTCACGCTGGCTGCCTGTGGCGGCGGTGGCCAGGGCGCCGCGCCCGGCACCGATACCGGTACCGGCAACGTGACCGATCCCGCACCCGGAACACCGCAGCCCGCACCCGGCGATGATGCCGGTGCGCCGCTTGATCCGTCGCCCGCACCGTCACCGTCCGATCCGGGCAACGACGACGACGACAACAACGATGACCGGCAATCGCCGTCCATCGTTGCAACCACGCCCGTCGATCGCAGCACGGCCGCCGGCACATCCGCGGACATCACCGTCGAGTTCAGCGAAACGCTCGACGCGGGCTCCGTCACGCCGGCCGCCGTCGCACTGCTCGGCCCCTCCGGCGCGGTTGCCATCGACGTCGCGGTGAACGGCGAGACGCTCGTCATCGATCCGAAGGACAACCTTGCAGCGGGCGGTTCGTACACCGTGACGATCGCGGCCGCCGTCAAGGATGTCGCGGGCAATGCCATGGGTGCGGACTACACCTGGCAGTTCGCGACGCAGGGCGGCCTGTGCGCGGATTTCTATGCGTCCGGTTTCAGCCTCGTCGAAGGCAAGGACACCGCCCGCATGAGCAGCACGCTCGGAAAGCCCGCGAAAGGCGTGCCGTACCGCGATCCCGCGTACAAGACCTGCATCGTGCGCGTCGCGGATCACGAGAAGGAAGGTCTCGCGCAGCAGTCGCGCAACCTCTACTCGCGCGTCCAGCCGTTCAACGCGGACGACTCCTACGTGCTCGTGCATTCGCTCGACGGCTACTTCCACCTGTATGACGCGCAGACGACGAAGTACATCCGCAAGCTCTCGCTTGGCGGCGGCAGCGTGGAACCGCAGTGGCATCCGGTGAACCCGGACATCGTCTACGTGTTCCCGAACCACGGCGGCATGACCATCAGCACCGTGAACGTCACCACCGACGAGAAGAAGGTCGTGGCCGACTTCCGCAACGTGAAGAGCATTCACGGCTACGCCGGCAAGACCAGCATTCTCCAGGTCTGGCCGAGTGCCGCGAAGGTGTGGACGCACTGGGAAGGCAGCCCGTCGAAGGATGCGCGCTACTGGGGCCTGATGGTCGAGACGAGCAGCGGCGCGCCGCTCGGCATGATCACCTACGACCTCGTCGCGAACGTCATCACCGGCGTCTTCGATTACGCGAAGGACGGCGGCGGCATCGACGCGCCGGATCACATCAGCATGAGTCCGTCGGGCGCGTATGTCGTGCCCTCATGGAACGGTGCTGGCGAGAACTGCGCGAGCCGCAGCCAGCTCGGCACCGCGCGCAATCCGTGCGGACTGATGTCGTACACGCGCGATTTCGCTTCCGCGAAAGGTCTCACCGTACGCGGCCCGCATTCCGACATCGGCATCGACGCGAACGGCCGCGACGTGATCGTCGCGGGCGATTACGACAGCGGCTGGGTGGAGATGTGGGATCTCGCCACGGGCGAATCCACGCGCCTCTTCCAGATCTACGTTGATGGCAACTCCACCGCCATGCATATCTCCGCGAAGAACTTCGCGAAGCCTGGCTGGGCGCTGGTGTCGACGTACATGGAAAAGCAGCCGGGCTGGTATGCGAGCAAGTTGTTCGCCGTCGAGCTCAACGCGAACCCGCGCATCCTGAACATCGCGCACAGCTACAACAAGGTCGAGACCTATTACTCCGAGACGCACGCAGCGGTTAACCGGGATTTCACGCGGATCATGTTCAACACGAACTGGAACACCGCGAACTATCTCAACACCGACGCGTACATGGTCGTGCTGCCGGATGGCGCCGTACCGCGGAAATGAACCTGGACAACTACCCCACTCGTTTCACGAATGAGGAAAACACGATGAACACGAAACTGATCACGATGATTCTCTCCGTCTTCCTGCTGATCGCGGGCAACGCCATCCCGTCGTCCGCCGTTGCGAACGACGCGAAGCCGTCCACCGGGAAGAACATGGAAAAGGATGCGCAGCCGGAAACCTGGCCGAGCGCAGCCGAGCCCGGCCCCACGCCCGGCGTCTGCGCGAGCTTTCTTGATCCCGGAATGAAGCTGATCGAAGAGAACGATCTCGCGAAGGAAAAGGATGAAAAGGCACAGGACAAGGACGAGAAGAAGGACAAGAAGGAAGAGAAGAAGCGTCGCGCCAACGCCTACACCAACCCCGAATCCACCAGCTGCATGGTGTGATGCACGACGCGCACGGACGCGCGTGAGATACGACACGAACAACCGCTTTCTCTAGTGCGAGTGGAGAGTCGCCCCCGCCCAGCGTTGGACGGGGGTTTTTTTTGCCCGCGTGTCGCCGCCGCTTCAGGCCACGCCCGATTACCCCGGCCGGCACATATAAATAATGTGTCGCGGCCTCAGGAATGAGGTGAGGACCTGAGAATCCTCGTTGAGGGAATCAACAACGTCCACTGGACCTTCGAGTTGTTGATCGGGTGTGGGTGAATACAAGACCCTTCGGGGGAATCAACCCGCCGTTGCCCTTACGCGGTTCTCAGACGCCCGGTCTCCTTTGATCATGAGAACAACGCTAAGGGGTTACCCATGGAAAGCAATAACTCGAACCGCGCACCCGACTTCAATCTCTTCCTCGCCGCAGACGCCGTGCAAGGCACGCTCGAAGCCATCTTCGAGATGACCGGCGACATTCCCGCCGAAGAAACCGAGCTCAACCGCTGGTTCGGCTCGCTCTCCGGCCTCACCTGGGCCGGACGCCGCGCCGCGCGCGAAGTGCATGAATTTCTCGGCGAAGCGAGCGACCGGCACCGCATTCCCTCCACCTACGCGCAACTTGAGCGCGACGATGACGGTGAATGCGACTGCGATGTCGAGGAAACACCCCCGCGACGCCGCACCGCATCGCGATGAATCGAAAGGCCGCGCACGCGGCCTTTCTTATATAAGGCGGCCGTCCGCGCGCGCGATGCTTTCGTGGGCAGAAGCCCCTGCACGAATCTCCGGGAGTGAACGTCCCGCCTTTTGCTTCTCCTGCCGCGCGTGCTGCAATGAGCGGCGTTGATTCATCACATCCGGAGTCCGCATCGGAGGACATCACCATGACAAGACAGGTCAACGCCCTGCGCATTGCAGCCGCGGGCGCCATCATCTCGCTTGGCGCGTGCGCATCCACACCACCTCCGCCCGTCGCCTCGCTCGAAGCGGCGCGCCAGGCGATTGCGAACGCAGAACAGGCGCGCGCCGTCGAACACGCACCGCTCGAACTGCGCGAAGCGCGCGACAAGCTCGCCGCCGCCAACAACGCCGTGGAAAACGAGAACATGCTCACCGCACAGCACCTCGCCGAGGAATCGCGCGTGCTCGCGGAACTCGCATTCGCGCGAGCGGAAATGGAAGACGCACGCATCGTCAACGAAGAAATCACCCGCGGCACCCTCGTCCTCCAGGAGGAAATGCAGCGCGGTACAGGAGGCCGGCGATGAACACTATTGAAACAACATCCGTGAGCCGCGTTCTCGCCATCCTTGCCGTGCCGTTGATGCTCTTCGGCTGTGCAACCGCGGAGAATCGCCCGAGCGACGCCGAGCGCGTGCGCGCCGAACTCACCGAACTGCAATCCGATCCGCAGCTTGCAACCCGCGCGCCCGTCGCCATCCGCGAAGCCGAGCGCGCCGTCGCCGCCGCGGAAAACGCCGAGGAAGATGACGACGAAGCACCCGTGGAGCATCTCGCCTTCGTCGCGCACCAGAAAGTCGAAATCGCCAGGGCCCAGGCGCAACAGCGGCTGTACGAAGATGATCGCAAACGCCTGATCGAGGAGCGTGACCGCTCGCGGCTCGAAGCGCGCACGCGCGAAGCCGAGATGGCGCGCGAGGAAGCGCGGCTTGCCGCACAGAACGCCACGCAATCGCAGGAAGAAGCCGCCGAACTTCGCCGGCAGATGGAAGCGCTGAACGCGAAACCCACCGAACGCGGCATGGTGCTCACGCTCGGCGACGTGCTGTTCGAAACCAACGAATACGTCATCAAGCCCGGCGCACACAACAACCTCGACCGGCTCGCCGACTTCCTCAAGCGCTACGAGGATCGCGACGTCCGCATCGAAGGCCACACCGACAGCAGCGGCGATGACGCCTACAACATGCAGCTCTCCGAACGCCGCGCCGACGCCGTCAGGCAATACCTCGTCTCGCAAGGCATCAGCCCCCGCCGCATCGTCGCAACCGGCCGCGGCGAAACCACGCCCGTCGCGAGCAACAACACCGCCGGCGGACGCCAGCTCAACCGGCGCGTCGAAATCATCATCGAGAACGAAGGCGTGGCAATGGAATGACGCGTGCGGTCGGGCAACAAAGAAAAAGGGCCGCTTTCGCGGCCCTTTTCAATTCATGACATGGTTAAGTGTGTCCCCACGACAGCAACCTCAGTCGGCGCCTTCGCATGACTCCAGCGGGTGCTTGAATGCTCCGCGGCGCAGGCTCGATTTACCTGCGCGAACCTGCTGGGCCACATCCGACGCACTTACTTGTTCCATGAGTTGCTGCCGAAGTTCATCGGAATTGATACAGTCCGGTAACTCGCCATCAACATCCAGCCAGTCAACCTCACCGTCACCTGAAAGGCCGAAGGTCACTTTCACGCTGCCTGACGAAGGCCATTCATCCGGGTGCTCGGTCGGAATGCCGAACGTGAATGGCATCTGCACTTCCGACGCTACCGCTATGCCGTCCCTGAAGAGAGGAGAAAACTTCCATCGTTTCAGCGCCAGTTTGCCCGCGTGATAGAAGTCGGTATTGCCGGAGAACCCTTCGTCACGATTAACGCTGCTCACCGTCCCGTCCGGCTCCACGGAGAGGAGAAAAACGATCTTGATCGGCGTCGTTGAATTCATTCTTGGAAATTCGGGCGCCAGTTGCTGAATCGCGTACGGTGGCGAATTGCGGTACTCGAACTTCATCTGGTCCTGCCCGTTGACAGACACGATTTTCCAATCTATCGCCATCCTGTAAATCCCGTCGTCTGAGGGCGCCTTCAGGTGCACACCACGTGCCTTTGCCATGAGCGATGGCTTGATTCTCTCCAGGATCGCTTCCGGGAGCGTGGAGTCCGGGCCGTCCACGAACTCAGCGCTCAGATTCTCCGCGATCTTTACCGTTGCATGAATTGCGCCGCTCGCACCCGCATGCCCCGTCGTGCCGGGCTCGGATTCT
>CAZRFE010000023.1:0-19120 GCA_964599565.1 uncultured Gammaproteobacteria bacterium
TCGTCGCCGGACTGAAGTATCGCGATGACCGCACCGGCAATGGCCGCCAGCGACGCAACCGTCACCTGCAGCGCTTCGCTTGCCGGCACGCCGGCCGTCCAGGTGAAGGCGGTGAAGCCGATCAGCACGAAACCCATGACGGCAGTCATCGTGACGCCGGATGCAGTCTTCGCGGATGGCGCCACGCGAAATGCGACGCCGGCAAGAAGGTAACCGCCGAGCGCGCAGGGCAGGAGCGGGAAGATGCAGACGTGGAACCAGCCGTCGCGCGCGTAATCATCCACGAAGCTGATCACGAACTCCTGGATCATGGAGACGACGATTGCGCCGATGACCGCAGCGAGAACGCTGGCTAGCGGCATCAGCGGCCATCGCCACCATGTACCGCGCGCATTGATGGGAGTGTCTTCGTTCATCCTGGTTCCTTTGTGGATGCCAGAGTCTAGTCAATCCATGCGCGACTGCCAAAACTGGTGCGTTCACCTGGCCATCTGGCGCGTGGATCCCCGGAGTGAATCCAGGATGACGCGTCGGTGTGCGTGCAGGCTGAATGCGCCGCCGAGAAACAATGTCACGATGGCGCGGCAGTCGCCTCGATCTCACGCAGCGCATGCTCGGTCTGCCGGTGCAGCGAGCGCAGGCTTTCGGCTTCCGCGCTGCCGAGTTCGACGCGCGTGGCGAGTGCGGCGAGCTTGTAGCAGCCCATGGATCCCGCGGCGCCGGCGAGCCGGTGCGCATCGAGGCGGACGATGTCGTGGTTGCCGGCGAGGGATGCGGCTTCGATGGCGTCGACGAGTTCGGATGCGGCCTGGCGGAAGGTGGCGACGATGTCGTGAAAGCGGTCCTCGCCGAGTGCGGCGCGATGCTGCGCGAGAAGCGCGTCGTCGATGAGCGGCAGTTCTTCACCGGCCGGTGCGACGGCTTCCGCGTCTTCATCGAGTTGCGCGAGCGCCTGCGCAAGTCTTGCGGCGGGCAGCGGTTTGCGCAGCACCTTGTTCATGCCCGCGTTGAGGCACGCGGCGACATCGTCCGCGCTGATGCTCGCGGTGAGACCGAGCACGGGAATCGCGGCCTTCACCGGATCGTCGAGCGCGCGGATGCGGCGCGTCGCTTCGCGGCCGTCCATGCCCGGCATGTGGATGTCCATGAGCACGACGTCGTACTGCCGCTCGCTGATGAGGCGAAGCGCGGTTGCGCCATCAGGCGCGACGCTCACGGCGTGACCTTCGTGTTCCAGCAGGCCGCGCGCGACTTCCTGGTTGACGGGCTGGTCCTCGACGAGCAGCACGCGCAGCATGCGGCCGGGCAGCGCAGGCGCATGCTCGACATGCGGCGGCGCTTCGGCGAGATCGAATTCCAGCTCGAACCAGAACACGCTGCCCGCACCCTGCGCGCTTTCGACGCCGATCGCGCCGCCCTGCATCTCGATGAGGCGCTTGCAGATCGAAAGTCCGAGCCCGGTGCCGCCGAACTGCCGCTGCGTGGAGGAATCCGCCTGCACGAACGCGCTGAACAGGCGCTCGCGCTGCACGGCTGAAATGCCGATGCCGGTGTCTTCAACGGTGAACGTGATGTGCACGCGCGCATCGTCAAGCGCCTGCATCGCCGCGCGCACCTTCACGCCGCCGGCCGGTGTGAACTTGATGGCGTTGGAAACGAGATTCAGCAATACCTGGCGAAGCCGCGTCGGATCGCCGTGCACGGCGGCGGGCAGCGCATCTGCGCGGAACGCCAGCGCAAGACCTTTCTCGCGCGCGCGCGGGCCAAGCAGCAGCACGACGCTTTCCGCGACTTCGCGCAGGTCGAAGGGAATGCGTTCGAACTCGATCACATCCGCCTCGATGCGCGAGAAATCCAGCACGTCATCGAGAATCGCGAGCAGCGATTCGCCGGATTTCTCCAGCGCTTCCACGTATCCGCGCTGGCGGCGGGAGAGGCGCGTGCGCGCGAGCAGCTGCACCATGCCGAGCACGCCGTTCATCGGCGTGCGTATCTCGTGGCTCATGAGCGCGAGAAACGAAGACTTGAGCCTGGTCGCGGTTTCGGCGGCGTCCTTCTCGCGTGCGAGGTAACGCACTTCGATGCGCTTTCGCTGGTACTGCAGGACGAGCAGCGCAAGCGCGGCCAGCGCGAGCGCGTAGGCGAGGTACGCAAGCGGCGTTTGCCACCACGGCGGCAGCACGGTGATGTCGAGCATCGCCGGGCTGTCGCTCCACGCACCGTCGGGATTCGCCGCGCGCACCTCGAAGACGTAATCGCCGGGATCGAGATTCGTGAATGTCGCAGACGGTTTTGCGGCGCCCGTTTCAAGCCATGCATCGTTGAAGCCGCGCAGCCGGTACGCGTAGCGGTTGCGCGCGGGATCCTGGAAGGCGAGCGCGGCGAACTCGATCGCGAACAGGTTCTGCTCGTGGCGAAGCACGATGCGGTCGGTGTGATCCGCCGGTCCCTGCAGGAGCGCGTCTTGGTTTCCCGGTTCGGGATTCACCGGCATGTTGAACAGCGTCACGCCGGTGATGCGTACGGCAGGCGCGCGTGCGTCGCGCTTGATGGCGGCGGGGTCGAACACGTTGAAACCTTCGATGCCGCCGAAGTACATCTCGCCGCGCGCGTTGCGAAAGTACGCGAAGGAGTTGTACTCGTCGCTCTGCAGGCCGTCGGACTTGCGGTAGGTGTGAAAGGTTTCCGTCGCCGGATCGAAATGCGAGAGGCCGCGGTTGGTGCTGATCCACAGCTGGCCTTCATCGTCGCCGAGAATGCCGAGCACGAGGTTGTTCGAAAGGCCGTCGCGCTCGCGGTAATGGCGAAACTCGCCGCTTGCCAGGTCGAGGCGGTCCAGTCCGCTCGCGGTGCCGATCCACAGGTATTCATCCGCAAGCCACAGCGTCTTGACGGAATCGTTCACGAGGCTCGCGGGATCGTTGTTGTCATGGCGAAACGCGCGGAACTTTCCCGTGTCCGGATCGAAGCGATTCAGCCCGCCGCCGTCCGTCGCGATCCACAGCATGCCGTCGGGCGACTCCACGATGTCCGCGATCGCGTCATCGCCGAGTGCGTCGGGGTTCGATGCATCGGGCGGATGATGCGTGAACACGCCGGTCGCGGGATCGAAGCGATCCAGTCCGCCGCCCCAGGTGCCGACCCAGAACCGCTTGCGGCTGTCGATGAAAAGCGCGGTGACCTGGTCGTTCGCAAGACTCGTGGCGTCCTTCGGATCATGCCGGTAGTGCACGAATTCCGATGCGCCCGGATCAAGGCGATCCAGCCCGCCATGCGTTCCCACCCAGGTCCGGCCTTCAGCGTCGCTGAGCAGCGAGCGCACCTCGTCGTGCGCGAGCGATCCGGGATCGCGCGGATCGTGACGGTAATGTTTCCAGGTGTCGTTCGCGCGATCCCAGCGGTTGAGTCCGTCGTTGTACATGCCGAGCCACACGATGCCGTCTGCATCCTCGTGGATCGGGAAGATGACATTGCTGCTCAGCCCGTTCGCATCGCCCGCGCGCCACTGCTGCAGGCCGAAACGTTTCTGCGCGAGCAGCGTGCGGCTTAAACCCCCGCCGTACGTGCCGATCCACACCACGCCGTCGCGGTCGGCGTGGATGTCGAAGATGATGTTCTGCCCGATGCCGGCATGGTCCTCCGCGCGGTACGCGAAATGCCGCCACGCACCTTTCACATCGGCGCGGTAATACACGCTCGTGCCGCGGCCGCCGACCCAAAGCCCGCCTTCGTCGTCGTGCGCGATCGTCGTGAACAGCGCCGGCGGAAGTTCTTCAACGCGTTCGAACGCGCCATCCACGCGCCGGAACACGCCACGGTTCGTTGCGGCATGGATGACGCCGTTCGCGTCCGCGTCCAGCGCATGTACGACGAGGTTCGCCTCCGGCAGGCGAAACGTGCGGTACGCGCCGTCGGTGCGCAGCAGCACGCGGTTCACGCCGCCGATCCACAGCCCCGCGCCATCCACGTAAAGTGCGCGCGCTTCCGCGAACGGCTGCGCGCCCGCCTGCGCTTCAAGACGCAGCACGCGCGTTTCGGTGTCGAAGAATGCAAGGCCGCGGTCGAGCGCCGCCCACAGCAGGCCATCGCGAATGCCGAGCGCATGCACGATGAAGCGCGAATCCGTCACGCCGGTTTCATACGCAAGCGGCACGCGCTCGAAGCGTCCGCTCGCCGCATCGAAGCGCGCGAGCCCGCCGTAGCGCGTTCCCACCCACACATCGCCGTCGTCGCCGGCGAGCAGCGTGGTGATGTAGTTCGCGGGTATGGAATGCGCGTCGTTGGGGTCGTTCTTGAAGACGGCGAAGCGCAGGCCGTCGTAGCGGTTGAGCCCGTCCTGGCTGCCGAACCACAGGTAGCCGTTTGCATCCTGCGCGATAGCGGTGACGGAATTCTGCGCAAGACCGTCATCGATGGTGAGCGTCTGGAAACGCAGCTCCGGCGCCGCGGCCTGCGCGGACGTCGCCGCGAGCAGAAGCGCGAGCACGGCGATGAACGGCGAAACGCGCACGGCGGTCAGCGCTTGATCGGCGCGGCGAACAGGTAGCCCGAGTTCGGGATCGTCGCGATGATGCGCGGCTGGCGCGGGTCGTCGCCGAGCTTGCGCCGCACGCGCGCGACCAGCACGTCGACGGTGCGGTCGCTCGACTCCCACTCGCGGCGCTTGAGCTTGGTCATCAGCTGCGTGCGCGTCAGCACGCGGCCCGCGCTCTCGGCGAGCGTTGCCAGCAGGCGGAACTCGCCCTCCGTCAACCGCACCGGGTTGCCTTCCGGGCCGGTGAGGCGGTGCGAGCCGAGATCGAGCGTGTAGTTGTCGAAGCGCAGGCAGGGAGCGGGGCGGTGCTCGTCGTCCGGCTGGTGCGAGACCCGCCAGATGACGTTCTTCGCGCGCGCCAGCAGCTCGCGCGGGTTGAACGGCTTGGTGACGTAATCGTCGGCGCCCATCTCCAGCCCCACGATGCGGTCGATGTCGTCGCGCCGGCTGGTGACGAGGATGATGCCGATGCCGGACCGCGCCCGGAGCTCGCGGGCGAGCGTGAGGCCGTCCTTGCCGGGCAGGCGCACGTCGAGCAGCGCCAGTGCCGGCGGGTCGCTGTCCACGAGTTCCAGCACGCCTTCGGCCTGGTCGCGCTGCGTGACCCGGTAGCCTTCCGTCTCGAAATAGCCGGCGAGCAGCGCGCGGCTGACTGGGTCGTCCTCCACGACCAGAACATGAGGTCCCTTACGCATGGATTTTCATTCGCCCCCGATTGACACCCCTCGCGGAGACAAGTCTAGCCGGGTTTACATATTGTTCACATCTTTTCACAAGATTTCACTCGCCCGACACACCCCATTTGCAGCCGGCGAATATAACGATAAGACGCGCCCGCAGAAGGGGCTGCGTCTCCGGGGGGAGCCATGAAAAAGCATCAATTCCTCGTACCAGGCCGGGCGGACCATGAGTGACGAACTCCTGGTGCTTGGCAGCGAGCCGGTCAGCGCGGATGCACCCGGCGGGGTCTCCGCACGCTACGAGAGCGAATTCACCGCGCTCGAGGAAGAGCTTGCGAAGCAGGAATCGCTCACCGCGCAGGCGGTGGACTGGAAGCGGGTCGTCGAACTCTCGACACATATATTAAGGAGTCAGTCCAAGGACCTGCTCGTGGCTGCCTACCTTACCCGCGGCCTGCAGGAACTCAAGGGCATGGCCGGCCTCGCCACGGGGCTTGGCATCGTGCGCGACATCAGCGCGAATTTCTGGGACGACCTCTTCCCGCCGTTGAAGCGCGCGCGCGCGCGCGGCACCGCCGTGCAGTGGATGGCGGAGAAGTGCGGCGCGCGACTCGCCGAGAAGCCGCCCGGCCCCGGTGACGACGAGGCTGTGAAGGCCGCCGCCGACGCCGTCGTCGCGCTCGACGGCCTGCTCGTCGAGAAGATGCCCGAGGACACGCCCTCGCTGCGCGAACTCGTCAAGCCGCTGAAGGAATTCCGCCAGGTCGCCGAGGCGCGCACCGCGAAGGCCGCGCCCGCCGCCGTCGCGCAGGAAGCCCCGGCAGTGGCCGCCGCCGGTGGCGCACCCGTTGCGGCCGCCCCGGCGCCCGCCGCCGCGCCGCGACCCGCCGCGAGCGTTGCCGCGCTGCCCGTCGGCGATGTCGGCAACGACAACGACGCGCGCAAGGCGTTGCGGAACATCCAGGACACCGCGCGCAAGGTCGCGGATTTCTGGCTCGCGAACCGCGCCACCGACCCGCGTCCCTTCCGTATTACAAGAATGGCGACGTGGCTGCTCATCGACCAGGCGCCGCCCGCCGAGAACGGCCGCACGCAGCTCAACCCGCCCGCACCCGAGCGGCTCAAGGCATTCCAGATCCAGTTCGAGCAGGGGCAGTTCGACAAGCTCGTTCCCGAGCTCGAGCAGAGCGTCGCGCGCACGCCGTTCTGGCTCGACGGCCAGCACCTTTCCTTCCGCGCACTCACGATGCTCGGCCCCGCCGCCGCGGAAGCCGCGAGCGCGGTGCAGGCCGAAACGCTGCATTTCGTCGATCGCCTGCCGCAGATGCTCACGCTGTCGTTCTCCGACGGCACGCCGTTCGCGAACGACGCCACGCGGCTGTGGCTTGAAGAAGCGCGCGGCCAGGAATCATCCGGCGGCGGCGGTGCGAGCGCGGAAGCCGCGCCGTGGCGCGATGCCCTGAAGGGCGCGCGCGCGAAGGCCGCAAAGAACGAACTGCCGAAAGCCGTCGCCGACATGCAGGCCGGTCTTGCTTCCGCCGGTACCGCCTCCGAGCGCTTCCAGTGGCGGCTTGCGCTCGCCGAACTGCTCGCCGGTTCCGGTCAGACAACGGTCGCGGCGGCCCTGCTCGAATCGCTCGCGGAAGAAATCGACCAGCGCCATCTCGATGAATGGCAGCCCGCGCTTGCCGCAAGCGTGTTCGTGCAACTCGCCGGCTGCTACCGAAAGCAGATGACGGGCAAGAAAGCGAACCCGGATGCCGCCGCGAAATTCGAGAACGCGCACGCGCGGCTGAGCCGGCTGGATCCGGCGGCGGCGCTCGGCGACGGATGAAGGACCGCATCGACGAGGAAACCGCCATCGCGTGCGGCGGTTCAGGGATTCGAGACTGGATAAAGACAGCAAGCGAGAAGGGTGCTGCGTCTTTCGTGCAACAGAACATCGTCGCGCAGGACGTGGATCAGGGTTTCAACACGGGTAAGGAGTAGAAGAAATGGCAGATCCGAAAGGCTCCGTTGCGCCGAAAGAACGGGTGAACATCGTCTACAAGTCGAGCATCGGCAACCAGAGCGAAGACGTCGAGTTGCCGCTCAAGCTGCTGATGGTGGGTGACTACACCGGCAAGCCCGGCGACGACGTCGTCGAGGAACGCGAACCGGTGAACGTCAACAAGGACAACATCAACGACGTCATGAAGAGCTTCGGGCTGTCGATCGATGTCGCCGTGCCGGACAAGCTCTCCGACGAACCCGGCCAGGAAATCTCGGCCAGCCTCAAGTTCGAAAGCATGAAGGACTTCTCGCCGGACTCCGTCGCACGCCAGGTGCCGGAGCTGCGCAAGCTGCTCGAACTGCGCCAGGCGCTGCAGGCGCTGAAAGGCCCGCTCGGCAACGTGCCGGCCTTCCGCAAGGGCATCCAGGAGATTCTCAAGGACTCGGACGCGCGCGAGCAGATCATGCGCGAGCTCGGCCTGAATCCCGACGAACAGAAATAAGGCGAGGCGAACGACATGAGCAACATCGAGAAACAGGCACAGGCCGCTGAAGCCGCGGTCAGCGAGGGCGGATCGCTCATCGAGCAGATCATGGCGGAGACGCGCCTGAAGCCCGCGGACGAAGGCTACGAAACCGCAAAGCGCGGCGTCGGCGCGTTCATCGCCGAACTGCTTGCGCCGAACCGCGCGGGCGAAAAGGTCGAGCAGAAGTTCGTCGACGCGATGATCGCGGAGATCGACCAGAAGCTTTCCGTGCAGATGGACGAAATCCTGCACCACGAGAAATTCCAGCAGATGGAATCGGCGTGGCGCGGACTGAAGATGGTCGTCGATCGCACCGACTTCCGCGAGAACGTGAAGCTTGAACTGCTGAACGTCTCGAAGGACCAGCTGCTGGAAGACTTCGAGGACGCACCCGACGTCACCAAGTCGGGCCTCTACAAGCACATGTACGCCGCGGAGTACGGACAGTTCGGCGGCCAGCCGTACGGCGCCGTGATCTCGAACTACTCGTTCGGCCCCGGTGCGCAGGATGTGAAGCTGCTGCAGCAGGTGGCGAGCGTTTCCGCGATGTCGCACGCGCCGTTCATCGCCGCGGCCGGCGCGGAGTTCTTCGGCCTGGATTCCTTCGACGGCCTGCCGAACCTGAAGGATCTCGATGCGATCTTCGAAGGACCGCAGTACGCGAAGTGGCGCTCCTTCCGTGAAACGGAAGACGCGCGCAACGTCGGTCTCACCATGCCGCGCTTCATGCTGCGTCTTCCCTACGGCGAGGAGAATCCGTCGCGCGAGTTCCACTACTCGGAGAACGTCGACGGCAGCAAGGAGAACTTCCTCTGGGGCAACGCCGCGTTCGCGTTCGCATCGCGTCTTACCGCGAGCTTCGCGGAATTCCGCTGGTGCCCGAACATCATCGGTCCGCAGTCCGGCGGCGCGGTCACGGATCTTCCCGTGCACAAGTACGAGGACAAGGGCGAGATCAAGGTGATGTCGCCGACGGAAGTCACGCTCTCCGATCGTCGCGAATACGAACTCGCCGAGCAGGGCTTCATCGGCCTCACCGTGCGCAAGGGCACGGACAACGCGACGTTCTTCTCCGCGAACTCCGTGCAGAAGGCGAAGTTCTTCGGCACTGATGCGGAAGCGAAGGAAGCGGAAACGAACTACCGGCTCGGCACGCAGCTGCCGTACCTGTTCGTCGTGAACCGTCTCGCGCATTACATCAAGGTCCTGCAGCGCGAAAACATCGGCAGCTGGAAGACGAAGAACGATCTCGACCGCGAGCTGAACAACTGGATCCGCCAGTACGTCGCCGACCAGGAAAATCCGCCGGCGTCGGTGCGAAGCCGCCGTCCGCTGCGCGAAGCGAAGATCACCGTCTCCGATGTCGACGGCAACCCCGGCTGGTATCGCGTGGATATCTCCGTGCGGCCGCACTTCAAGTACATGGGGTCGAGCTTCACGCTGTCACTGGCCGGAAAACTCGACAAATCGTGATCAGGCCATGCCGAAGCTGCTGCGCTCGGTGATGCTGCGCTGGAAGTCCGCGCGAAATGCTCTCGTACTACCGTACGTTCCGCTTTCGCGCGGCCTTCCGCCTTGCCTCACCGTCGCTCGCGACGCTTCTACACGGCCTGACCTGCAAAGAACTGACGTTGTGGTCTGTTGCTGAAGAGACAAGATAATGAAAACCGATCTGCAAAGCCTGCTCGCAAGACTCAACCCGTACTGCATGCGCGCACTCGAAGGCGCGTCGGGCCTGTGCGTGAATCGCGGGCATTACGAGGTGTCTGCCGAGCATCTGCTGCTGCAGCTGCTGGAAGATCCGCAGTCCGACGTACCGCTCGTGTTCTGGCAGTGCGAGATCGACGCCGCCGATGTCGTGAAGCAGCTGCAGAAGGAACTCGAAGGTTTCAGGACCGGCAATCCCGGCAAGCCCGTCTTCTCGCAGACGCTGCTCGCGCTGCTCGAGGACGCCTGGCCGGTGAGTTCGCTCAAGCTCGGCGAATCGAAGCTGCGTTCCGTTGCGCTGCTTGCAACCCTCGTCGACAACCCGCTGCGTTTCGGTCTCGGCGAGATCAGGGAACTGCAGAAGCTTTCCGCGGAGAAGGCGCTCGACGCCTTCGGCAAGGTGCACGGGCGTTCCGTGGAATCGGTGGCGGAGGGAGAGCGGCATCCGCGTGCGCCGGGCGGCGCAGGCGCGCCCGCCGGCGAGACCGCACTCAAGAAATACACGCAGAATTTCACGCAGCGTGCGCGCGAGGGGAAGATCGATCCCGTCTTCGGGCGCGACCGCGAGATTCGCCAGATGGTCGACATCCTCGGCCGTCGCCGCAAGAACAATCCCATCTGCGTCGGCGAGGCCGGCGTCGGCAAGAGCGCGGTCGTCGAAGGTCTTGCGCTCAAGGTCGCCGCGGGCGACGTGCCGGACATCCTCAAGGATGTCGATATCGTCGGTCTTGATCTTGGCCTGCTGCAGGCCGGTGCGAGCGTGAAGGGCGAATTCGAAAACCGCCTGAACGCCGTGCTCACGGAGATCAAGTCATCCGAGACGCCGATCATTCTCTTCATCGACGAAGCGCACACGCTCATCGGCGCCGGTGGCGCGGCGGGCACGGGCGATGCCGCGAACCTGCTGAAGCCCGCGCTTGCGCGCGGCGAGCTTCGCACCATCGCCGCAACGACATGGTCGGAGTACAAGAAATACTTCGAGAAGGATCCCGCGCTCGCGCGCCGTTTCCAGCTCGTGAAGCTGGATGAACCGAACGCCGAGGAAGCCGCGGTCATCCTGCGCGGCCTGCGCGAGACCTATGAAAAGGCGCACGGCGTGTATGTGCGCGATGACGCGATCGTCGCCGCCGCCACGCTTTCCGCGCGCTACATCTCCGGGCGCCAGCTGCCGGACAAGGCCGTGGACGTGCTCGACACCGCATGCGCGCGCGTGAAGATTTCCATGAACGCGCGCCCCGACCGTCTCGAGGACATGGAGCAGCGCGCGAAGACGCTGAAGCGCGAGTTCGAGGCGCTGTCGCGCGATGTGACGTCGGGACGTTCCGATGAAAAGGACCGTCTCGATGCGCTCGGCAAGGAGATCGACGATCTTGAAACCGGCGCGCTGGAACTGAACAAGGACTGGCTGCGCGAGAAGGAGCAGGTTGCGAAGATCGTCGATCTGCGCATCGCGTTCGACAAGGCGCGCGAGGAAAAGGCCGCGAACGCGGACACCGTCGGCGAGGAACTCTCGAAGGCGAGCGAAGCGCTCGAAGCGCTGCAGGGCGACAACGCGCTCATCCATTACGAAGTCACGCCCGATGTCGTTGCGCGCGTGATCGCGGACTGGACCGGCATCCCGCTTGGCAGCGTGCAGCGCGACCAGGCAGCGTCGTTGCTCAGCTTCAACGAGCAGATGAAGCGCTGGGTGATCGGCCAGGATCACGCGGTCGATCTCATCGACTCGGGGCTTCGCACCGCGAAGGCGGGCCTGCAGAATCCCGATGCGCCGATGGGCGTGTTCCTGTTCGTCGGACCTTCCGGCGTCGGCAAGACGGAAACCGCGCTCGGCGTTGCGAACCTGCTTTTCGGCGGCGACCGTTTCATGGTCACCGTGAACATGTCCGAGTTCCAGGAAAAGCACACCGTCTCGAAGCTCGTCGGCTCGCCGCCGGGCTACGTCGGCTACGGCGAAGGCGGCGTGCTCACCGAAGCCGTGCGTCAGCGTCCGTACTCCGTCGTGCTGCTCGATGAGGTCGAGAAGGCAGACCTCGATGTGATGAACCTGTTCTACCAGGTGTTCGACAAGGGAACGCTCTCGGATGGCGAAGGCCGCATCATCGACTTCCGCAACACGATTCTCTTTCTCACCTCGAACCTCGCCTCCGACATCATCATGCAGGCGTGCGCGGGCGATGCGCAGCCCTCCGTCGAGGAACTCACCGACGCCATCCGCCCGGTGCTGCAGCAGCACTTCAAGCCCGCGCTGCTCGCGCGCATGAACATCGTGCCGTTCTATCCCATCCAGGGCGAAGCGCTGGACCGCGTCGTGCGCATCAAGCTCGACAAGGTCATCAAGCGGCTGAAGGCGAACCGCGACATCGACATGCACTACGACGAGAAGGTCGTCTCGACCATCGCGGCGCGCTGCACGGACGTGGAGTCCGGCGCGCGCAACGTGGATCACATCATCAATCGCACGCTGCTGCCGCTGCTCTCCACGGAGATACTCAGGCGCACCGGCGGCGAGGAAACCATTTCGCGCATCCAGCTCGGCGTTTCCGCACAAGGGGGCTTTGAACCGGTGTTCTCGAGCTGAACGCGAAGCGCTGCCCCCGCGTAAGAGGTTACCGGGCAAAGCATTAAACACCCGTGAAAGCGGGCAACATCTGAAGGAGTAACACAATGCCGATTCCAGCCTACATGACCATCGAAGGGGTCACCCAGGGCCTCATCACCGAAGGCGCTTTCTCGGAAGACAGCGTCGGCAACATCTACCAGGAAGGCCACGAGGACGAAGTGCTCGTCCAGGCCTTCAGCCACAAGATCATCATCCCGCGCGATCCGCAGAGCGGCCAGCCGACGGGACAGCGCGTTCACCAGCCGCTGATCATCACGAAGATCTTCGACAAGTCATCGCCGCTGCTTTACCAGGCGCTGGTGACGGGCGAGCGCCTGACCTGCGAGATCAAGTGGTACCGCACGTCGTCGGAAGGCACGCACGAGCATTACTTCACGCACGCGCTGGAAGATGCCGTCGTCGTCGACATGAAGGCGCTGATGCCGAACTGCCAGGACCCGACGTCCGCGCACTTCACGCATCTCGAGGAAGTTTCCTTTGCGTATCGCAAGATCACGTGGACGCACGAGATCGGCGGCACGGAAGGCAGCGACGACTGGCGCGCGCCGGCAGCAGCCTGAGGATGCGGCAGGAACCGAAGGGCGGTTCGCCGCAAGGCGAACCGCCCCGAAGTTTCCCGCAATGACGATGAACCGCATCGACACCACATTGTTTCGCTTCGCGGCCTGCGCGCTGCTTGCGCAGCTTTGCGCATGCGCGGGCAACCAGGAGCTCACGGTCGCGCCGGAGGCGTGGACCTTCCAGGAGCAGGCGCTCGTGCTCGCCGTGGAGCCGGCCGACGCGCTCAACGTGCACAACGGACGCGCGCACGCGCTCAGTGTCGGCGTCTTCCAGATGGCCGACCCGAATCCCTTCATTGCGCTTGGCAGCACGCGCGATGGCGCGCTTGCGCTGCTTTCCGCGGGCAAGGCCGCGGATGCAAGCATTCTCGATTTCCGGCGCGTCACGCTGCAGCCGGGCGAGAAGAATTTCATCACGCTTGCGCGGCCCGAACTCGCGCAGTACGTCGGCGTGATCTTCGGTTACTACGATCTCGAACCCGCGACCTCCGTGCGCCTGATGGCGTACCCGATCGTCGCGAAGCCGCGCGGCATCATCGCGAAATCGCTGATCTTCCTGCAGCTGATCGCGGATGAAGCGGAAGCTGCACCCGGCCGGCTGTGGCTGCGCGCGCGTCTCGGGCCGCAGGGCCTGCAGGAACTGAAACCGATCGTCTCGGAGGAAGACATGGCGGATTTCGGCGAAGAAGCCGCCGCGCTCGCCGCTGCGGCGAAGGAATCGGGACTGTTCGACGACTTCAAGAACTCGATGACGGACAAGGCTGCCGAAGGCGCGACGGAAGTCGCAAGCGGCGAGCCGGAATCCGGAACGGAAAAGAAATGACATTGCATTCACAGGCACGCGACAAAACGCAGCCGCCGATGCTCGGGCACGGCGCACGTCGGTCGAGGAGCGGACTTTGCATGAGCAAACGAGCACCGCAGACAGGCGCGCAACGAAGCCCCGGCGCGGCAGATACGTTTTACCGGAGTGGAACATGAGCATTCAAAGACCGATCTTCTGGCACCAGGGCCAGTTCCTGATGCCCCAGCATTTCCAGATCAGCGATCGCCTGCACCAGGCCATGCTCACGCCGCTGCTGAAATTCGCGCAGCCGCATTTCTTCGGGCTTGCGCATCTCGACATGCAGGAATCCTCCATCCGGCATCTCACCTGCGACATCTCGCGCGCGGAATGCCTTTTCCCCGACGGCACGTGGATCGAGTTCCCGGGCAACGCGGTGATCGCGCCGCGCATCGTCGGCGATGCCTGGCCGGACACCGAAACGCCGCTCACCGTCTACCTCGGCCTTCGCAAGCAGAGCGCGCAGCAGGACAACGTCACCGTGCTGCCGAACCTCGATGCGCTCGAGCGCGTGAACACGCGCTACGTCTCGCTCGCCGATCCCGAGGAAGTGCGCGATGCGTACGTGGAAGGTCCGGTCGCGAAAGTGAAATCGCTGCTGCACGTGGTGAACATCTTCTTCTCCACGGAACCGGACGCCGCGGAAGATCATCATCTCGTGCCCATCGCGCGCATCGAGCGTGCGGGCGACGGCTTCCGCATGGATCCTGAATTCGTGCCGCCGGTGCTCGGCCTTGGCGCATCCGAAATCCTGCGCCGTCTCGTGAAGGATGTGCGCGATGAACTCGCCGGCCGCGCGCTGCAGCTTGACGGCTACAAGTCCCAGGGCGGCGAGCAGATCGATTTCGATCCCGTGCTGCTGCGCTACAAGCTCGCGCTGCGAACGCTCAGCCGCTACGTGCCGATGCTGTTCCATCTTGTCGATGCGAAGGCGCATCCGTTCGAGATCTACGGCGTGCTGCGCGAACTGCTCGGCGAGGCCAGCAGCTTCACGCGCACGGTGAACCTGCTCGGCGAGAACGCGGCCGGCGAACGCCTCGTGATGCCGTACGACCACACAAGGCTCGGCGAATGCTTCTTCTCGCTCCGGCGCCTGCTGTCGCAGGTGCTCGACGAGATCACCGTCGGCCCGCAGTACCTCGTGCAGATGACGTTCGATGGCACGTTCTTCAATGCCGACGTGCCGCTCGAGCATCTCGAGCCGGGCAACAGTTTCTATCTCATCGTTTCAAGCCGTCTTGCGTCCGCCGATTACCTCGGCTCGCTGCTTGCCGCCGGCAAGTTCGGCGCGGGCGATTCCATGCAGGATCTCGTCGAGCGCGCACTGCCTGGCGTGTCGATGGCGCACCTGCCGTTCGCGCCGCCCGGGCTGCCGCGCAATCCCGGCGCGCAGTATCTCAAGCTCGATACGCGCGACGACGAGTGGCGCGCGGTGGAACGCTACAAGTCCGTCGGGCTGTACTGGGAAGGCGCGCCGGATGACGTGAAGATCGAACTTGCCGTCATCCGTCGCTGAGAACCGAGCATGAGCCAGCGACTTTCCGATTTCTTCCTGCCCCTGCTGCTCGACGTGCGTGCGGCGTCGACGGCGCCGGATGCAGAGCTGCCGGAGTTCGGCGCACTGCAGGGCGCGCTCGAAGCGAAACTCGATGCCGCGCTGGATGCGGCCGCCGAGGCCGGCTGGTCCGCGCAGGCGTGCGAGCACGCAAGCTTTGCAACCGGCGCGTTCATGGACGAGGTCATTCTCGTCTCGCGCTGGCGCGGCCGCGCGGAGTGGCAGAAGCAGAGCCTGCAGAAGAAACGGTTCAACACGGTGAACAGCGGCGTGGAGTTCTACGAGCGCCTCGATTCGCTCGGCAAGGAGCCGGAGGACATCGCGGTTCGCGAAGTGTTCTTCCTGTGTCTCGCGCTCGGCTTCAAGGGCCGGCACTTTCGCCGCGACGATGCGCGCCGCATCGAGGAAATCAAGACGCAGGAACTTGCGCAGATACTGCCGGGCGATGCCGGCCGCGATCTTGCCTCGCTGACGCTGTTTCCCGCGGCGTACGGATCGCGCGCGCGCGACGGCATGGGAACGTACCGGCCGCGCGCACGCCTCATGCCGTGGGTGATCGGCCTGCCGCTGGTTGCGATTCTCGCCGCGACGCTGTTCTTCCGTTTCCGCATCCATGAAGCCGCCGCGCGGATCGCCGCGCTGGTCAGCTGGTAGAAGAACGAACATGTGGAAGAAGATTCTCAAGTTCCTGCTCTGGCTGCTGATCTTCGCACTCGTTGCGGCGGCGACGACGGGCATCGTCCTTTATCTCGGCAAGACCATCGAAGACGCGCTCATCGTGAACGCGATCGTCTTCGGCACATGGTTCGTGATCTGGCTCATCCGCCGCATCTACGTGCGCATCCGCGCGCGCATGCAGGCAAGGCGCGTCATCAACGAGGACGAACCGGATCCGGAAGCCGGCATCCCCGTGCGCGAGCTTCTGCGGAATCTTCGCAACCGCTGGCAGGGCGCGCTGCGTTCCATCCGCCGCTCCGAGTTGAGACGGCACGGCGATCCGCTCTACGTGCTGCCGTGGTACATGGTCATCGGCCGTCCGCGCTCGGGAAAGAGCACCGCGATGAAGAGCGCGCAACTGCTCTCGCCGCTGCTCGAATCGACGGATCACGACAACGGCCAGACGCGCAATCTCGACCTGTGGCTGTATGAAGACGCCATCGTCATCGACACCGCCGGGCGCTACGCGGTGCCGGACAACGCCGCGCGCGATCGCATGGAATGGGCGGTGCTGCTCGACATGCTCGCGCGCCACAAGGAAAAGGAACCGCTCAACGGTCTTGTCGTCGTTGTCGCCGCCGATCGCCTGCTGAAATGTTCCGAAGCGGAACTCATGGAAGAAGGCCGCCAGGTGCGCGCTAGCATGAGCGAACTCATGACGCGCCTTGAAGTGAAGCTGCCCGTGTACGTGATGATCACGAAGGCGGATCTCGTGCCGGGCTTCACCGCATGGGCGGACAACTTCCCCGACACCATCGGCACGCAGGCGCTCGGCCGCCTGCTGGAAGACGAACGCGGCACGGTGATGGAACGCCTCGACGCCGCGCTCGAAGGCGTGATCTCGCGCACGAAGGAACTGCGCCTCGTGCTGCTCGACCGCAAGCGCAACATCGAGCCGTCCGCGCTCTCGCTGCCCGAAACGCTCGATACGCTGCGCCGCGGACTGGTGGCCTTCGCTCAAGGTGCGCTCGCGGAGAACGCCTACCAGGAAACGCCGTTCCTGCGCGGCCTTTTCCTGAGTTCCAGCGAACAGTCCGTGAACGACAAGAAGCATGCGCCGACGCAGGCGCGCGGCCTGTTCCTCAAGGAATTCTTCACGCGCGTCATGCCGCCGGACCGCGACCTCCTGCGCACGCTGCCGAAGGCGGAGCGGCTTCGCCGCCTCGCGCTGCAGTACGGCGCGAGCATCGGCGGCGCGGTCGTGGCGCTCGCATTCATCGCGCTTGCCGGGCTTTTCCTCACCGACATGCGCGCGCTCGATGCGCTGCACGCCGACAGCAATCCCGTTGCGCTCAACGATGCGAATGTCGTCGAACGTTTCTGGTCGCTCGCGGAGATTCGCACCGTCATCGAAACGCTCGATGCCGTCGAGGACACCTGGCTTGTGCCCTGGGCGCTGCCGGATGCGGACACGCCCGCGCTCGCCGCACTCAAGCGGCGTTACTTGAGGACGTTCGAGACCGGCGTGCTCGCGCTGCTCGATGCGCGCCGCAACGCACTCGCCGCGGATCTCCCCGCGGACGATCCGCGCCGCGGCGATCTCCTGCTCGGGCTCGTGCGCGAAACCAACCTGATGAATGCAAGGCTCGCGAACGATCCCGCCGCACCGGCAGACATGCTGCCGGAACTGCCGGCGGATTACCTTGCGCTGCTGGAAGCGGAATTCGGCGGCGAAGCCGCGGCGGAATTCCACGCGACGTATCTTGCCTGGCTCGCCTGGCAGCCGAGCGATGTCGCGATCCGCCAGTGGCGCGATGCGGCGCGCACGCAGCTCATCGCGGAACTGGAACGCGCGCCCGGCGATGTCGCCTGGCTCGTGCGCTACGCGAACCGCCAGGGTCTCGATGAAATCACGCTCGATGAATTCTGGCCGGGCAGCCTGCGCGTTTCGGATGCACCGAAAGTCAGCGCGGCGTATACGACGGCGGGCAACGATGTGATCCAGTCCGTGCTCGCGGAGATCGACGCCGCGCTTGCCGGCGAAAGCGTGGCAACGGAACTCGGCGCCTCGTTCGACACGAACTACCGCGCCGCGTACTTCGATGCCTGGCATGCATTCGCAAGCGGTTTCGATGCGGGCATGCACAGGCTCAACAGCCGGCAGGACTGGATCGATCTTCTCAACCAGTTCCCGCTCGACACCAATCCGTACTTTGCATTGCTGGATCGCATGCAGGCGGAGTTCGCGCCGTTTCCCGTCGACGAGGAGGACGCCGCGTTCATGCTGGTCGGCTATTTCGCCGAGATGCAGGCGTTCACCGGCGCGGGCGGTGAAGGCGGCGGCGCGAACAGCGGCGCGGCCGCGAAGCTCGGCCTGAAGCTGCTCGGCAAGACGGGCAAGGTTGGCAAGGCGATCGCCGGCGTTGCGAAGAAAGGCCTCAAGGCGAAGAAGAAGGTGCAGAAGATCACCGGCAAGAAAGGCGCATCGAAGGAAGACCTTGATGCAAGCCTGGAGCAGGCCGCGACCACGCTCAAGGATTACAAGAAGGCGCTGGCGGACGCCGCGTTCGCCGCGGATGCACGGCAGGTTTCCTACGACACCACCGTCACCGCGTTCACCGCGCCGAATGCGCCGGAGTCCGGCACCGGTCCCGTGGCGAGCGCGTACACCGCGATGAACGCACTGCAGGCGATCGCAGGCCGCCCGTACGAAGCGAACGAACTCTTCTGGCAGCTTTACAGCGGACCGGCGCGTCTCGTGCAGCACTACATGATGGAAGAGGCGAACTGCCATCTCGATGAAACCTGGCAGACGACGGTGCGCGCGGAAGCCGACGGCGTGCGCGGCGACAAGCTGCCTGCGCTGCTCATCGGCGATACCGGCCTCGTGTGGACATACGTGGCCGGACCGGCGGCGCCGTTCCTGGAAAAGCGCGCGGGCAAGGGTTACTCCGCGAAGAGCGCGAGCCCGTCGATGGCGTTCACGCCTGCGTTCCTCGATTTCATCAACGACGCGAACACCGGCCGCAGCCTGCTCGCCGGCGAATACATCGTCTCGGTGTCCGGCCGCCCGACGAGCGTGAACGCGGAAGCAACCACGCTGCCGGCATCCACCACGCTTGAACTTGAATGCGCCGCCGGTGCGCAGGTGCTCACGAATCTCAACTTCCCCGTGAGCCGCGATTTCACCTGGTCGCTCGCGAACTGCGGCGACACCACGCTCAGCGTTTCGATCGGCCGCACCACCTTGCAGCGTTCGTGGCAGGGCGAGAAAGGCTTCCCCGCATTCCTGAACGAATTCCGCGACGGCCGCGCGACATTCCTCGCGCGCGATTTCCCCGCGAAGGCGGATGAACTTGCGGCGATGAACGTCACGCGCGTGGACGTGAACTTCGCGCTCAAGGGACACGATCCCGTGCAGCGCATGCTCACCGGCGTGCCGGT
>CAZRFE010000023.1:19220-33664 GCA_964599565.1 uncultured Gammaproteobacteria bacterium
ACTTCGCGCTCAAGGGACACGATCCCGTGCAGCGCATGCTCACCGGCGTGCCGGTCGACCTGCCGCGGCATGCGGCGGTGTGCTGGGGAAGGTGACGTGCAGTTGCGGCGGTCGGCTCCTGCGGCCGCTCCTGCAGGATGTTGTCGAACAATGAACATGACAGAGGCAAAGACACTTGGCTGAAGCAGCGACATCGCAACCGGTCGAACGCGTGAATCTCGTCTACCGCTCCGAGGCGAGCGGCGAGGACGTCGAGCTGCCGTTCCGCGTGCTCGTGATGGCGGATTTCACGTTCGATGAACGTTCCGCGGAATTCATCGAGCAGGAACCGGTGCACGTCTCGCCCGACAATCTCGACGCCGTGCTGTCCGGTCTTGCGCCGCGGCTTCGCCTGCAGGTCGAGGATTGCCTTTCCGACCTGCCGATGGGCGGCATCGATGTCGAACTCACGTTCCGTTCGCTGAAGGATTTCTCGCCCGACCATGTCGTGCTGCAGGTGCCGGCGTGCGCAGCACTCATCGAGCAGCGCGAACGGCTGATCAATCTGCGCCGCAAGCTCGACCGTTCCGAGGCGGGCGGCATCACGCTCATGCCGAGCGCGGAGGAACGCGAGCTCATCAAGCGCATCGCGGACGGCGGCAGCATCCATTCGCTCGACCCGGACATGATCGGGCAGTTCGTCGCGGAGATCGACGGACGGCTGTCGCGGCAGATGGACGCCATCACGCACCAGCCGGCGTTCCGCGGTCTTGAAGGCGCATGGCGCGGACTCGCCTTCGTGCTCGCGCGCACCGATGAGCGCGAGAACTGCATGGTGCACATTCTCAATGTCAGCAAGCGCGCGCTCATGGAAGACTTCGAGGATGTGCCGGAAGTCACGCAGTCGAAGCTCTACGAGCTTGTCTACACCGCGGAGTTCGGCCAGTTCGGCGGCAAGCCCTATTCGGTGATGGTCGGCGATTATTCCTTCGGCCCGAGCGCGCAGGACGTGCGCCTGCTGCAGCAGATCGGCGCCGTCGCGGCGATGTCGCACGCACCGTTTCTCGCCGGTGTGCTGCCGTCGTTCTTCGATATCGATTCGTTCTCGGAGCTGCCGAAGCTGCGCGACATCAAGTCCGTGCTCGATCAGCCTGCGTTTGCGAAATGGACGAGCTTTCGCGCCAGCGAAGATGCGCGCTACATCGGTCTTGCGCTGCCGGGATTCCTGCTGCGCGAACCGTACGGCAGCACGCTGCGCACGACGCGCTTCGAGTACACCGAAAGTTTCACCGGACGCCGCCAGGCGGGCCTCTGGGGCAACTGCGCGTTCGCGCTTGCAACGCGCATGCTCGCAAGCTTTGCGCAAGTGCGCTGGTGCGTGAACATGACGGGGCAGAACGAAGGCCGCGTCGCCGGGCTTTCCGCCGGCAGCGACGGCAAGATCCCGACGGAAATTCTCATTCCCGATCGCCGCGAAGCGGAGCTTGCCGCGTCCGGCTTCATTCCGCTGTCCGTGCACAAGTCCGACGGCCGCGTGGCGTTCTTCTCCGCGAACTCCGTGCAGTCGGTGGATGCGCTCGCCGAGCACGCGCAGCGCAATGCGGATGTCGGCATGCGCCTTGGCGCGCAGCTGCCGTACCTCATGGTGATCTGCCGCATCGCGCACTACGTGAAGATGATGCAGCGGGAACACATCGGCAGCTGGCATCGCCCCGTCGACATCGAGCGCGAACTCAACAACTGGCTGAAGCAGTACGTCGCCGACATGGACAACCCGGCGCCCGGCGTGCGCGGCCGCCGTCCGCTGCGAAAGGCGCAGGCGAGCGTGCGCGAGATTCCCGGCAAGGACGGATGGTTTCTCATCGACCTCAGCGTGACGCCGCACATCCGCTACATGGGCGGGCAGTTCACGCTGAGCGCCACGGGCAAGCTCGATCGGAAATAGCAATGTGCGAGCGGCTTGAGCCGCGATGCGTCGCACCGCACCGACATACAGGAGAAGACGATGCCGATACCTGGACACCTTTCGATAACCGGCGAGCAGCAGGGCGCCATCGAGGGCAGCTGCGATCTCGAAGGCCGCGAAGGCACGATCCTCGTGCAGGCCTTCCATCACATCGTGGAAGTGCCGTCGGACGAGCGCGGCATTCCTTCCGGTCGCCGTGCGCACCGTCCCGCGACCATCACGAAGGAAATCGACAAGGCGACGCCGAAGCTCTACCAGGCGCTGTGCATGGGCGAGCGTCTCGGCGAAGTGCGGCTCGACTGGTATCGCCTCGACCAGATGGGTTCGCAGGAGCTGTATTTCTCGACGCGCTTCGAAGGCGCGCTGGTCACCGCGATCAGGCCATGGGTGCCGAACGCGCTCGATCCGAAGAGCGCGGGACTGCGGCACATGGAAGATGTGTCGTTCACGTACGAGAAGGTCATCTGGTCGTGGGAGCCGGACGGCATCGAGTACGAGGATGTCTGGGGCGAGATGGCGGGCGGCTGACGGAGAACCATCATGGCCGAGGAACGCCTGCTCAAGCGCATCCGCTACTGGCGCTCGCCGGAAGACGCCGAGCGCCGGCGCGCGGACATCGGCGCGTACACCGAATCGGTGTACGCCGATCTCGTGAATCTCTACAACACGCGGCGCGGCGCCGTGCAGATCAGCGATGAATACGGCCTGCCGGATTTCGTGAACATGCTGAACAGTTTCGCGCCGCCGGGTTACGAGTACATCGAAGGCGTGATCCGCGAAACCACGCAGCGCTTCGAGCCGCGACTGCGCGATGTGACCGTGCAGCACGTGCCGCGCGACGGCGATGCGGGACTGCTGCGCTTCAATGTCGCCGGCAATCTCGTGTTTCGCGGCAGCGCCGTGCCCGTGCAGTTCGACGCCGTGCTGCAGGGCGATGGCAGCGTCGCGCTGCAGGTATGAGGGAGGACACATGGCATCGACAGGAACCCTCCGACGGACCGACGTTCGCCGGCGCAGAAAGTTTCGTGTCCGTTGACGCGAACGGAAGTCCGGAGGAAAGAGAACAATGAACAGCCGCTACTACCAGCGCGAACTCGATGACCTGCGCGAACTCGCCGCGGAATTCGCGCGCGCGTATCCCGCGCTCGCGCCGCGCCTCTCGGGGCCGAGCCCCGACCCGGACGTCGAGCGCGTGCTCGAAGGCACCGCGTTTCTCACCGGGCGCATCCGCGAGAAGATCGATGACGATTTCCCGGAGTTCATCCAGGGGCTGACGCAGCTCATCTTTCCGCATTACCTGCGCCCGCTGCCGGCGGCCACGATCATGGCGTTCACGCCAAAGTCCATCCTCAAGGACACGCTGCGCGTACCGGCGGGAACGTACGTGGATTCGCAGCCGGTCGACGGCACGCACTGCCGCTTCCGCACCGTGTATGACGTCGACGTCTCGCCGCTGATTCTCGAAGCCGCGGACAGCACCGACATGGGCGGCGGCCGCCATGCCATCGACCTGCACCTGCGCATGCAGGGCGCGAACCTCGCGGACTGGAACGCGGACCGCATCAGCTTCCATCTCGGCGGCGATTTCGCGGGCGCGGCGAATCTCTACCTGCTCCTGCAGCGTCACCTGAAGCGCGTCTCGGTGTTCACCGAAACCGGGCTGCCGACCACGCTGCCGGCGAACTACGTGCGTCCCGTCGGGCTCGATCCCGAGCACGCGATGCTGCCGTATCCCGGCAACTCGTTCCCGGCGTTCCGCATGCTGCAGGAATATTTCCTGCTCAAGGAAAAATTCCTGTTCCTTGAACTGATGGGACTCTCGCGCTGGCGCGACCGTGAAGGCGGCGACCGCTTCGTGATCCGCTTCGAGCTGGAAGCCTCGAACGTTTCGCTGCCGCGCATCAGCGCGGAGCGTTTCGTGCTGCATGCAACGCCCGCGATCAATCTCTTCCCGCACGACGCGGAACCCGTGCTGCTCGACAACAGCCGCGGCGCGGTGCGCGTGCGTCCCGCACGCTCGAAAGGCGGCGATTACCAGATCCATTCCATCGACGGCGTCGTCGGGCACGGCCGCGGCACGAACGCGAAACAGGAATTCCGCGCGATGGGCATGTTCGATCCCGCGGACCAGACCTGTCCTGTCTACCAGGCGAGCTTTCACCGCGATGACGAGCGCGGCTACACCGAACCGCTGCTGAGCGTGACCTATCCGCCGGATTACGGCATCCCGCGCCAGCAGACGCTCACCATCCGCCTTTCGTGCACGAACGGCGACCTGCCCGCGCGGCTTCGCCCCGGCGACATCAACCGCCCGACGCGCACCACGTCCGAGCTCGTCGAGTTCACGAATCTCATTCCGCCGACGGAAAGCCAGCAGGCGCCGGTCGGCAAGGCGATGCTGTGGCGGTTGCTGTCGCACCTTGCGCTCAACTATCTCTCGCTCGCGGACAGCGAGAACCTGAAAGCATTGCTCTCGCTCTACATCTTCCCGGGACGCGGCGGACGCGAAACGGAAACCGCGAACCGCAAGCGCGTGCAGGGACTCAACGGCCTGCGCGTTGCGGCTGCCGACCGTCTCATCAACGGCGCGCTCTACCGCGGCCAGGACATCGAGATCAGCGCCGCGCGCGACGGCTTCGCGGGACCGGGCGATCTCTACCTCATGGGTTCGGTGCTCGACCGCCTGCTTGCGAGCTTCTCGAGCCTGAATGCATACACCGCCGTCACGCTGACGGAAACACAGACCGGAGAACGGTATCGATGGGCACCGAGACTGGGAACGCGGCCGCTGATCTAGAGCGCGACGTTCTCGACAACTGCCAGGATTACGATTTCTTCCAGGCAGTCCGATTGCTGACGCTGCTCGGCCATCGCCACGACGGCGACGATGCCGCCGCGGAGGACGCGCGCGCGCCGAAACTGCGCATGCGCCCGGAACTCTCGCTCGACTATCCGCCGTTCGACATCGCGAGCATCGAAGCGCTTGCGCCATCGGAAGACGAACCGCACGCGCGTGGCTACGACATCACCACGACGTTCATGGGTCTCTACGGCACGGCATCGCCGCTGCCGTCGTTCTACACCGAGGAACTGCTCGACCAGGCGCAGGACGACGAGCACGCGCCGCGCGGCTTCCTCGACATCATTCACTTCCATGTCTTCCCGCTGCTCTACGAAGCGTGGGCGAAATACCGTTTCGGCCTGAAGGCCGTCGAGCAGGACGACGCGGAGTACTGGGATTACCTCTTCTCGCTCATCGGCCTCAACGACGAAGGCCTGCGCCTGCGCGTGCCGGAGCCTTACCGCGTGCTGCGCTACCTCGGCATTCTCAGCCAGCAGCAGAAAAGCCTCCTTGGCCTGCGCACCATCCTTGCGGATTATCTCGACGGGCTGCCGGTGGACATCGAGCCGTGCGCCGCGCGCACCGTGCCGCTGCCGCGCGAACAGCGCGCGCGTCTCGGCGAAGGTTCGAGTGCGCTCGGCGACAACTGCGCGCTCGGCGAGCGCATCGACGATCGCAACGGGCACGTCGTGCTCCGCGTCGGGCCGATGTCCGCGGAAGAGTACGGCCGCTTCTTCCTGCAGCCTGCGCGCATGCGCTTCATCCGTTTCGTGCTTTCGTACTACCTCGTGCAACCGCTCGACTGCGATCTCGTGCTCATCGTCGAGCCGCGTTCGATCGAATCCACGACGCTTGGCGGCAACGACTGGTCGAAGATGCTCGGCGTCACCGAATGGGCAAGCCTCGGGCAGGACACCTGGCTTGTCGACGGCACGAATCCCGAACCCGTTGAAATTCACCTGCGGCTCGACGTGCGCAACACCGCGCACTGAGTCCCGAGGAGCTTCGCATGGCACAACCCACCTTCACACTGCGCACCGCGGACGGCGGGCTCGACGACGCAACCGTCGTGCATTTCACCGGCAGCGAAGCGATCTCCGGGCTGTACAACTTCGAGATCGCGATGAAGATTCCCGAGAGGGTGAGCGTGGATCTCGACGCCGTGCTCGGCGCCGCTGCAACGTTCACCATCGAGCACGATGGAAAATCGTTCGCGCGCCACGGCGTGCTGCGGCATTTCGAGATGCAGCACACCGCCGGCGGCTACGTGTACTACGCGGCGAGCCTCGTGCCGCGGCTGTGGAATCTCTCGACGTACCCGACGAACGAGGTCTACACGGGCCCTGAGTTCCGCACGGTCGATCAGATCATCGACACCGTGCTCACGCGCGGCGGCTTCACGAGCGGCACGGACTTCGACATCTCCGGCCTCACCGCGACATACCCCGAGCGCGATTACACCTGCCAGTTCGGCGAGACGGATTTCGCGTTCGTCTCACGGCTCATGGAACGCGACGGCATCTGGTACCGCTTCGAGCAGGGCGCGGATTGCGAGAAGCTCGTGCTCGCGGACGACGCGAACTACGCCGCGCTCGATACCGCCGAGGTCACGTACGCGGTTTCGCCCGACGACAACAACCGCTACCGCAGCATCCAGTCCTGGGTGTGCCGCAAGCAGCGCCTGCCGAAGGAAGTCGTGCTGCGCGATTTCAACTACGAGCAGCCGTCGCTGGATGTTTCCGGCAGTGCGACCGTGGATGCAAACGGCATGGGCAGCGCGTTCATCTACGGCGAGAACTTCACGACCGCGGAAGAAGGTGCGCGGCTTGCCGCCGTGCGCGCGGGCGAACTCGCCGCGCGCAAGACGCTCTTCCACGGGCAGGGCGCGGTGCCGGCGTTCAGCGCAGGCTGCACGTTCGCGCTCACGGGACATCCCGCGCAGGGCGGCGCGTGGAATGCGAACTATCTCCTCATCGCGGTCACGCACGAAGGCGAGAACCTCGACAGCAGGACAAGCACCGGCGCAAACGCCGCGCGCTACGCGAACACCTTCACCGCAATTCCCGCGGACGTGCAGTTCCGCGCGGAACGCACGACGCCGAAGCCGCGCTTCGACGGCACCATGACCGCCATTGTCTACGCCGAGAACACGGCATCGGAACTTGCGGAAGTGAACGAGACGGGACACTACCGCGTGCGCCTGCCGTTCGACCGCGCGGACAGCGAAGGCGAGAAGGCAAGCCACTGGATACGCATGGCGCAGCCGTACGCGGGCGCCGAGCAGGGCATGTACTTTCCGCTGAAGGCGAACACCGAGGTGCTGCTCACGTTCATCAACGGCGACCCGGACCGTCCCGTCATCGCGGGCGCGGTGCCGAACGGCGCGGGCATTTCGCTGCTCACCTCGCAGACCGCGAACCAGGCGACGATCGCAACGCCGGACCTGCTGAAACTGCAGGCGGCGGGCGGCGCGCATTCGAACATCGCGACCACGCGTTACCTCACCGAGAACGGCGGCAACCGCAACGTGCCGCCGGGCGCGCCCGCGTTCAACGAGCTCGATCCCGCCACCGGGAAGAAGAAAGGTGCGATGACGTCCACGAGCGAGGTCGGCGGCAATTTCATCATCGACCGCAGCTACGGCGACATCTACCACTACGGCGAAGGCAACACCTACGCGTGGGGCGCGGAGTGCGCGTACAACTTCGGCAACGATTACGAGGAACTGCACGAAGGCATTGCGCATGTCGATGATCCGGCTGCACCCGCCGTGCCGGGCCGCTACACGCTCACGCAGTACACGGGCGCGTACGTCGACGATCCGACGAAGGAAATCTTCGAGATCCCGATTCTCGGCAAGGACCGCGAGAAGGACGAAGGCCTCATCGAGAAGAACTGGGGCAACAAGCTCGAGTACCACTACGGCTCAAGCTACAACTGGGCGGCGGGCCCCGGGCCCGGCGGTTCGCGGCCGGAATACAACTACGGCAACGCCTACACCGAGAACCTGCACGAGAAGATGCGCGGCACGTTTTCGAGCGAGTACGGGAGCACGAAGCACGACAGCTACGTGGGCAAGGTCGATCCCGCGAAAGCCGCCATCGAGAAGACCTACGGCGACACGTACTCCTACCAGCATGGCTACAACTACGAGGTGCACGAGGGCAACACGCGCGAGGAAGTCTACGGCGACACCGTGGAAGACATTCACGGCAACACCGACACGACCGTGCACGGCGATTCCACCGAGATGGTGTACGGCGATGTGAAGGGCACCGTCCACGGCAGCACCAACGACATGGTGCTCGGCGGCGTGAACGACATGCACCTTGGCGGCAAGAACGAGATGACCGTCGCCGCCATCAACAGCATGGCGCTCAGCGTCGAGAACAACATCTGGCTCGGCGCGAAGACGGACATCGCCGTCGGTGCGGTGTTCGAGATGACGGCGGGACCGAAGATCGAGCTCAAGCTCAGCCCTGCGATCGAGGCGGACAGCGTCGCGGACCTGCGCACCAAGGTCACGCAGATCGATTCCATCCTCACGAGTCTCGAGAACGCCGTCACGGTGATCAAGGCCGCGCCGACGGTGATCGCAAACGGCGCGCTGTCGCTGAACCTTTCCGCACTGAAGTTCTGGTAAGCGCATGCAGGTCTACAAGCCGCTCGAACTCAGCCTGTTCTCGAAACCTTTCCGCTTCGACGGCAAGGATCGCTGGAGCGCGGGCGCGATGCTCGCCTTCCCGCTCACCGGCGGCGAGGTGCTGCTCGAACAGGACCTGTGGAAGGCCGCGGCGAGCGCGCTCGGCCAGGACGCCGTGCTCGATGCCTGCATGCCGAAGCCGCGCGGCGAGGTGCTCGTTGCCGGCGCCTACCACGCACCCGGCGGCGGCAAGGTCGCGGCGGACCGCGTGCTGATCGAAGCGGGCGCGGTGAAGAAGGAACTCGCCGTGTTCGGCAACCGGTACTGGTCGATGGGTGTTGCATCCGCACCCGAGCCGATGCGCACCATGCCGCTCACCTGGGAGCATGCGTTCGGCGGTGAAGGCTTCGAGCGCAATCCGCTCGGCCGCGGCATGAAGGACATCGACGTGTTCGGCGAGATGCGCCGCCCGCTGCCGAACGTGGAATACCCGGACCGGCTGATCGAAGGTTCCGGCCAGCGGCCGGAACCCGCCGGCCTCCTGCCCATCGACATGATGTGGCCGCAGCGCCTGGCGAAGGCCGGCACCTACGATGAGGCATGGGTGCGCGATGTCGCGCCGGGTCTCGCGCAGGACATCGACTGGGAGTTCTTCAACGTCGCACCCGAGGATCAGTGGCTCGACGGTTTCTTCGCGGGCGGCGAGAAATACCGCATCACGAACATGCATCCCGAATACGCGGAGCTTTCCGGCACGCTGCCGAAGTTTCGCGTGCGCTGCTTCATCGAAAGAAGCAGGCGCGAAGACGACTTCCATGAAATCGCGCTTCGCGCCGAAACGCTGTGGCTGCTGCCGGGCGAGAACGTCGGGATACTCATATACCGCGGCACGGCGAACATCGACAGCGACGACGGCACCGACATTGCCACCGTGCTGCTTGCCTACGAGAACGCAGACGATGCCGCGCGCGATGCCGCGCACTACCGCGCCGCGATGCAGGGCCGCAAGGATCCGGAAACGCAGCTGAAGTACGCCGTGAACACGCGTGACATCATCCCCGCGAACGCGCGCTGCGGTTTCGCGCGCGTGCTGGAAGCGAACCCCGGCGCGGAGATGATCCGCCAGCAGCAGGTCAAGGCACGCGCCGAAGACGTGCGCGCGGAAGTGGACGCGAAGGTCGCGGCACAGCGCGAGCAGCTCGAACAGCAGCTGCGTGACGCGGGCGTCGATCCCGCGCCGTATCTTGCGAAGTTCGATGCCCGCGAATCCGAGCTGGACCCGGCGTTGCAGGCATTGCTGGATCGCATCGAGCAGATGCTGCCCGCCGGCGCGAACGCCGCCAGCATGGATCTCGGCGGGCTCGATCAGTTGCAGAAGGATCTCGTCGCCTACGGCGAGGCGCAGCGCGAGCAGGCAAAGGCAAGAATCACGGAACTTGCCGACGCGGTGAAATCCATGCCGCCAGATGTGCAGGCTGGTGCGCAGCAGAAGATCGATGACGCGCTCACGCGCATGGATGCAAGGCATCCGTTGCCGCGCCCGCCCGCAACGACACAGCTCGATGCATTGAAGAAGCAGCTCGCGGAGGCGCAGGACATCCGCGAGCGCCTTCGTGCCGAAGGCATCCCGGAGGATCGCCTGCCGCAGGTTCCGGCGGTGGATTTCTCAACCATGGAACGCCAGCTCGCCGAGGCCGCCGCGGTGTTCGTGCAGGGCTATCGCGCGGGCGCGCACCTGTTCGAGGACGGCGCACCGCCGCTCGGCGTGCCGGATGGAAAACGCATCGACGCGCTGCTCGGCCATCTCGGCGCCGGTGCCGCGGCGAAGGACATCGATGGCGGCGACTTCGCGGGCATCGCGCTTTCGAACCGCGATCTTGCCGGCGCGAACTTCGAGAACGCGTTTCTTGAAAACGCCGATCTCGCGCGCGCGGATTTCAGCGGCGCGAACCTGCGCGGCGCCATTCTCGCGCGCGCGAACCTGCGCGGCGCGAAGCTTTGCGATGCAGATCTCACCGGCGCGAACCTCGGCTACGCGGACCTTGAAGGCGCGGATCTCACCGGCGCGAAACTGGAAAAGGCCATACTGAGCGGCGCGAACCTCACCGCCGCCGTGCTTGCGGATGCGGAACTCGCCGAGGTCTCGCTGCTGGATGCGAAGTGCGGGAAGACCGACTTCAGCCGCACGAAGCTGCCGAACGCCGTTTTCCTGAACCAGGATCTCTCCGGCGCGCGCTTCATCGACGCCGATCTCAGCTTCGTTGCATTCGTGAACGTGAAGGCCGGGAGCGCGGATTTCACCGGCGCGCTGATGGACAAGACCACCTTCCTGGATTTCGACGGCACGGGTGCGCGCTTCGTGAACGCGAAGCTTCACAACACCCGCTTCATCCACAACTGCAATCTCGCGGGCGCGGTGTTCACCGGCGCGCGCGGCACGCAGGTGAGCTTCCGCGGCGCGAACCTGGAATACGCGGATCTCAAGTGCACGGACCTGCCGGAGTGCGACTTCTCGCTCGCGCGCATGGCGCACGCTTCGCTCGATGAAGGCAACTACTGGCGCTCGATCTTCGCGGAGGCGGACATGAGTTCCGCGTCCGTGACCGCCGCGAATCTCATGGAAGCGCGCTTTCGCAAGACGCGCATCGTCAGCGCGGATTTCTCGAAGTCCAACTGCTTTTCCATCGACTTCACCGGCGCAACGCTCGGCGCCACGCGTTTCGACGGCGCGAATCTCACGCGCACCGTGCTGCAGGACTGGAGGCCGTGATGGATCGCGAGACGCTCGAACAACGCATCCGCCGGCTCGACATCCTCGATGGCGAGGATTTCACGAACGTGGATCTTTCCGGTGCGGACGTCCGCGGTGGCATCTTCCAGGGCTGCACGCTCACGGGCGCGAGCTTCGCGGGCGCGCGCCTCAGTGAAGCGAGCTTCATCAACTGCACGCTGGATCGCGTGAATCTTTCCGCGGCGGATCTCTCGTACGCGAACTTCGTGGACAGCACGCTGAACGGTGCGCGCCTCAATGACGCCACCTGCACCACCACGAATTTCGTGAACGCGCAGCTTGAAGGTGCGGATTTCAGCGATGTGAAGTTCGAGCAGGCGAACATCGTGAACGGCAGGCTCGTGGACGCGAAGTTCACGAATGCCGCCTTCATGCAGAGCGCGCTCGTGCGGTGCGATCTGTCGCGCGCGGATTTCGATGGCGCAAGCATCGAGAAATCCGCGGTCATCGAGCCGGTGCTGGAAGGCACGCAGCTTGCGAAGGCGCGCATCACGCTGAGCCTTTTCCAGAAGGCAAACCTGCGCGGGCGCGATTTCAGCGGCGCGGATTTCGTGCGGATGCAGTTCGGCGAATCCGATCTCTCCGGATGCAGTTTCGAGAACGCGGATCTCACGCAGGCGGGGTTCATCGGCGCGAATCTCGATGGCGCGAACTTCCGCGGCGCGAGCGCGCCGGCGGCGATGTTCATCGGCGCAAGCCTTGCGAAGGCGAACTTCGATGGCGCGAACGTGGAGCAGGCGCTGTTCGTGAAGGCGAACGCGCGCGCGGCGGTGTTCACATACGCAAACGCAAAGCTCGCGCAGTTCTCGAATGCGGACCTGCGCGATACGACATTCATCAGCGCGAATCTCGCCGTGGCGGATCTCTCGGGCGCGGACCTGCGCGGCGCGGATCTCGCCGAGGCGAAACTCGATCTCACCAACCTGCACGCCATCATCGAAGAGAACACGGCGTGGGACGGCGCGAACCGCGATGCGGCAAAGCCCGCCGATCCCGCACTCGCCGAGGCCGAGGCGCAGGCGAAGGCACTGCAGAAATGAGGAGCAAGACCATGCCGAACACGAATCTCGTGACATTGCTCACCGGCGCGGATGTGCGCCTTGAAACGGGCGTCGTCATGCTGCGCGAAGGCACCGCGTGGGTGGTGCGCACGGATGAGGGCGTGCGCACGCTCGGCCGCGCGTTCAGCTGCCTGGTGGAACCCGAATGCAACGACCGCGTGCTCTACGTGAGCGACGGTGCGCGCGGGCGCATCCTCGCGATTCTCGATCGCCCCGGCGGCGGTGCGGCGGTGCTCGAGCATGCAGAAGGCATGGAGCTGCGCGCGAGCGAAGGCGCGGTGAGCGTCGCTGCACGCGATACCGTGCAGCTTGCGGGCAGCGAAGTGAATCTCGCGGCCGGCACGCTGCGTGCGACGGCCGCGGAAGCGGCGTTCTGCATCGGCGAAACGGACCTCACCGGCAACCGCGCAAAAGCCACGCTGCGTGATGCAGCACTTGAAGCGGAGAATGTCGATACGCGCGCGAATCGCATCACGCAGCGCGTGAAGCGCGCGTTCCGTTTCATCGAGGAAACGGAAGTCGTGCACGCGCGCGAAGTTCTCCAGCACGTGAAGGGGCTGTTCACCTCGCGCGCGAAAACCGCGGTCATTACCGCCGCGGAAGACATGAAGGTGGATGGCAAGCGCATCCATCTGGGTTGATCGACACGTGAGAAGCTGAGAAGAGGCACACACCATGTTTGCAACAACCCAGATGCCCGCCATCGACATGGCATTCCCCGACGTGTGCAAGACGCCCGCGCCGCCGCTGCCGTTCATCCCGATTCCCTACCCGAACATGGCCATGCACGCGATGGGCATTCCCACCGCGCCGACATTTCTCGTCACCGCCATGCCCGTGCACAACCTGCTGACGACAGTGCCCATCAGCCTCGGCGACTTCGGCGGCGTGATGGGCGGCCTGGTCTCGCAGATATTCATCGGTCCCTCGCGGCCGATCGTCGCGAGCGTGAAGACCTTTGCATCCGGCATGCCCATGCAGCGCATGCTGAGCGTCACCGCGCAGAACGGCATGGCGCCGAACATGGTCGGCACCACGATCAGTCCGAGCCAGGTGACGGTGCTGGTGATGGGGTAAGGCTGCGGTCGGCGCAGGCTGGTGCCAGGCGAGCGCTGCCGATATCTGGCTCAACGTATCTTCGGCAGATCGAAAGTAAGCTGCGCATGTGCAGGATCGTCAGTACCCGCACTTCGTTTTCGCTGACTCGATAGATGATCCGATAAGGTGTTCTTGAATCTCGCGTACGGAATCGTCTTCAGTGTTCCGGAACCTTTCGCGGCGTGATCATCCAGGAGTCCGGTAACTTCGGAGAAGCACATGGCCATCATCGGTATTGTCCCGCAGCTGCGCACGAAGGACATTGTTTCGTCCATGCGTTTCTACACGGAGAAGCTGGGGTTCTCCGTCGAGTTCACCTACCAGGACTTCTACGCCGGCATTCGCATCGGTCGCCATCTCATTCACCTGAAACGCGTGGACGAACAGGATCCGTCCATTCCATACGTGGATGACGGCGGACATATCCATCTCTACCTGGAAACCGAAGACGTCGCGACATTCGCCGCCCGGCTCAAGGCGAACGGCGTGCCGCTGGTGAAGGATGTGCATGAGACGCCCTGGAATACGAGGGAGATCGTCATTCACGACGACCAGGGTCATACGTTGTATCTGGGCGAACCGTTGTAGTGCGTAGCCGGATAGAGCGCAGCGAAATCCGGGAGCGAACGCGTCTTCTTCCTTCAAGGCCTTTCGCCCGCTGCTCGCCCCGCTGCGCTTTGCTCCCCGAGCGGCCGAGTCACTTTTCTTTGCGCGGCCAAAGAAAAGTAACCAAAAGAAAGGCCGCCCGGTCGGCGATTGTCCATTCAAAGAAGACCCGTGGTGCTCATCGAGCGCGGGCACGCTCGGCAACTCGCCGGTCGAGTCTTCGTTCGCTATGCTCACTTGACTCGCCTCGGGCTCGTCACTCCTCGCTGCTCCGCGACGGAAATTGCTGACCTTCGCTTCGCTCAGGTTCCGATTTCCTGCTTCGCGCCCGCGCGCGCCTGCGCTCCTCGGTTTGCCTCCGACGGGATGGAAAGCAAAAGCAAGTAGCCCGCACAAGGTCCCCGTACTCGGGGAGCGAAATCCGGGAACTGAATCGAACCCGGTTAAAGAACGCTCAC
>CAZRFE010000024.1:0-32871 GCA_964599565.1 uncultured Gammaproteobacteria bacterium
GGTGCTTGAGCTCGTTTACGTTCATGCGGCCTTGAACCTTTCAAGTATTCGCTGTCGTTCGGCTGAACTCAGCGTTCCTGCAAACGGCGATTCCTGGCGTAACGCACGAGATTCCTCGGTATCTGCAATCATTGTTTGCAGGAGCTGAATGAAATCTCCCCGAAGAAGTTGTTCCCAGCGTTCGTGATACGACCGTCCCGAAGGATGTTGCACGCGGAGGGTCGCAATATTGCGTAGCGCGTCCTCCACGATTCCCGGATTCCCGACCAGTTTTTCGGCGATACGTTGATGCATTGCCTGGCTGCGCAGTTCTGCCAGCCGGTGGCGTCCGCCGGCGAAGACGTAGCGCGTGGCGCGCGCAGCGCCGGTCTGCACTACCAGGCCGCGCGCGCGAAGCGCCAGGAGCCGGCGCGAGAGCGTCGGCTGGCTGATTTTCGGGCGCAGCCTTGCGCGGACCTCGGGCGCTGAGAGGCCTTCCGGGTGCGCGGCGAGGAGTGCGATGAGCGAATCTTCGAATGCCTGTTTTTTCATGAAATGTCAGCGTGTTGTGATACATATTGAATAAATAATGAATAGATAAACATGCGCCGTCAAGGGTGTGCGGGCGGGAGCGCGAAACCGTGACCTAGGGCGTTTCCCTTATTTCATAACGGCCTGAAAATCCCAACAGTTCGCCTTCTGATTTATGTAGCGTGGGAAAGGAAACGATGCCGTACGGCGCGATGGACCGATTCGTGGAAGCCTTCCGGGAGAGTGCGGGACCGGCGTCGGACATCGACGCCAGCGACCTGCAGCCCAGGCTGCACCCCATGACGCTGAGCTTTCGAGAGGCCGCGCTCGAACGCGATTACCTGAACGCGATGCGCCGGCAGACGGCCGCAGTGGTGCGCTTCGGCATTTCGCTCGCGCTGATCGTCTACCTGCTGTTCGGCGCGCTGGACCTGTGGGTCGCGGCGGAGCACGTGAGCTTCACGTGGACGGTGCGAAGCCTGGTGTTCATCGCGACGATCCTGCTGTTCGGCCTGTCGTTCACGCCGGTCTTCGCGGAGTACCGCGAGTCGTTCATGCTGCCGTTCTGCCTGCTGCTCGGCCTTGGCGTGACGGCGATCCTGCTCGTGGTGCCGGAGGGCGCGGTCGATCGCTATTACGTCGGTTACCTGCTCATCATCATCGGTGCGTACACGGTGCTCGGCCTGCGCTTCATGAACGCAACGCTGGTCTCGCTGCTGCTGCTCGCGTCGTATCTCGCGGTTGAATTCCAGGAGGCGGGCGGGATCACGGGCCACGCGCTGAACAACATCGCGTTTCTTGTTTCCGCGTTCATCATCTCCGCGGTCGGCGGCTACATCTACGAGCGGCAGCGGCGGCTCGCGCATTACCGCCTGCGCGTGATCGAGTTCGACCGCGCGCGCAGCACGCATCGCGCGCTGCACGATCCGCTCACCGGCCTGCCGAATCGCCGCCTGCTGATGGAACGCCTCGCGCAGGCGGTGGCGCGCGATCGGCGCTACAGCACGGTTGCGGCGTTGCTGTTCATCGATCTCGATGCGTTCAAGACGATCAACGACACGCACGGCCATGTGTTCGGCGACAAGCTGTTGCGCTGCGTGGCCGAGCGCCTGCTCAAGGAAGTGCGCGATACCGACACCGTCGCCCGGCTCGGCGGCGATGAGTTCGTGGTGCTGCTCGAGGATCTCGCCGATCCCGCGATGGCAATGGAACTCGCCGAGCGCATGCTGCAGCGGTTCGCGGAACCCTGCGCGATCGACGGCGTGCCGGCGCCGGTTGCACTCAGCATCGGCTGCGCGCTGCATCCGCGCGACGGACGGACATCGCACGAACTCCTGCAGGCTGCGGACAAGGCGATGTACCGCATGAAGCAGGATCGCGGCCGGCGCTGAATCCGCCGTACTTTTACTCCCTGTCCGGTATTCCCTGCGTGCCGGGTTGTCGGGTTACCGTTGAGGACTTCCCGATACTCGGACTCGCGATGGACAGATCCGCGCCTTCCCCGGGCGAATCACCACACGATGGCACGCAACTGACGCGGTGGACGCTGGAGTTCCGCGACACGGAGCTGGAACGCCAGTACCGCCGCGACCTGCGGCAGGAAACCGAGCACGGCATTCGCGCGGGGCTCGGACTCGCGGCGCTGCTGTTTGCGCTGTTCGCAGTTCACGATCACCTGCTGCTGGGCGACGAACGGTTTGCGGTGACCCTCGCGATGCGCGCGATCATCGTCACCGTCACGCTTGCGGTGCTGATGTTTTCGTATTCGCCGGCGTTCGACCGTCATCGCGAAATCGCGCTCTTCGGCTATATCGTCTTCGCGTCCGTCGGACTCGCCGCGATCGTGCTCGCCGGAAGCCAGGAGATGGCGGACCGCTACTACGCGGGTTTCCTGCTGATCGCGATCGCCGCATACCTGCTGATCGGTGCGAGCCTGCGCACCGCCACCCTCGCGTCACTCGCGACGTTCAGCATCTATCTCGCCACCGAGTTCATCTCGTTCGTCGGGTTCGATCTCGATGCGATGATCGACGCGTCGTTTCTCGTCTCCGCCATGGTGATTGCGGCGGTGAGCGCGTACTCGTTCGGCAAGCAGCGACGGCTTGCGTACTGTCGCGGCCTGCTGCTGGAGCAGGCGCGCGTCGAAAGCCGGCACAGCGCGCTGCATGATCCGCTCACCGGGTTGCCGAATCGCCGCCTGCTCATGGAAAGGCTCGCGCACGCGCTGGTGCGCGATGAACGCTTCCACACCTTCGCTGCCGTGCTGTTCATCGACGTGGATGCCTTCAAGGCGGTGAACGATGAATACGGCCATGCTTTCGGCGACGAGCTTCTGAAGGCCGTCGGGCAGCGGCTGCTGGAATGCATACGCGCGACGGACACCGTGGCGCGTCTGGGCGGCGATGAGTTCGTGGTGCTGCTGGAAGACCTGGCGGAGGCGGAGGCCGCGGCGCAGTTCATCGGGAGGATGCCGGAGCGGTTCGAAACACCGTTCGTCATTGATGGCGTGACGGTCTCCGCGAGGCTCAGCGTCGGCTGCGCGCTGCATCCCCAGGATGGCGCGACGCCGCGCGACCTGCTCGATGCCGCGGACCGGGCGATGTACGTGATGAAGCGCCGGCACGGGCGGCGGCGCTGACGGCGGTCACTTTCGCCGGTTGCCGGAGCCGGGGGAGGAAATCAGCTGCTCGTAGCGTTCCAGCAGCCAGTCGACCGGCGCATCGAGCACGCTCGCGATGTAGCGCAGCTCCGGAAGGTCGATGCGACGCTCGCCGCTTTCATACTTGGAGACAAAGGATTGCGGGGCGCCGAGCCGTTCGGCGACCTCCCGTTGCAGCAGGCCTTTTTCTTCCCTGACCGATTTGAGCAGCTGGCCCAGCACGCCGCGCTGGGCTGAGAGTTCGCGCTTCATACCTCAGCTTCTCTGTCTGTGGTTTCTTGGCGACCCTTGCGGGTTTTCGTTTCACTCGTCATTCCCTGACCTGTCACCTGCCAGCGCGTCGTCCGTTATTCGGACGTAGTTATGTAAAAACTAAAATAACGCCATTCCTCCAAAAACCCGAATCGGGATAACTTCCTCAGTAAATCCGGCGCGACCTGACATTCAGTGTCCGCCCGGTGATTGCGGGATGTGCGCCAGCGTCGAGCAGTGCTCCAGCGTGTCCCGCAGCGCTTCGGCCAGCTCCGGCGCGGACGCGGGGTTCTGGCCGGTCACCAGCCGGCCATCGACGCTCACGCATGGCTTGAAATTCTCCGCTTTCACATGTCGCGCGCCGCGCTCCTTCAGCCGCGACGCCAGCAGGAATGGCACGATGGCCTGCTTGCCGGCGGCGCGTTCTTCCTCGTCGGTGAAGGCCGCGACGTTCTTGCCCGCGACGATGTGCACGCCTTCGAAGTTGCGCACGTTCACGAGCGCAGCCGGACCGTGGCAGATGGCGCCAACGACGCCGCCGCGATCGTGGACGTCGGCGGTGAGACGGTTGATGTGCGGGTTGTCGGGCAGGTCCCACATCGCGCCGTGACCGCCGGGGAAGAACACGCCGGCGTAATCGCTGGCGCAGACCCGCTCCAGCGGTTCGGTGGCGCGCAGCCGGTTGCTCGCATCCGGGTCGTTGAGCAGCGCGGCGTTGTCCGGGTTGCTGCGGTCGAGGCTCGAAGGATCGATGGGCGCGGTGCCGCCGCGCGGACTCGCGAAATCGATGGCATAGCCCGCCTCGCGCAGCACGACCCAGGGGCGCGCCGCTTCGAACAGGTGAAAGCCGGTCGGTTCGCCGCCATCGCGGCCGAGCGTGCCGTGACTTGTCACCACGAACAGCACGCGACGCGGTGCGCGCGCGTGCGTCATGCCCAGCCCGCCGTCCGCGCGTGTTGTGATGCCGCTGGTTTCCCTCATCGTATGACTCCTTTTTTGGGAAAATATGAATACCAAATCCCGGGCTCTGGATCAGTCGCGAGAAATTTGACATAAAAAAATCCATACGGAATTCAAGGACTTGGAATTCCAAAACAGAATTCAAGACAACGTGGGTCTTGTGCCTCATTTTTCAATCATTTATAGCTTCGTGAATACCTATAAGAACTAGCAGCCCGCCTGCACGACTGGAGATGGAAGGCTGATGGATCCCGGAAGCAAGCCGCAGGCGGCGACGTTGCGAGACGTTTCGCTCAGCGCCGGCGGGTTAGAGACGCATCTCAGGGAAATGGCAGATTCCGTTGCGCGGCATACCGGCCAGGCGTACCAGGAAGCGCTTGCCAAGTACCTGTCATCGCGTTTCGGACTGAACATCGCGCTCATCGGCATGCTCGATGCGAGCGGCGAGAACATCCAGAGCATCGCCATGGCCGAGGACGGCCGGCTCGTTCCCAACATCACCTACCCGCTCGCCGATACGCCGTGCTGTGTCGTTGTGGCCGAAGAGTCCTGCTTCTACGCCGGGCGGCTGCGGGAGCTGTTCCCCGACGACGCGTGGTTTCGCCAGGTGAATGCCGAGGGCTACGCGGGCGTTCGCCTGCAGGATGCGAACGGCAACGTGATCGGCATCGTTTCGGCCATCAGCCGCAAGCCGTTGCCGGATATCGAGAAGATCGAGTCGTTCTTCAAGCTCGCCGCATCGCGCGCGTCCGCCGAGCTTGAGCGCATGCGCCGGGTCGAGCAGGCCGAGGCGAGCGAGCTGCGCTACGCGCTCGCGGAGAGCGGTACGCTGGACGGCCTGTGGGATTTCGACATGGCGACCGGCGAGGCCTATTACTCGCCGCGCGTTGCCGAACTTCTCGGCCTGCCGCCCGAGGCGCTTGCCGACCGCAACCTTTACTGGTCGCGCATTCATCCCGACGACATCGATCGCGTGCATGCCGCGCGCGATGCGCATCTCGAACACAACGCACCCTACGATCTCCAGTACCGGATGCGGCACGCGGACGGCACGTATCGCTGGTTTCGCGGCCGCGGGAAGGTGATGCGCGATGCCTCCGGCAAGCCGGTGCGCTTTGCGGGCGGCGTGACGGACGTTACCGAAGGCAAGCATTACCAGGCGCAGCTCAAGGCCGAGAACAACTGGCTGGCGAAGTTCGCAGCGACGCCACCCATCGGGGACCTGCTGGCGGTGATTGCCGACACCGCTCGCGAAATCTTTGAAGGCACCACGTTCGATGCCTGGCTGCTGGACGACACCGGCGCGCTGCATGTGGTGCCTGGCGACGGTGATGCACGCTTCGATGCGGCGCGCGTGAGCGCGTTGCTGCGCCGGCTGCGCGGACAGGATGTGATCGAACGCGGTTTTTCCGACTGGCCGCGGCCGAAGAACGACGGTTTCGATCTCATCCGCGTGACGGTCGTTGCGATCGAAGGCATCGCGCAGCGTGTCGGTCTTGCCGTGTCCTATCCCGCGGGGTTGCCGGAGCAGGCGCACGAACGACAGTTCGTCGCGGCGGCGGAACGTCTCGTGCGTCTTGCGATGGAACGGCTGCGCAACGACGCGGATCTGCAGCGCCAGCGCCTGCTGTTCGAGAACCTGTTCGAGTGCGCGCCGGATGCGATGGTGATCCTCGACCAGGACGATCGCGTGCTGAACGTGAACTCGCGTTTCACCGCACTCTTCAACTACACCATCGATGAAGTGCGCGGCCGTCCGCTCAACGAGCTTGTCGTGCCGCCGGAATTCGCGCACGAAGCGCAGCGTCTTTCAAGCGGTGCGATGGGTGGTGCGATGGTTGCGCGCGAATCGTTCCGCCGCCGCAAGGACGGCACGCTCGTGCCCGTCGCGATTCTCGGCGCACCGGTCACCGTGAGCGGCATCGAAGCGTCGTACTTCGCGGTGTACCGCGACCAGAGTTCGCTGCACGAGGCCGCGCAGAAACTCGATCACCAGTCGCGCCATGACCAGCTTACGGGGCTGCCCAACCGCTACGAGTTCGAGCGCCGGCTCCGCCACGCCTTGATGCTGTCCGGCGAAGGCCTGGGCTACACCGGCGTGCTGTACTTCGACCTTGACCAGTTCAAGGTCATCAACGACAGCGCAAGCCACGCCGCGGGCGATGACCTGCTGAACGAGATCGTGAAACGGCTGCGTCCGCTCATCCGTCCGCCGCGCGTGCTCGCGCGTCTTGGCGGCGACGAGTTCGCGGTGCTGCTCGTCAACGGCCGGCAGCAGGATTGCGAACAGCTCGCGGTGAAGATTCGCGAATCGCTTGCTGATGCGCCGTTCCGGCTCGATGGCCGCACGTTTCCCGTCACCGCGAGCTTCGGCATCGTCGCCGTGCAGGCCGGCGCGCAGTGGGATCCGCGTGAAGTGCTGAGCCTTGCCGACAGTGCATGCTTTCTTGCAAAGGAACGCGGCCGCAATCGCGTGCAGGTCTACGACCCGGCGGACATGGGCGTCACGCAGCGTCGCGAGGAGATGGACTGGATTTCACGCATCAACGACGCGCTCGAAGCACAGCGTTTCCAGCTGCACCATCAGCGCATCGTGCCGATCGATGAAAGCGACACGCGCGAGCATCACGAAATCCTGCTGCGCATGCTCGACGATGACGGCAACACCATTCCGCCGGGCGTGTTCATTCCGCCCGCCGAACGCTACAACCTCATGCCGCGCATCGACCGCTGGGTGCTGCAGGCGGTGTTCGCGCGCCTGCACGCAATGGGCAGGCCCGCGCAGGAAGGTCTCACCGTCGCCATCAACATTTCCGGCAGCACGCTGAGCGATGAAGGCCTGACGGAATACGTGACGCGGCTGTTCGAGCAGTACGACGTCGCGCCACGCGTGGTGTGTTTCGAGATCACGGAGACCGCGGCGATCGCGAACTTCGAGGACGCGCTGTCGTTCATCGACGTGGTGCGCGGGCTCGGCTGCACCGTGGCGCTCGACGATTTCGGCTCCGGGCTTTCCTCGTTCCGCTACCTGAAGCAGATCGCGCCGGACTACCTGAAGATCGACGGCTCGTTCGTGCGCGAGATCGTTCGCAGCAGCACGGACTACTCGATGGTCGAAGCGATCAACCGCATCGGCAAGACGGTCGGCATCCGTACGGTCGCCGAGTTCGTCGAGGACGGCAGTATCCTGCACGCGCTGCGCAGGATCGGCGTGGACTACGCGCAAGGCTACAGCCTGCACCGCCCGGAACCCTGGAAGGACTGACCTGCTCGGGTCAGTCGGCGGCGGAATCAGGGCAGGGCATCCTCCAAACCCGGCACACCACTGGAATGATCCGGACGACACGTCACGGAAAATCGACCGGCTCAGGGTTTTCCAGGGAAATTCAACCAGGAGGGTGTCCATCGTGAATGAAGCCGGAAAGCGCGCCATCGGCATGCAGCCTTTGCCGTCCCGCATCGTGTCGCTGATCGTTGAACAGGGAGCGGACGGCAACGCCCGCATCGTGCTTGAAGGCGCGTACATGCGAGCGACGGGTTTCCAGCCGGGCGACCGGCTCGACGCCATCGTGCAGCCCGAACTCGTTTCCATATTGCGCGTCGAATAAGACCCGTCGGCCGCGCCCCTCGCGGGCGCGGCTTCATGTTTCCTTCCCGCCGTCCTATCCTTCGTGTCGCCACCCATGGGAGGTGCGGCATGCGCAGCAACGATCCCGACATCCGGTTGAAGCGGGCCTATGACGCGCCATTGCGCACGGACGGTCATCGCGTGCTCGTGGACAGGCTGTGGCCGCGCGGACGGTCGAAGGCTGAACTTGCCCTCGATGACTGGTGCAAGGACGTCGCGCCCAGCGATGCCTTGCGCAAGTGGTTCGGGCACGACCCGTCGCGCTGGACGGAATTCCAGCGGCGCTATCGCGCGGAACTGCGCGAGAAGACCGCACTGCTCGACGACCTTCTTGCGCGCACGAAGCCGCGGCTGACGCTGGTGTATTCCGCCGCGGATGAAGATCACAACCAGGCTGTGCTGCTGCGCCGCCGGCTGCTTGAGCGGTCGCGAAAGCGCGGCGCGTGACAGCACACGGAGAAACATCCATGCAGAACCTTCTCGCCGCCGGTGCACTGGCCGCGGTCGCCGGTGTGATGCTCGGTGCATTCGGTGCGCACGCCCTGCGCAGCACACTCGATCCCGCGATGCTCGCCGTGTGGCAGACCGCCGTGCAGTACCACCTGCTGCACGCCGTCGCGATCGTCGTCGTTGCGTTCGGCGCAAGGCACGTACCGGACGCACGGCTTGTCGCCGCGGGCTGGCTGTGGCTCGCGGGAATCGTGCTCTTCTCGGGAAGTCTCTATGCGCTTTCGGTCAGCGGCGTGCGCTGGCTCGGCGCGATCACGCCGCTCGGCGGCGTTGCGTTCATCGCCGGCTGGCTGTGGCTTGCGTGGCTCGCCTTGCGCGCTTCAGGCCGGTAGCGGCAGCGGTTCGCGATCTGGCGGTACGAAGGTCTTGCGCGCGCGGTCGGAGTCGAGCAGCGGCTCGCTGTAGTGCCGCGCGATGAGCTGCCGCGCGTCGTGCAGCAGTTCAGGACATGCCGCGAGGAATGTCTCCCAGTCGTTCGCCGGATGCCGTTCGCGCAGGTTGGCGATGATGTGCATGAATGCAAGCGTGAGCGTGAGATGGAATTTCTCCGGCTTGCCCTGCGCCGTTGCGTACTTCTGGATGGCAAGCGCGCAATACATCGCCGCTTCCGGCAGCGGATGCCGTTCGAGATACAGCCAGCCTGTGCGCAGGTGATTGCGGTGCGTGAACTCGTCAAGCGGAAGGCTGCCGCCCTCCAGCGCTGCCAGGAATTCGAGATCGTTCATTTCCCGTCCTCCGGTTGTTCACGGGTCTTCTCCGCGAGCCTGTGCGCGGCCTCGGCGCCGTAATCCATGCCGTAAATCCGCTTCAGGCCTTCGATCGCCGCGAGCAGTTCGGGTTTGTCCGCGAACGCCGAGCGGCCTTCGAAGGCATGCAGCACGATGCCTTCCAGCAGGTCACCCAGCGTGATGTCCAGGTATTCGGACAGGCCCCGCAGTACCTTGACGAGCGATCTTTCCAGCCGGACGCCGGTCTGGACCCGCTCGATCACGCGTTGCTCGGTGTTCATGATGCGTCTCCATTGTTGTTATTATAGTACACAGGTACATTGTTACCAATCAACATCACGAAGACTTGCATGGATTCCTTCTGCAACCTCCTCGTACAGCAGGTGAAAACCGCGCAACCGGAGGAGTTTCGCGTTGTCCACTTCGCGCTGGTCGCGCAGGAAGCTCTGCCAGCCGGCGGAAATTTCCGCAGAATCAGCAGGCACGCGGCGGGGGCGGGGAAGGCCGGCGAGGTCCGCGACAAGGTCATGGAAGGCGGCCACGGAAAGCGGATTTCCATCGCTGACGTTCCATGGGCCGGTCTCGCGCGCATCGGCGATCGCGACGGCGGCGCGGACGAGGTCGTCCACGTGGATGCGGTTGCCGGGTCCGCCTGTCGCGGCGTCCGGCACCGGCTCGCCGCGGCGCAGCCGTTCCAGCGGCAGACGGCCGGGCCCATAGATTCCGGCGACCCGCAGGATCGCGAGGGCCGCGCAGTTTGCTTCTGCCCAGGTACGGGCAACATTCTCCGCCGCGACTCGCCGGCGCGCCCGGTCGTTGGTCGGACTCAGCGGTGTTTCTTCCGTGACGCGCAGGCCCCGCTGGTTTCCGTACACGCCGGTCGTGCCGAACGCGGTGAAATGCGCGGGCGGCGGCAGGTGGCCGAGGAGTCTTTCAAGGCGCGGATCCGTCACGCCGTGATCCGGTGGCGGCACGGTGTAATAGACGCGATCCGCCCTGGGCTGCGCGGGCAGGTGCGCGGCGTCGAGGTCGAGCGGCAGGTGTTCGGCCCCCTCGGGCGGCGGCAGCGTCCCGCGCGAGGAAACCGTCACGTCGTCGCCGCGCGCAAGATGCGCCCGCGCGATCCGCCTGCCGGTGTAGCCGGCGCCGATGACGAGCACATGCATCATGAAGCCTGCGGTTCAGTTTCGAGGTGGATTGCGGGACAATACATGACAAATTTACTCGGGATATTGGCGCGTTCGCGCCCGCCACTCACAGGTCCGGCAGTGCATTCATGAGTATCAAGGTTCGCCTGATTCCCAGCCAGCGCGAGTTCACGGTCGCGGACGGAGAAACGGTGCTGGACGCCGCGCTCCGCCAGGGCATTGCGCTGCCGTACGGTTGCCGTTCCGGCAGCTGCGGCACCTGCGCATGCCGCGCGGTGTCGGGCAGCGTGGATTATCCCGAAGGTCCGCCGCTCGGTCTCACCGACCGCGAAGTGGCCGAAGGCTACATCCTCGCGTGCCGCGCCGCACCGCACGAAGACCTTGTCATCGAGGCGCAGGAACTGGCGGGGCTCGGCGACGTCGTCATCAAGACGCTGCCGGCGCGCGTCGTGAAGATGGAAAAGCTCAACCACGACACCATGCGCGTGTGGCTGAAACTGCCGGCCGTCGAACGCCTGCAGTTTCTCGCTGGCCAGTATGTCGACATCCTGCTTCGCGAAGGCGGGCGGCGCAGCTTCTCGCTCGCCAATCCCCCGCATCGCGACGAGCTGCTCGAACTGCACATTCGCCACATCCCCGGCGGCGAGTTCACCACGAAGGTATTCGCGGAAATGCGCGAGAAGGCGCTGGTGCGGCTGCAGGGTCCGCTCGGCACGTTCTACCTGCGGGAAAATTCCGAGCGGCCCGTGATTCTCATCGGCGGCGGTACGGGCTTCGCGCCGTTGAAGGCAATGCTCGAACACGCCTTCCACGCCGACATGAAGCGGCCGGTGCATCTTTACTGGGGCGTGCGCCAGCGGCGCGATTTCTATCTCGAGGATGTTCCCGCGCAATGGGTGCGCGAGCACGCGAACGTCACGTACACGCCGGTGCTGTCCGAGCCGGATGCGAACTGGCGGGGAAGAACGGGCTGGGTGCACGAAGCGGTGATTGCGGATCACGCCGACCTTGCCGCGCATGATGTGTACATGGCGGGACCGCCCCCGATGATCATGGCCGCCAAGACGGCGTTCCTTGCGGCCGGCCTGCCGTACGACCGGCTGTTCTACGACTCGTTCGATTTCGCGCCGGAGGTGCAGTCGCGGCTGGATGCGCTGGCGGAAGCGGCGAAGCGCGACTGACCGCCCATGAAGAAAGAGCCGGCATTGCCGGCTCTTTCATTTTTCATCTTGCCAGTTATCCGCCCGTCACTTCCTGATCTCCGGGCACATCTCCAGTCCCCTCCGGTATGCCTGCATCGCGGCTTCCGGCTGGCCGAGTTCCTGCAGCAACTGGCCGAGGCGGCGAAACGTCTGCGCGCGCGGCTGCACGCGGGCGCTCATCTCAAGATAGCTGCGCGCCTTGCCCCACAGCCGGTTGGTGGCGCACAGGTGTCCGGCCGCGTACAGGAGCGCGGCGTTGTCGCCGTGTTCCTTCAGCCAGGATTCCACGCGCGCAAGCTGCTTCTCCGGTTGCGAGCTCTGCACCTCGCCGTAAAGCAGGACCAGTTCGTCATCCCATTGTGCCTTCAGTGCATCGCGCAGCACCGCTTCGGCACGGTCGCCTGCGTTCGCAGCAAGCAGCGCATGCGCATACGCGCGCACCACGGAACGGTGCCGGCGCAGGCGGCGCGGCGTGTTCCGCCAGATGCCGTCGAGCACGGCTGCATTCCCGGGAGATGCACCCGCGAAGGCTTCTTCGAGCGTGCGTACTTCAATGCGTTCGAGATCCGCCGGGCGGATGACGTCGGTTTTCCGAAGGCGGGGAATGAGTTCTTCCAGGTGCCGCCAGTCGCCGAGGTTTTCATAGACGCGCGCCAGCAGTTTCAGGCCGAACGCATGTCCGGGGCTGTGTTCCTGGAGCTGGCGCAATGTCGCGAGCGAGCGCTCGACCTGGCCGTGCACAAGCTGCAGTTCCGCCTGCGTGAGCATGACGGCGACAGTCGCCTGCGGTGTCGTTTCGTACGCGGCCTTGAGGTGCGCATCGCGCCGCTCGTCCTCGCCGAGCAACTGCGCAGCGCGCGCAGCGGCAAGGTAATTGATCAGCGGCATTTCGCTGTCGCGCGCGTTGCGCACGAGGCGGCGCTCGCCGTCGCGCCAGCGGCCTTCGGCGATCTCGATGAGTCCGCGCGTCAGCGACTGGCGGGCACGCAGCTGCCGGCGGCGCAGAAGGCGCGCGCGCAGTCTCGCGGGGAAGCCCCACAGCCACAGCACGAGCGTGACGATGAGCCACAGCCCGAGCAGTGCGCCGAGGCACAGCAGCGCGAACATCGCGAGCGTCAGTTCGAACACCTGGCCGCCGTGGAAGATGCGCACGAGGCCCGGGTCCTGTTCGAGGCCGACGCCGAGCGCGACCGCCGCGGCGAGTGTCAGCAGCACGAAGAAAATCCAGCGAATCATTCCGCGCGCGCTCCCGTCTGCATGCGGCGGTCACCGTTGAGTTCGCGGAAACGGTCCAGCGCCGGCGTGATGGACGGCAGCTCGGGCTGCAGCGCGACGCCGAGCAGGCCGGTAAGGTCCGCGACGGCGCTCGCGACAGCGGGATCGTTCACGTCGAAATACTGGTTCAGCCATTCACGCGCGAGTTCCAGGCTCTGCCGGTACACGACGGCGTCGCCCGCGAGCAGCGCGCTGCGTGCGGCGGCGAGCTGCAGCTCGACATTGCGATAGAGAAAGAAATGCTCCTGCGGCGTGAGCAGCGGCGGTGGCGGCTCCGCGCGGCGCACGATGACGAGCTTGTCGAACACGCGTGCAATGCCCGCGCGCGTGCGCTGCCACCAGCCTGCATCCGGATTCGCTTCCGCGACGGCATCCTCGATCGCGCGCGCATGCCGCGCCTGGCGCAGCGGCAGCGCGGACACCTGGCGCATGAGACTGCCGAGCTTGATCGCCATGCCGCTGACATCTGGCAGGTTGACCGCGCGCAGCGCGGCCAGGTGATCCGCGATGAGCTGCCGCACGGCATTCAGGCGCGGGTCCGCGAGCCGGCTCAGCCGGTCGTCGGCAGCCTGCAAGGCGTAGATCGCGGTGTCGACGTCCTGCGTGAGGTAAAGCTCGTCCGCGGCGATGCGCAGCAGGTATTCGACTTCCGCCTCGATGAGATCGCGGCGGCCGCCCTGCGCGGCATCGCGCAGCGTGTCCATGCCGCTCGCGAGTGCATTCATGCGCTCCCCAAGCTCCGCCTGCGCAGCAGCGATGCCTGTGCCGAGCGCGTCAAAGTCGTCCTGTGCGACGCGCGTCTCGGCAAGCCGCTCGATGCGATCTTCGAGCGTGGCGATATCCGCAAGCGCTGCGTCGTAGCGCGCCTTCTCGACCTTTAGCTGCTGCCAGCCGAACCATGCCGCCGCCGCGAGTGCAGCGAGCACGAGCGCGATCAGCAGCAGGCGCAACGCCGCACGCAGCGCGCGACGTTCACGGCGCGGTTTCACCGGCTTGCCCGCTGTCTCATCAACCGGCGTTGCCGCCTTGTCATTCGTGTCTTCGGTATTCATCGGGGATCCTGGCGCCGGCCGCGCCACCAGTTCACGAGCGCCGCGATCAGCGCATCATCGGATGCGCCCGTGGCAACGATGGGCGTGGGGCGTATGTCGAATTCGAGCGCCAATTTAAGCATACGCTCCGTGGGCATAACCAGTTGCGCACCGGCAAGGAATCGTCTTCCTTCCGCGTCCAGCATGGCATGCAGGCTTTCCAGTATCGCGCGGCTGGTCACGATGAGGGCGTCGTCGATGCCGTGCGTGCGCCAGCGGTTCAGCAGCGGTTCCGCGCCGCCCGCCGCGCCGCGCCGCTCATACACCTCCACGAACGCCACGTCCGCGCCGCGCGCGCGCAGCGTTTCCGCCAGCAGTCCCCGTCCGCCCCGGCCACGCACGATCCACACCGTTGCACCGGTCATGTCGTGAAAGGCCGGCAGTTCGAGCAGGCCTTCGGATTCCTCGCGGTCGGGAACGGCATCGACGCGCACACCGGCTGTGCGCAGTGCGTTCGCGGTTGCAGCGCCGATGGCGGCGATGCGTGTCTCGCCGATGCGGCTGCGCACGCGCGGCAATCCGTGCTCGACGGCGGCGATGCTTGCAAAGATCGCCCAGTCCGGCGCACGCGCCGGCAACGGCGGGGCGGGCAGCGGGTGGATGTCGATGACGGGAAAGAAGAATGCATCGCCGCCGTTCTCGGCAATGCGTCTGCACAGCGTCTCGCCGCGTCCCGCCGGCCGCATCACGACAATGCGTGCGCCCGCCAGGGAATCGCGCATCGTCACGTGCCGCGCAGTCCGGCGAGCACGTCGGCCGCGCCGTTGGCGAGCATTTCCGCGGCGAGACCTTCGCCCAGCGCTTCCGCGTCGTGCGCGCTGCCGCGGCGTTCGCCGCGCACGATGCGCACGCCATCCGGCGAGCCGACCAGGCCGCGCAGGTGAAGCGTGTCGCCATCGAGCGTTGCATACCCGGCGACGGGAACATCGCAGCCGCCCTGCAGTCGCCGGTTGAGTGCGCGTTCTGCGCGCGTGCGCAGCGCCGTCGGCGCGTGTTCGAGAACCTTCACGCAATCGATCACGGCATGGTTTTCCGCAAGGCATTCAATGCCGAGCGTGCCCTGTGCGATCGCCGGCAGGCATTGTTCGGGTGCGAGCACGGACGCGATGCGCTCACCCATGCCGAGCCGTTGCAGGCCCGCTGCGGCGAGAATGATCGCGTCGTATTCGCCCGCATCGAGCCTGCCGAGCCGCGTGCCGACATTGCCGCGCAGCGTGACAAGTTCGAGATCGGGGCGCAGCGCCTTCAGCTGGCATTGCCGGCGCAGGCTCGACGAACCGACGCGCGCACCGCGCGGCAGGGCATCGAGCGTCGCGTGATGGTTCGAGACAAACGCATCGCGCGGGTCTTCGCGCTCGAGCATCGCGGCGAGCGTGAAGTTCGCGGGCATTTCCGCGGTGACATCCTTCATGGAATGCACCGCGAGATCGGCGCGGCCTTCCTGCATCGCGATTTCCAGTTCCTTGATGAACAGTCCCTTGCCACCGACCTTCGACAGCGAACGGTCGAGAATCTCGTCGCCGCGCGTCGACAGCGGCACGAGTTCGATGCGAAGGCCGGGATGCGCCGTGCGCAGGCGTTCGGCGACGTGTTCCGCCTGCCAGAGCGCAAGCGGCGACTTTCGGGTGGCGATGCGAATCTTGTCGGGCATGGATATCCGGGCTTGTACCAGCGGCAGGCATGTGAGGGCGGGAGCATTCCTGTCGCGATTGCCGCGTACCTCGCGCTCCCGTGAGCGCATGAATTCTACGCGTTCAGGCGGAGCGAATCAGCTTGCGCACATCGGGAACCAGCCGGCGGCTGACTTCCAGCTGTTCGCCGATATCGCGCACGCGCACGTGGAAGCGTCCGCCGTGATCCTTCTCCAGCGCCTCGATGGCGTTGACGGCAACCAGCGCATTGCGATGCACGCGCACGAACGCGCTGCCGAATTCGTCTTCGAGCGATTTCAGCGAATCCTCGATCAGCACTTCGCCGTCGCGGTGGCGCACCGTCACGTATTTCTGGTCGGCGCGGAAGTAGAAGACGTTGTCCATGTCGATCAGGCGCAGGCTGTCGCGGATGCGTACGCAAAGCTGCCGGCGCTTCGCGCCGCCAAGTTTCGCGGTTTCAAGCGCGACGCGCTGCGCGGCGTTCGGGCGTCGTGCGCGTGCGAGCGCGGCTTCGAGACGCTCGCGCCTTACGGGCTTGACGAGGTAATCGACGGCCTGCGCCTCGAATGCCTCGATTGCAAAACGGTCGTAGGCGGTGGTGAAGATCACGGCGGGCGGCGTTTCAAGACCGGAGAGATGGCGCGCGCATTCGAGCCCGTCCATGCCGGGCATGCGGATATCGAGCAGCACGACATCGGGGTCGAGCGCCTCGAACTGCTTCAGCGCGCTTGCGCCATCGCCCGCTTCGCCGGCGACTTCCACGCCGGGAAGCTGCTGCAGCAGGCCGCGCAAACGCAGGCGGGCAGGGGGTTCGTCGTCAACGATCAGTACGCGCATCACGCTTCCATGGGCAGAACGATCTCAGCCTCAAAATAGCCTGCGTCGCGTCGCGTCGCCAGTGTCGCCTTGCCGCCAAGCACAAGCGCGAGGCGTTCCCGCGTGTTTTCGAGCGCTATGTGAAAGCCGCGGCTCGGCGCGGTGCCCGCTGGCACCGGGTTTTTCACGAGCACACGGTAATTGTTGCCGTCCGCCGCACCGTGGATGCTGATGGTGCCGCCTTCCGGCAGGCGCTCGATGCCGTGGTGCACGGCGTTCTCCAGCAGCGGCTGCAGCGTGAGCCGCGGCAGGCTCACGGGTGTGGCCGGCGATTCGATCCGCCAGTCGACGCGCAGGCGTTCACCGAGACGCTTTTCTTCCAGGCGCTGGTAAAGCCTTGCGAGCGCGATTTCTTCATCGAGCGAGACGAGCACGGCGTCATCGAGGCTTGCGCGAAACAGGTCGGAAAGATCCTCCACCGCCTGTTCCGCCGCTTCGGGCGCCGCGGGAATGAGTGCCGCGATCGTGTTCATGCTGTTGAACAGAAAGTGCGGGCGGATGCGCGCCTGCAACGCCTCGATGCGCGCACCGGCTTCGCGGCGCACCTGCTTCTGCCACTGGTACTGCACATGAAAGTAACGCAGCGCGACCGCGCTCACGATCGCGCTGATGCTCAGGTTGCGCACGATGAACGCGATGGCGCCGCCCGGCGTGATGAGCCCGAGCCCCGCTTCGCGGTCCACCCACGCGCCCGCGCCGCTGATCGCGATGGTCGTCGCCAGCAGCAGCAGGTAGCAGATGACATACGCGCGCGCGGCGGGGAGATGTTCAAGCCGCCGGCCTGCAATGCACAGCACCGCTGCGGCTGCGAACGCGAGCCAGAGCATGAACAGCGAAATGCCGATGAAGTCCTCGAGCACGTTCGCGCCCGCACCGGTTCCGCGCGCCATGGTGAGGACCATGGCCACGAGTTCGGCAATCACCAGAATTTCAGCGACGGCGGGTGCGCTGCAGAAATCGGGCAGGAAGCGCGCGCGGCGATCCATGGTTGATGACGCGGTGGGCATGCGGTGAGTGTTGTCCGGGGGGTGGGAGGAATCAAGTGAAAGCGCGCGGTCACGCCTTCTCGAACATCCCCCGCTTCAGGCGGTACAGCGAGGAAATGTCTTCGTCGCTGTGACCCTGTTCGATGAGCCGCCGGTAATGCACAAGCGTCATCTCGACGATCGGCAGCTGCACGTCGAACGTTTCGGCCATGCGCCTGCAGATTTCAAGATCCTTTTCATGCAGCGTGACCTTGAAGCCGAGCGGGAATTCCATGCGCTGCATGTTCGGTCCGCGGTTCGTCATGAACCAGCTCGCCGCCGCACCGCTGCCGACGACATCGATCACCTTGCCAAGATCAAGACCGTGCGCGCGCGCGAATGCGAGCGCTTCCGAAACCGCCTGGTTCACGCCCGCCACCGCGATCTGGTTCACCGCCTTCGTCGCCTGGCCGCTGCCCACGGGGCCCATCAGCGCAACGCGCTTGCCCATCGCGCCGAGCACGGGCTGCGCGCGTTCGAAATCGCGTTCATCGCCGCCGCACATGATGGCAAGCGTGCCGTGGATCGCGCCTTCCGTGCCGCCGGAAACCGGGCAATCGAGAAAACCGATGTTGCGTGCGGCCAGCATTTCCGCCGCGCGCTGTGCCGTATCCGCGCTCACCGTCGAGCAATCGATGACAAGCGCGCCTTCGCGAAGCGATGTGGAAAGCACCGTGACGACGGCGAGCACATCCGCATCCGCGCTCACGCACAGGACGACGCATTCGCTGTCGTCTGCAAGACCTGCGATGTCATTGAACGCCGTTGCGTGCGTTTCACGCGCGAACTGCGCGGCCTTCGCACCGTTGCGGTTCCATGCGCCCGTCAGCAATCCCGCCTTGTGCAGGTTGCGCGCCATCGGGTAACCCATCGCGCCGAGTCCGATGAAACCGGTTTTCATGTCATGCCGTCCTGCTGGATATCGTGGGAGCGGCTTCAGCCGCGATTCATTTCGCGGCTGAAGCCGCTCCTACAGGTCAACGCCGTTGCATGCGCCGAGAAATTCCTCTTCCGCCGCGAGGCCTTCGAGCTGTTTGTCCATTTCCCGGTACACGTCCGCGTAGTGTTCCTGGAAGTTCTCGAAATCCGCGGCGTCGCGCCAGCGGTCGAGCGTATAGAAGACATTCTCGTCGCTCGCGTCCTGCCAGAGTCTTGTGCCGAGGTAGCCGTCGGCGCGCTGAAAGAGCTGCGTCCACGTGCCTTCGCTGGAATAGTGATGCACGAATTCCTCGCGCTTGTCCGTTGGAACGCGGTAACGCCAGATGCGCAGGTGTTCCTTCATGCGGGCTCCCGTTGATGAACGTCCAGCCGTCGGCCCTTGATCTCGATGAGGTGGCCGGTCGGGCAGCGCAGGTACATCTTCTTTCGTTCCAGCGGTGTTCCCGCATCGACGACACGGGGCGGCATGACGATGTCCAGTTCCGCATTCGCCTGGAGGCGTGCAGCGAGCGCGTCGAAGGCCGCCAGATCGAGATTGACGCCAAGATGCATCCCGTCACACGGCGTGGCGGATGCATTCTCCCTGAGCGTGAGCTGGCAGCCCAAGATATCGAGATTGACGTAGCCGGATGCGTCGCGATGCGTGACGCATGCGCCGGGAATCTGCGTGTAGAACGCGACCGATTCCGCCAGCGACCGGACGTCAAGCGACAGGTGAAAGGCGTTGCCCATCATTTCTCCAGGTACGTGTAACCCGCGAGCCCTTCTTCCAGCGCTTCCATGTAGCGCGTGCGCGTCTTCTTGTCGAGGCCGGCCTTGAGAATCTTCTCGCGGTAGCAGGCGAGCAGGTCCTCGGCATTGAGGTGCACATAGGCGAGCACTTCATCCGCGCGGTCGCCTTTCTCTGGCCGCACCATGACGTACTTGCCGTTCTCGTCCATCTCGACGTTCACGGAGTCCGTGTCGCCGAACAGGTTGTGCAGGTCGCCGAGAATTTCCTGGTACGCGCCGACGAGGAAGAAGCCGAGGAGATAGTCTTCGTCCTTCTTCAGCGCATGCACCGCAAGCGTTGCCTCGAGTCCGTCCTGGTCGACGTACTGTTCGATGCGCCCGTCGGAGTCGCAGGTCATGTCCTGGATCACCGCGCGCCGCGTCGGTGTTTCGTCAAGACGGTGCACGGGCATGATCGGGAAGATCTGGTCGATCGCCCAGACGTCCGGCAGCGACTGGAACACCGACATGTTGCAGAAATACTTGTCCGCGAGTTTTTCGTTCAGTTCATCGAGCATCTCGCGCTGCGGTTTCGCCGTCGGGCGCAGCGTCTCGCGCACGCGCCGGCAGGTCGAGTAATAAAGCTGTTCCGCGCGTGCGCGCTGCTCCAGCGTGATGATGCCGTGGATGTACATGCCCTGCGCTTCGGAAAGCCAGTACATCGCGTCCTGGTAGATTTCGAGCGCCGCGCGCCCGTCGGCATTCTCGTAGCCTTCCCACAGGTCATGGAGAATCATCGGGTCGTCGGCGGATGGCGCCTGCGGTTCGAACTCGAGCGTGCTTTCTGCGTCGACGACGTTCGTCACCAGCACGGCGTGGTGCGCGGTCATCGCGCGGCCCGATTCGGTGATGATGTCCGGATGCGGCAGGCCGTATTCCTCGCAGACTTCCCACAGCGTGCGCACGATGGTGTTCGCGTACTGCGACATCGAGTAGTTCGTCGAGTAGTCGCGCCGCGAGCGCGTGCCTTCGTAATCCACGCCGAGTCCGCCGCCGACATCCATGGTGCGGATCGTCACGCCGAGTGCATGCATCTCCGCGTACGCGCGCGCCGACTCGCGCATGCCGCGCGCGATGTGGCGGATGTTCGCGAGCTGCGAGCCGAGATGGAAGTGCAGAAGCTGCAGGCAGTCCTTCATGCCTGCGGCCTCGAGTTTTTCCACGGCTTCCAGCAGCTGCGAGGCGAGCAGGCCGAACTTCGACTTCTCGCCGCCGGTATCCGCCCAGCGTCCGCCGCCCGCGTTGGAGATGCGCACGCGCACGCCGAGCGTGGGACGCACGTTCATGCGCTTCGTCAGTTCGATGATGTGATCGAGCTCGTTCAGCTTCTCGACCACGATGTACACCTTGTGGCCGAGCTGCTGGCCGATCAGTGCAAGTTCCAGGTACTCGCGGTCCTTGTAGCCGTTGCAGACGATGGTCGAGCCTTCCGGCGCGAGCGCGAGCACGGCCATCAGTTCCGGCTTCGAGCCCGCTTCCATGCCGACCTTGTCCGCGCCGAACTGCAAGATGTCCTCCAGCACCGAGCGCTGCTGGTTCACCTTGATGGGATACACCGCCGTGTAGCGCGCCTTGTAGTCGAACGCTTCCATCGCATCGCCGAATGCGTTGACGAGGCTTTCGATGCGGTGACGGATGATGTCGCCGAAACGGAACAGCACGGGCAGCGAGAGTCCGGCTTCATCGACGCGGCTTGCGAGATCGTAAAGATCGACAGCGGTGCCCGAGCGATCACCGGTCGGATAGACCTGCACGCGGCCGTTCGCGCTCACGTCGAAATAACCTTCGCCCCAGCGGGCAACGTTGTAGATCGCGCGGCAGGCCTTGGTGGCGTCTTCGGTCATTCGGAATCCCCGGTGGGCAAGAGGTGGGTGGGCGCGGAATACGGACTCCATTATAGGCAAGCGAACCTGCGCGGCGAAGGGCGCGCCGCTATACTTGTCCGCCCGATTTCGACGACGTTCCACCGAGGAGGCCGTGACATGACGAGCGACGCCGCGCCGTTTACCAATAAGGGCTGGTTCACCGAAGCGGCGGACGAGGCAGGCTCCGCGTTCTCTCTCGAGATCCGCCGCAAGCTCCACGAAGACAGGACGCCATACCAGAAGATCGAGGTGTGGGAGACCGCGCGCTGGGGAAACCTCATGGCGATCGACGGCTACGTGATGCTTTCTTCGCGCGACAACTTTCTCTACCACGAGATGATGTCGCACGTGCCGCTGTTTGCGCACGCGAATCCGCGCCATGTGCTCATCATCGGCGGTGGCGACTGCGGCACGCTGCGCGAAGTGCTGCGGCATGGAAGCGTGGAGAAGGCCTGGCAGGTGGACATCGATGAAGGCGTCACGCGCGCCTCGGAGAAATACTTTCCCGAGCTGTGCGAGTCCAACGGCGATCCGCGCGCTGAGCTGCATTTCGCGGACGGCATACGCTGGGTGAAGGACGGCGACCCGGACAGCGTGGATGTCATCATCGTCGATTCCACCGATCCTGTCGGTCCCGCGGAGGGTCTTTTCAGCGAGGCGTTCTACCGCGACTGCCTCAGGCTGCTTCGCAGCGGCGGCATTCTCGTGCAGCAGAGCGAATCACCGCTGCTGCACATGCGCATCCTGAAGGAAATGCACACGGCGATGCGCGCAGCGGGTTATGCGGATGTCGCGAGCTACCAGTTTCCGCAGCCGGTGTATCCGTCAGGCTGGTGGTCGGCGACGATGGCGCGCAAGGAAACGGCGTTCGATGGCTTCCGCGACGCGCTTGATTTCGAGACGCGTTACTACACGGCGGACATTCACCGCGGCGCGCTCGCGATGCCGGCGTTCTTCCAGCGCGAGATCGCGTCCCTGTGATGCCGGGTTCGCGCAGCCAGAGACGAAAAAGCCCCGCGATGCGGGGCTTTTTCATGAGGCGGCGTTTGCTCAGGTGCCGCAAAGTTCGTTGACCTTGTCCCCGGCGTCCTGGCGGCGCTGGACCATTTCATCCGACGTGAGATATTCGCGCTCGCCGTCATTCTCCCGGTACATGCGCCGCTCCATGAGCATCTTCTCGAGACGCTCGCGCGCACTTGCACAGGCGGCCGCGCGTTCTTCCTTTTTCTTCTCCGCGTCCGCGGTTGCCTCGCGCGCTGCGGCGTCGGCCTGCTCCAGCGCATCGACCTGTTCCGTCCGCGCGCGGTTTCTGGCGGTCACGGCGTCGGGATCGGTGGGCCTGCTCGTGATATCCAGGCGTTCGGTCTTGCCGTCCGTGCATGGCATGTCGGAGTAGCGCACGACGCCGTTCTCCGTGACGCAGCGGAAGACTTCGGCGCCGGAGACATCGAACGCGAACAGCGCGAGACCGGCGAGGATGGCGAGACGCATCATGGGCAGCGCGCTTCCATCATGCGGCGCAGCTTGTCCTTTTCCGCCTGCGCCTCTTCGTCCGTCAGGCGGCGTTCGCTGCCGTCATCCTGTTTCTCGATGAGGTACGGCGCGCCTTCGTAGCGTTCGAGCTGCGTGGCGGCGAGTTCGCATTCCTGTTTCTGGATCTGCAGTCTTGCCTTGACAACGGGGTCGGTTGCTTCGGCGATCTGCTGATCCAGCGATTTCCGGTTGTCCGCGGCCGGTGCGTCGCTCGTGGCCGGGCGCTGCACGTGGAGCTTCTCGCCTTCGGCGGATGCGGGGCATTTCTGGCCGGAGTAGTAGGTCTTGCCGTCGGCGCCGGTGCATTTGTACACCTCGCCCGCGAGTGCGGGGTGCGCCAGGGCGAGCAGGCTCAGCAGGGAAAGGGCGGCGATTCTGGGCATGGGATTCTCCATCTGGCAGGTCGGTTCGCTGGCCTTCTATAAATAATGTGTCGCCGGCATTACAGCGCGTCGCCGTCCGTTTCCCCGGTGCGGATGCGGATGGCCTGCTCCAGCGGGCTGACGAAGATCTTGCCGTCGCCGATCTTGCCGGTGCGCGCCGCGCCGATGATGGCTTCCACGACCTGGTCGGTCATTTCATCGGTGACGGCCAGCTCGATCTTCACCTTCGGCAGGAAATCCACGACATACTCCGCGCCGCGGTAGATTTCAGTATGGCCCTTCTGGCGGCCGAAACCCTTCACTTCCGTCACGGTAATGCCCTGCACGCCGATGTCCGAGAGCGCTTCGCGGACGTCGTCGAGCTTGAACGGCTTGATGATGGCGGAAATCATTTTCATGCGTCGAGTCCTTCAGGGCGAACGCCTGCAGTTTAGCATCGCGCATTCGATTGAGCGTGCGCGTGGCGGACGGTAAGATCGGCGGCCTGCATTTTTCACAAGGCTGTGACAAATGCGCGGTTCACGCGAATCACGGGGAATCGCGGAACAACGGCGGCGCCTCCCGGTCATACAGCGGGATTGCAGCGCGCGGCCGAAACAACGACAAGCTTTCATCCGGGGGATAAATCCATGAACGCATCACCAACCGCCTGGCGCGGTCTCATCGATCTTTTCGTTGCACCGAAGGACGCACTGCAGGCGGCGTACGATCATCCGCGCTGGCTGTGGCTGCCGCTCGGCATCGTCATTCTCTCGATGCTCGGCTTCTGGGGCTGGTATTACCAGACCGTCGATTTCAACTGGCTGGTGGATCACTTCCTGTCGATGTCCGGCCAGGACATGTCCGCGGAACAGCGCGAGGCGGCGCGCGGATTCATGACGCCGACGTCGATGACCGTCCAGACCCTGGTCGGCGTCGTCGTGGTCTCGCTGCTGATCTACGCGATCGTCGCGCTGTACCTGCACATCGTCGCGAAGGTCGGCGGCAACACGGAAATGGATTACGGCCGCTGGTTCAGCCTCGTGTCATGGACGTCGCTGCCGTCGATCGTGATCGTGATCGGCATGATCCTCAACTACGGGCTTTCGGACGGCGGCCAGGTCGCGCCGGAAAATGTTGCGGTGACGAACCTTGGCAACCTGCTTGGCCTCGATGTGAGCGAGCCGGGCTGGCAGCGGACGCTTGCGAGTTTCGACATCATCATGCTGTGGCAGATCTTCCTGCTCGGTCTCGGCGTGTCGATGTACTCGAAGAAGAGTCTCGGCACCGGCATCGTCATCGCTGCAATTCCGACCGTGCTTTTCTATGGCATCAGCCTGCTGATCGCCGCGCTCTGACCAGGGAATCCCGATGCGCAAGTTCCTCATCTTCGGTGGTGTCATCCTCGGCCTCGTGCTGCTCGTCGTCATGTCGCGGCTGCGCGGCGAGAAGGGCGTGGAAGTCGAGGTTGCGCCGGTGGCGCGCCACACCATCGAGAGTTCGATTCTCGCCTCCGGGCGCATCGCGTACCGCAACGAAGTGCAGCTGCGCCCGGAGGTGATCGGGCAGGTGGTTGAACTGCACGTCGAGGAAGGCGACACCGTCGAGAAGAGCGCGATCATCCTGCGCCTTGACCCGAAGACCTTCCGCGCGGAAGTCGACCAGCGCCAGGCGACGGTGCGCCAGCAGGAGATCGCCGTCGCGACGCAGAAGCTCACCATCGAGAATCTCGAGCGGCAGTGGCAGCGCCAGCAGCAGCTGTTCAAGGAAGGCCTGGTCGATGAGAGCGGTTTCGAGAACGCGACCAACGAACTCGAGATCGCGCGGCTGAACCTGCGCTCGCAGGAGCAGGCGCTCTCGCAGGCCGAGGCCGCGCTTGCGCAGGCGCAGGAGAATCTCGACAAGACCGTGATCCGCGCGCCCATCGACGGCGTCGTCACCGGCGTGTTCGTGAAGATCGGCGAGACCGTCATCGCCGGCACGACGAACATCGCCGGCTCCGACATGATGACCGTCGCGGATCCCTCCGAGATTCTCACCGAAGTGCAGGTGGATGAAGCGGACATCGCGAACGTCAAGGTGGACCAGGCGGTGCGCGTGTACACCGCGGCGTATCCGGAAACCGCGCTGGACGGAAAGGTGCGCAGCATCGCGACGACGGCGCGCACCGCGGCGGGGCGGCAGGGCCTGAGCTTCGAGGTCGAGATTCGTCTTGAAGACCTGCCGGACGATCTGCAGCTGCGCCCCGGCATGAGTGCGCGCGCGGAAATCTACACCGCGATCGTCGAGGACGCGCTCGCCGTGCCCATCCAGGCCGTGCAGTATCCTGAAAGCCTTGAGTCCGGCATCACGCCGGGCAACGACGATGAGAGCGATGACGCCGCCGCTCCCGGGAAACCCTTCGTGTTCGTTGTCGTCGACGGCAAGGCCGCAAAGCGCGAGATCACGCTTGGTGTGTCGGACGATTCGCATCAGCAGATCGAGGACGGCGTCGAGGAAGGTGCAGAGGTGATCATCGGGCCGGCCGCCGACCTTCGCCATCTCAAGGACGGCATGACCGTGACGCCGAAGGAAGATGCGTCCGACAAGCGCGAAGACAACGATGGCGACGACCGCGAATGAGCAGCGGCGGCGCGGTCCTTTCGCTCGCCGGCATCGGCAAGCGCTACATCATGGGCGAGCAGGAGTTCTGGGCGCTGCGTGATGTGTCGCTCGACATCGCCGCGAACGATTACCTCGCGTTCATCGGGCCGTCGGGTTCCGGCAAGTCGACACTGATGAACGTGCTTGGCTGTCTCGATCAGCCCACCACCGGCGAGTACGTTCTCAACGGCACGCCGGTGAGCCGTCTCAGCGACAACGAACTCGCCGACGTGCGCAACCGCGACATCGGTTTCATCTTCCAGAACTTCAACCTGCTGCCGCGCATGGATGCCCTGCACAACGTCATGCAGCCGCTGATCTATCGCGGCATTCCGCTGCGCGAGCGCCAGCGCATGGCGGAGGACGTGCTGAGGCGCGTCGGACTCGGCGATCGCACGAAGTACCGCCCGAACCAGCTCTCCGGCGGACAGCGCCAGCGCGTTGCGATCGCGCGTGCGCTGGTCGGCCGTCCCGCGATCCTGCTCGCCGACGAGCCGACCGGCAATCTCGATTCCAGCACCACGCGCGAGATCATGGCGCTGTTCGACGAGCTGCATCGCGAAGGTCACACGATCATCGTCGTCACGCACGAACAGGACATTGCGGATCACTGCCGCCGCGTCGTGCGCCTGGAGGACGGGCACGTCGTCTCGGACACGGACCGTGGCGGAGGTTCGCGGCATGTATAACCTGCTCGAATCGCTGCGCTCCGCCATGCAGGCGGTGTGGTCGCACCGGCTGCGCAGCTTTCTCACCATGCTCGGCATCATCATCGGCGTCGCCGCAGTCGTCGCCGTCGTCTCGCTGGTGCAGGGACTCAATCATTTCGTTTCGGGCGAACTCGAAGGTCTTGGCTCCAACACCATCACCATCCGCTCGCAGACGACGTTCGAGATGCAGCAGCTCGGCCAGTTCGCGCAGCTCACGCACGAGGACATGCTTGCGATCAGCGCGAAGGTCGATGGCATCAGCGACATCACGCCGACCTTGATGCTGCTCGGCTCGAGCGTGAGCTTCAAGGGACAGAGCGCGACGCCGATGGTGTTCGGCACGATCACGCGCTTCATGGACCTGCAGGGCGTGTACCCGGTGAAAGGACGCTTCCTCAGCCAGAGCGACAGCCGTTATCGCCGCCGCGTCGCGGTGATCGGTGCGGAAGTGCAGAAGGATCTGCGCCTGCCGGACGATCCTGTCGGCGAATACATCCAGGTCGGCGGCGAGTGGTTCAAGATCATCGGCCTGATGGAAGAGCGCGGCGAGTTTCTCGGCAACAGCCAGGACGATTACGTGATCGTGCCGTACGGCACCGCGCGCAGCATCATCGGCAGCGCGAAACGCCAGGACATCGCGATCGATCTTTCCGTCGACGATGTCGAAGCTGTCGACACCGTCACCGCACGCATCAAGACGGTGCTGCGCGATGCGCACAACCTCGATGCGGAAGAAGCCGACGACTTCAGCGTGATGACGCCGGAACAGATCATGGAATCGGTCTCGAACATCATCAATTCCATCACGCTCGTGTTCGGCGGCGTGGTCGGCATTTCGCTGCTGGTCGGCGGCGTCGGCATCATGAACATCATGCTTGTATCCGTGACGGAGAGAACGCGCGAGATCGGCATCTGCAAGGCGCTCGGTGCGCACCGCTCCGACATCCTCATGCAGTTTCTCATCGAGGCGCTGGTGCTGTGCCTGCTCGGCGGCTTCATCGGTCTTGTGCTCGGCTACGGGCTCGGCGCGATGATCTCCGGCATGCTGCCGGGATTCCCCGCAGCATACGTGCCGTGGTGGGCGGCGCTGCTGTCGTTCGGCTTCGCCGCCGGCGTCGGCATCGTCTTCGGCATCCTGCCGGCGGCGAAGGCAGCGAATCTCGATCCCATCGAAGCACTGCGCTACGAGTAGTTTCCCGTCGGTGAAACCGTTGAATGCATTCAACGCATGCCGAATTGCGCCGCGCGCACGGCTGCGGATAAGCTCATCGAAACCGCCACGAGGATGGATGCAATGAACCTCGATCCGAAGATTCTCGACGATCTTGCGCGCAGGCTTTACGAAGCCGTGCCCACCGGGCTGCGCGATGCGCAGAAGGATCTCGAAAACAATTTCCGCGCCGTGCTGCAGACGGTGCTCGGCCGTCTTGATCTCGTGACGCGCGAGGAGTTCGACGTGCAGACGGAAGTCCTGCGCCGCACGCGCGAGAAACTGGAAAGCATCAACCTGCGTCTCGTCGAACTCGAAGACGCCATTCGCCCGCCCGCCGAAAAGACGGCGAAGCCGAAGACGAAGACGACGGGCAACGGCAGGAAGTGATGTTTCGCGCCTGAAGGCGCATCCTTGCGACGCGCGATGGAAGCCGCGCGATTCCGGATTCACCAGGGAAGGTTCACATGGCAATTGCCCGCGTATTCAGCCGCGCACGTCTTGGCATCAGCGCGCCGCTTGTCGAAGTCGAAGTGCATCTCAGCGGCGGCCTGCCCGCGTTCAACATCGTCGGCCTGCCTGAAGCGGCGGTGAAGGAAGCGCGCGACCGCGTGCGTTCCGCGATCATCACCAGCCAGTTCGAATTTCCCGCGCGCCGCATCACGGTAAACCTCGCACCCGCCGATCTTCCCAAGGAAGGCGGCGGTTTCGATCTTCCCATTGCGCTCGGCATACTCGCCGCAGGCGGCCAGTTGCCCGTGGCCGCGCTCGCGCAACTCGAACTGCTCGGCGAACTCGCGCTCGACGGCGTCCTGCGCCCGGTGCGCGGCGTGCTGCCTGCGGCGGTCGCCGCACACAAGGCAGAACGTTCCCTTCTCGTACCCGTCGGCAACGGCATGGAAGCGGCACTCGTCGATGGCCTGGAAGTGTTCGAGGCGGATCACCTGCTCACTGTCGCCGCGCACCTCAAGGGCAGCGGCCTGCTGGGTACGCAGCGCGCCGCCGTACAGGAATGGCGGGAGTCGGCCGTTCCCGATCTCGCGGAAGTGCGCGGCCAGGTGCGCGCGCGCCGCGCGCTTGAAATCGCGGCAGCCGGCGGCCACAGCCTGCTGTTCATCGGTCCGCCGGGCACGGGCAAGAGCATGCTGGCGGCGCGGCTGCCGGGCATCCTGCCGCCGATGACGGAAGACGAAGCGCTGGAAGCCGCGGCGATCGCGTCCATAAGCGGCAACGGTTTCGATGCCGCCAACTGGCGGCGACGCCCGTTCCGCGCGCCGCATCACACCGCGTCCGGCGTCGCGCTGGTCGGCGGCGGTTCGCAGCCGCGGCCGGGCGAGGTGTCGCTCGCGCATCACGGCGTGCTGTTCCTTGACGAGTTGCCGGAGTTCGACCGCCGCGTGCTCGAAGTGCTGCGCGAGCCGCTGGAGACGGGACACATCGTGATCTCGCGCGCCGCCCGGCAGGCGGAGTTCCCGGCGCGCTTTCAGTTGATCGCGGCGATGAACCCGTGTCCCTGCGGCTACTACGGCGACCCGGCGGGCCGGTGCAACTGCACGGCCGAACAGGTCGCGCGTTACCGCGGCCGGCTGTCCGGTCCGCTGCTTGATCGCATCGACCTGCACGTGGAAGTGCCGCGTCTCACCGGCAGCGTGCTGTCGCGGCTTTCCACCGGCGAGGCGTCGTCGGTCGTGCGCGAGCGCGTGATTGCGGCGCGCGCGCGCCAGCTCGTCCGCGCGAAGCTTCCCAACGCACGCCTTGAAGGTGAAATGCTGCGCCGGGATGCGGGACTTCCGGATGATGCGCAGCGGCTGCTGGATGAAGCGGCGGAACGCTTCGGTCTTTCGGCGCGCGCGCACGACCGTATCCGCCGCGTCGCGCGCACCATCGCGGACCTCGCGGAAAGCGATGCGATTTCCGCGGCGCATGTCGCCGAAGCGATCACCGGCCGCCTGCTCGACCGCGCGCACTGAAGCGCATCCCGTCATGGGATATCGCGTTGTTGCTTGCCTGTTGAGGTATCATCCGGCGAGGTTATCGGCGGTTGGGGGAGGCCGCTCCGGTGACACATCCTGAAATGCATCCGATCGAACAGCGCATGCTGCAGGTGATCCTGCAGCAGAATCATCTTGCGCAGGCGGGCAGCGCGCTGTTTGCGCTGATTGCCGCGTGGGCGCTCACGGGGCACGCGAATTCCGCCGTGCTCTACGGCTGGCTGGCGCTGATCGGCGTGCTTGTTCTCTATCGTCTCTGGGTCATCCGGCGTCATGGACGGCGCGAACTTGAAGCGCGCGAAGCCTTAACCGCGCGCAACCGCTTCGCCACCGGACTGCTGCTGACCGGGCTCGCGTGGGCGGCGCTGCCGTGGCTTGTCGATCCGCAGGCCGTGCAGGCGATGTACTTCACTGCCGTCATCATCGTCGCGCTCATGGCCGGCGCGGCCGCGGCGTTCGCACTGAAGCCGTCATTCCTGCTTTTGTTCACCGTTCCGCAGTTCATTTCCGTCATGGCATGCATGATCGTGCAGCCCGTGCCGCTCGGGCCCGCCGCCATCGGCGTCCTGCTCGTGTTCTATGTCGGCATGTACAAGGGAACGACGATCGTGGGTGCGGAGGTGCGTGACTACCTGCGCATGCAGATGCTCGCCGAGGCGCAGCGCGCCGCGGTGGAAGGGCAGGCCGCGAAGCTGGCCGTCGCGAATGCAGGCATGCAGCGCCGGCGCGAAATGCTGGAGACGCTGCTGCGCATCGCGACACTCGGCGATGTCGATTCCCTGAAGAAGATCCGGCGCCTGCTGGAATTCGGCTGCAACGCACTCGGGCTGCGCGTCGGCATCGTTGCGGAGGTGCGCGGCAGCGAGCGCCGCGTGTTCACGCGGCACGACCAGCTGGCAAAAGGCGACGCGGAAACCTCCGATCTCGCCGCGTCGCTGTGCTCGCTGGTGCTCGACCGCGAAGAACCGTTCCATTTCGCAAACGCGATGGAAGCGCGCCACATGCTGGATCCGCGCTACACCGGCGAAGTGGCCGGCGCGTACATCGGTGCGCGCATTCCAACGTCGGAAGGCGTGTTCGGCACGCTCGCGTTCCGCGATAACGTTGCGCGCGCCGAAGCGTTCAACGAAACCGAGATCGATTTCGTGCGCCTGCTCGCGGGCTGGATCGGCGCGGAACTGTCCGAGCATTTCGCGCAGCGCCGCCTGCGCGCGAAGGAAAAGCAGCTCTCCACGCTGGCCGACGCGATGCCCTGCGGCATGGCCGCGCTGGATGCCAACGGCAACGTCGTGTACGTGAACCGGCTGTTCGAGCAGACGTTCAATCCCGACGCCACCTCGCTGCTCGGCTGCCCGCTGCATGAATTCATGTCCGAAGGCGACGGCGAGCTGCTGCAGCCGTTCGTCGCCGCCGCGCTCGAGGGTGCCGCACAGGAATTCGAACACCGGACGGATAAGCGCATCTATCGCGTCAATCTCGTGCCGGACGACGACGGCGAAGGCGGACCCGCGGGCTGCTTCGTGCTGATGCTCGACATCACCGAGGACAAGGCGCTGCAGACCGAACTCGAACTGAAAGCCTCGCTCGATCCGCTCACGCGCGTCTACAACCGCAAGTTCCTCGAAGACGCGCTCGAGCGCGTGCTCGCCGACCGTCGCCGGCGAAAGCCCGTGTACGTCGCACTGCTCGACCTCGATGGCTTCAAGCAGATCAACGATACGGCCGGCCACGACGCGGGCGACGCCGTGCTGCGCGAAGTTGCGATGACGCTGCGCGACGGCCTGCGCAAGAACGATCTGCTCGCCCGTTACGGTGGCGATGAGTTCGTCGTGCTCCTGAACTGCGTGGACGACACCGACCTGCTCGACACCTGCACGAAGATGCTGGCGTGCATCAACGAGCGCGCGTTCAGTCACGGCGGCCGCGATTTCACGGTCGGCATGAGCATCGGCGCGACACAGGTCAATCGCGGCGAGGCGATGCATCACCTGCTCGTGCGCGCCGACAGCGCGATGTATCTCGCCAAGCGGCGCGGGCGAAACCGCGTCGAGATCGTCGCGCCCGATGAATCCGCGATGAAGATCCGCAACCAGAACGTGTAGCGCTTTCCGCATCCTGGAAAAATTTCAAGACTGGTCGGAACGCCAGCGCCCGGTAGAATGACGCTCCATGAGCGCCGTCCCCTCCCCAGGAAAGAAACCACGTCCATCCCTGAATCCGCGCCAGCTCGAAGCCGTCCGGCACGTCGGCGGCCCGGTGCTCGTGCTTGCGGGCGCGGGCAGCGGCAAGACGCGCGTCATCACCGAGAAGGTCGCGTACCTCGTGCGCGAGTGCGGCTACCGGCCGGAACAGATCGCAGCGGTGACGTTCACGAACAAGGCCGCGCGCGAAATGAAGGCGCGCGCGAAGGCGCTGCTCGGCGAGGACGCCGCGAAAGGTCTCGCTGTCTCGACATTTCACACGCTCGGGCTTCGCATCCTGCAGCACGAGCATCACGCCATCGGCTACAAGAAGAACTTCACCATCTTCGATGCCGACGACAGCAGGAATCTCGTCACCGAAATCCTGAAGGCCGAACGGCTCGACACCAGCGAGCTGATCGAGCGCATGCAGTGGCAGATATCCGGCTGGAAGAGCGATTCCGTCACGCCCGAGCAGGCGATGAAGGAAGCGGTGGATGCACGCGACATGCAGGCTGCACGCGTGTACGCCGCGTACGATCGCGCGCTGCGCGCCTACAACGCATTCGACTTCGACGATCTCATCGCGAAACCGGTTGCGCTGTTCGAGGCGCGTCACGACATCCGCGAGCAATGGCAGAACCGCTTCCGCTACCTGCTCGTCGATGAATGCCAGGACACCAACGACGCGCAGTACCGCCTGATGAAGCATCTTGCCGGCGTGCGTGCGGCATTCACCGTCGTCGGCGACGACGACCAGTCCATCTATGCATGGCGCGGCGCGCGGCCGGAGAATCTCGTGCGCCTGGCCGATGACTATCCGAACCTCGCCGTCGTGAAGCTGGAGCAGAACTACCGTTCCACGTCGCGCATCCTGCGCGTTGCGAACCACATCATCGCGAACAACGCGCATGTCTTCGAGAAACGCCTGTGGTCGGAGATGGGCGAGGGCGACGAGATCCGCGTCATCGGCTGCAAGGATGCAGGCCACGAGGTCGAACGCATCGTGGCGGATCTCGTGCACGTGAAGCTGCAGAAGGGTCTCGCATTCCGCGACTTCGCGATTCTCTACCGCAGCAATCACCAGTCGCGCTTCTTCGAGAAGGCGCTGCGCGAGCAGCAGGTGCCGTACCACCTCTCCGGCGGCATGT